>NZ_JBFAIR010000009.1:94326-305738 GCF_040654815.1 Streptomyces sp. NPDC050619 | reverse complement strand
AACGCTCGGCTGGGAAACCCCAGCCGAGCGCCTGCATAAACTACTCACGGCCTGATCAAACCGACCACGTGTTGCGACGACCCCTAGAAACCGCCCTCCTCAAGAGGCCCTCTTGGGCATTCCGTAGGCCCGCTCCACCCTCAGCCGCAGCACCAGCCGGCGGTCGCGGACCATCGCGGCCCGGTAGTCGTCCCAGTCCGGATGCTCGCCCTGGACATCGCGGTAGAGGCGGACGAGTTCCTCGACCGTCTCGTCGTGCGGATCCCGCGCCACGGGCGTGAGGTCGGCCGTGCCCTCGGCGACCGTGTACGCCCACCGGTCCGGGCTGGTCACGTGGTACGACGCCCGCGGGTCGCGGCGCAGATTGCGGGTCTTGGCGCGGTCGTCGGTGATCGAGACCCGGATGATCCGCTCGTCCGGGTAGTAGGCGTGGCTGACGTTGGACAACTGCGGCCGGCCGTCGCGCTTGAGGGTCACCAGCACCCCGCCGTGGCTCTCGGAGAGCAGCCGGAGCAGTGCGTCCTCGTCCTGTGTCGCGTCATGGGTCATGCCTCGATCAACCGGCCGGGATGCCTCGCGCATTCCCGGCGAGCTCCAGGACGAGGGCTCGGTAGACACTGTCTACGTCCCACTGGTAGACAGTGTCTATGAACGAACCCGAGCCGGGCCTGCGCGCCCGCCTGGTCGATGTGGGCGTCGACCTGGTCACCCGCGAGGGCGCCCAGGCCCTCACCCTGCGCGAGATCGCCCGCCGGGCCGGCGTCTCCCACGGGGCCCCGCGCCGCTACTTCCCCACCCACCTGGAACTGCTGTCCGCCATCGCCCGCCGCGGCTTCGAGGAGCTGGCGTCCGAGGCGGCGGGGGTGACGGAGGCGACCGGCGACGGCATGGCCGACCCGCGCGCGCAGCTCACGGCGCTCGGGCGCCGCTACCTGGGGTTCGCGTTGGGCAACCGTGGCATGTACGAGCTGATGTTCCGTCACGATATTCTGGAAAGTGGGCACTTGGGCCTGCGAGGCACCAGCCTCCCGCTCTTCGACCGACTGGTGGACCTGGTCGGCCGGGTCCGTCCCGACGTCGACGCCCGGGCGGTCGCGGGCGCGTTGTGGGCCAATCTGCACGGCATCGCCCAGCTGTGGGGCTGGGGCAGCCTCCAACTCGCCACCGGTGCCGACGACTTCACACCACTGCTGCGAGCCGCCCTGGACGCGCATCTCGGTCCGGAGACCGCCGTATGAGCGACGTGACCGCCCGCCGCCGGCTCACCCTCGTGAGCAGCGTGGTCGGGGCCGTGATCGTCGCCCTGGACGGCACCGTCCTCACCGTCGCGCAGCCCACTCTGCAACGGGAGTTCGACGCCTCCTTCGCACAGGTCCAGTGGACCAGCACCGGCTATCTGGTCGCGGTGGCAAGCCTGTTGGTGTTCGCCGGGCGGCTCGGTGACCGCTACGGACATCAGCGGCTGTTCGCGGTCGGGATGCTCGGCTTCGGGGCCGCTTCGGCGGGCGTGGGGCTCGCGTCCGGTGTGGGCTGGGTGATCGGACTGCGGGTCGTGCAGGGGGTGTTCGGCGCGCTGTCGCAGCCCGCCACGCTCGGGATGCTGCGCGCCGCCTTCCCGCCGGAGCGGCTGCGGGCGCCGATCGCCGTACGCACGGCGGCCATCGGGGTGGCGGCCGCCGTCGGGCCCCTGGTGGGCGGGGCGCTGGTGGCCGGGCCGGGCTGGCGGGCGGTGTTCTTCCTCAGCGTCGTGCCCGCCGGCGTCCTCGGCGGGCTCGCCCTGGCCGTGCGGGAGCCGCGGCGGCCTCTGCCCGACCGTCCGGGCATGGACCTGCCGGGTGCTCTGCTGCTCGCGGTGAGCCTGGCGTGCCTCGTCCACGTCCTCGTCGCGCTGCCGGACGCCGACGCGACGACGGCGGCCGAGGCGGGCCTCCTGCTGGTCGCGGCCGCCGCCTTCGTCCGGCACGAGCGCCGCAGCGCGAGCCCGCTGATCCCACCGGACGTCGTCGGCTCGGCGGCCGTCGGCTCGGCGCTCGGCATCCTGGTGGCCGCCTCGGCCGCGCTCGCGGGCACGCTGTTCGTCGGCACGTACCTGCTTCAGTACACACTCGGTCTGGACGCTTTCCAAAGCGCCCTGCACAGCCTGCCGTTGGCGGTGCTGATGGTGCTCGCCGCGCCCGGCTGCGCCGTACTGCTGCGCCGCCTCGGCGCCCGCCGTACGACCATGGCGGCGATGGCCGTCCTGGCCCTCGGGATCCTGGTGCTCGCCCGGGCGTCGGGCACGCTCGCGCTCTGTGCCGGGTTCGGACTGCTGGGGGCCGGGTTCGGCACGGTGATGGTGGCGGCGACCCATGTCGTCGTACGGCACAGTGCCGTGGAGTCGGCCGGAGTGGCGGGCGGGCTCCAGCAGACCGCCATGAACGTGGGACCGGCGGTAGGTGTGGCCGCCGCGAGCACACTCATGGGGCCCGGCGGCGGCCGGGTACCGCCGCTCATGGTCCTCGCCGCGGTGGCCGTGGCCGGTGCGGTGGCGGGCGGTGCCCTGCCGGGACGACCCGCCCCGATCGACGATCATGGTGAAGTGGGGACCCGTTCACGTGTTCCTGCGCGACGATGATGTCTGAGGTTGTTCCTGCTGGGTATGCCGGAGCGCACCTCGCCCAACGTGACGGAGGAAAGCGATGGCACAGCTGCGACAAGAGGTGGACCCAGGTGAGGCCGGCCTGGATCCGAAGGCGCTGGACCGCCTCGACCAGCATGTCGCCCACTACGTCGACGAGAAACGCCTGCCCGGCTTCCTCGTGGCCGTCACCCGCGGCGGACGCGTCGCCCACCTCACGACGCACGGCCACCGCGACATCGCGGCCGGGCTGCCCGTCGAAGCCGACACACTGTTCCGGATCTACTCCATGACCAAGCCGGTCACCGCGGTCGCCGCGCTGATCCTGGTCGAGGAGGGCCGGCTGTCGCTGGACGACCCGGTCGACCTGCACCTTCCGGCCTTCGCCGAGCCCCGGGTGTACGTCAGCGGATCCGGCGCCGACACCGTGACCCGCCCGGCCGCGGGCCCCATACGGGTACGGCACCTGATGACCCACACCGCGGGCCTGACCTTCGGCTTCTACCACTCCCATCCGGTCGACGCCCTCTACCGCGACGCCCGCCTGGAGTCGTCGGTGGTACCGGGCTCGACCCTGGCCGAGACGACCGACGTGTACGCGAGCCTGCCGCTCCAGTTCGAGCCAGGCACGCAGTGGAACTACTCGGTCGCCTCGAATGTGCTGGGCCGCATCATCGAGGTGGTGTCCGGGCAGCCGCTCGACACGTTCTTCGCCGAGCGGATCTTCCGCCCGCTCGGGATGACCGACGCCGGCTTCCAGGTCAGCGACGAACAAGGCCGCCGACTCGCCGAGTTGTACGGCGACGCCGACGGCGGCGGTATCGAGCCGATCCCCGGACTCCCGCTGCACGGCCGCCCCCGCTTCCTGTCCGGCAGCGGCGGCATGGTGGCCTCCGCGCACGACGTCCACCGCTTCATGGAGCTGCTGCGCCACCGCGGCGAACTCGACGGGACGCGCCTCCTGGCCCCGGAGACCGTGGACCTCATGACCACCAACCGCCTCCCCGGCGGCGCCGACCTGCGCGCCTTCGGCAGCCGCCCCGCGCACGACGAACCCGGCAACGACGGCGTCGGCTTCGGCCTCGGCGTCTCCGTGGTGATCGACCCGGACCGCACGCAGGCCCCCTCGGGCCTGGGCACGTACGGCTGGAGCGGAGTGGCGACGACGACGTTCTGGGTCGACCCGAGCCGCGATGTGACGGTGCAGTTCATGACCCAGGTGCGGCCGAAGAGCTCCCTCGGGGTCGTCCCGGACCTCAAGAGGCTGGTCCACGAGGCGGTCGTCGGCTAGGACCTGACCGAACAGCACACCTAGGGCCTGGTAGGACCTGCTGAGCACCGGTCAGCAGGTGCGGGTCTCCGGGTCCCAGGTGAAGTGCGCGCGCCCGACCCGGCCTGTAGTGCGTAGGCACCAGGACAGGTGAGGGCTGGTCCGGGCGCACCAAGGGAAGACGGCGGCAGCGGACGATGCCCGGCGGGGCGCCGCGGTGAAGGGTTGAAGGCGCGTGCATCTCGCGCATTCCCCTCGCCCACGAGAGTGAAAAGGACGTCCATGTCCGAAGCTGTGTTTTCCCCCGCCGCCGTGGTTCCCCCGGTCCGCATCGGGAGGCTGTCGATCGTCGCCCTCGGCATCCTGGCACTCGCCCTCGGCACCCTCCAGTCCGTGGTGGAGCCCGCGCTCCCGCTGCTGCAACGTGAGCTGGGGGTGAGTCCTTCCGAAGGTGCGTTGATCGGCAACACCTTGCTCATCACCGGCGCGGTCGTCACACCCGTCGCGGGCAAACTCGGCGACCGCTACGGCGGAAAGCGGGTGCTGGTCCGGCTGATGGCCGTGGTCTCGGCCGGTGGTCTGCTGGCCGGCCTGGCGCCGAATTTACCGGTGTTGTTGCTCGGTCAGATATTGCAGGGCGTCATGGTGGGTGCGCTGCCCCTCTCCTTCATCCTGGTGCGCAAACACCTCTCGGCACGAGAGTCACAGGTGGCGATCGGGCTGGTGGTCGCGCTGTTCACGGGCGGCGCCGTGGTGGCGATGCTGTTCGCGGGGCCGATCGCGGAGGGAATGTCCTGGCATTGGATGTTCGCGATACCGACGACCGCGATCATCGCGACGACGTTGGTCCTGACTCGGCTGATGCCGCATGATCCGCCGATCCAGCCGGACAACAGGATCGACTGGCCTGGCGTTCTGCTGCTGAGCGGCACGTTGCTCGCGTTCATGCTCGGGCTCGTGACGGTGACGAGGGACGGCGGCCTGCCGCCACTCGCGGTCGGTGCCATCGCGGTGGGCGTGGCCGCCCTGGTGACCGGATGGGTCGTCGTCGAGCGCCGGGCGGCCTCGCCGATGGTCGATCTGCGCATGCTGGCAAAGCCTGCGACGCGGAATGCGTTCGTGTTCACCTTCGTCATCACCACCAGTTCCGGGATGGTGGTCTTCCTGCTCCCGCAGCTGTTCGGGATATCGGGCGACGGCTACGGCTTCGGAGCCGACACCACCGACATCGGACTGTTCCTGTTGCCCGGCACCATCGCCGGCTCGGTGAGCGATTCGGTCGGCGGGATCGCGGCGCGGCGTTTCGGTCCGCGTGCCGTGGTCATCGTGGGCACCGTCGTCACGGCGGCCACGATGATCGCCCTGGCGTCGGCGCACTCCGCGGAATGGCAGCTCGTCCTCGCGAAGGCGCTGACCGCGTTCGCCGCGGGCATCGGTACCACGGCGTTGCTCGCCGGCACCGCCACCGCCATCGAGACCAAGGACATCGGCATCGCCACCAGCCTGCTCGTGGTGACCCGCGTGATCGGCGTCGCCCTGGGCGCCCAGATCGGCGGCGCGATCCTCGACGCCGGGGCCGACCCGGTGTCGGGCCAGGCGACCGAAGCGGCCTTCGTCACAGGTTTCGCCGTCGCCGGCGTCGTCGCCGCGTTGTCCCTGCTCGTTGTCCGTATCACGAAGAAGGAAGCCCAGGCATGAGGTCCACCGGTCGGTCGAGGGACATGCGTACCACCGGCGCGAAGCGCGAAGTTCTGATCTCCGGGGCCAGTATCTCCGGACCCACGCTGGCGTACTGGCTGCACCGGTCCGGATTCGCGGTCACCGTGGTGGAGAAGGCAGGCGCGCTGCGCGGCGGCGGTTACCCGATCGACGTCCGCGGCACCGCGATTGAGGTGGTCCGGCGGATGGGGATACTGCCGCGACTGCGGGACGCGCACATCGACTCGCGTCGCTGCACTTTCCTCAACGCCGATGGCGGTGAAGTGGCCTCGGTCAACCCGAGCGCCGTTGCCGGCAGTGTCGAGGGACAGGACCTCGAGGTGCGTCGTGGGGATCTGGCCGCGAGCCTCTACGCGTTGGTTCGCGACGACGTGGAGTTCCTGTTCGGCGACTCCATCGACACCCTCGACCAGTCCGGACAAGGGGTCGACGTCACGTTCCACAGTGGGCGACGGCGCACGTTCGACCTGGTGGTCGGCGCCGACGGTATGCACTCACACACCCGGGAGTCCCTGTTCGGCCCCGAAGAACAGTTCCACCGCTACCTCGGCTACTGCTTCGCCATATTCACCCTGCCGAACACTTTCGAGCTCTCCCACGAGCTCGTGATGTGGAACACCCCCGGGAAAGCCGCAGCCCTCTACGCGGTCGGGGACAACGACGAGTTGCACGCCTTCCTGAACTTCCATCGACCAGAACCGCCGTTCGACGCCCTCCGGAACCCCGACGCCCAGCGAGACCTGGTCGCCACGGTCTTCGCAGGCGCGGGATGGGAGGTCCCCGGCCTGGTCGACGCCATGCGCGACGCGGACGACCTGTTCTTCGACACGGCCGGTCAGATCCGCATGCCCCACTGGTCCAGCGGCCGCGTCGCGCTCGTGGGCGACGCCGCGTACGCGCCCTCGTTCCTCACCGGACAAGGATCGAGCCTCGCGCTGGTCGGCGCCTACATGCTCGCGGGCGCCCTGGCCACGAACCGGGACCACACCGCGGCCTTCGCCGCCTACGAACGCGACGTCCGTGAGTTCGTAGCCATGAATCAGGCCCTGGTCGACAACGGCGCGGCCACGCTCTTCCCCACCACGACGCGGGCCCTGGAACAACGCAACACCATGCTGCGCAACCTCGACACCATGCCCTCCACGACAGCACGACCGGCCCACTCGGCCCTTGCGCTGCCCGAATTCGCTCCGATGCCGTGACCTGATACTCCAGAAATACTCCAGAAACCACCCCCATCAGGGATGCTCAGGGTTGCTCCGCTATTCCGGAATAACGTAATGTCGTGCCATGGCTGCTGAGTCTCTCCAGGAGCGGATCGCCGCGCTCGAAGAACGGGTGTCGCGGCTGGAGTCCGTACCGCACAAGCCCGTGTCGCAGGTGTCCCGGGGCGAGGCGTTCTGGGCTCTCGAGGGCCTGCGTCAGCGGCTCACGGGGAACGGGCAAGTGCTGTTCACCGGCGTGTTGGACCTGCCTACGGGCGAACACTACGAATGGCAGCAGGGTGCGGTGGCGGAGAGGCTGCTCGAAGCGGACTGGTCGGAACACGCCGCGCCATACGCCGCGTTGGGGCACCCGGTGCGGCTCACCCTGCTGCGCGCGGTACTGCGAGGGACCCGTTCCGCGGCCGAGTTGCAGGAGACGGCCGGACTCAATACGACCGGTCAGCTCTACCACCACCTCAAGCAGCTGACAGCAGCCGGCTGGCTCCATGCCGAGGGGCGCGGTCACTACCAGGTGCCCGCGGGCAGAGTCGTGCCGCTGCTCGTGCTGTTGTCCGCGGTGGTGCCGGCAGGGAACCGAACGACAGAGGAGTAGTTCATGGACCGACGGTCATTTCTCACCGCGGCGACGGCCGCGGCGGCCGGTGTGCCGCTGCCGGCCGGGAACGCCGTGGCGGCCGACGACGACTTACCGGCGCGGGTGCGGCGCTGTCTGGACCGGGCCCTGGCCGTGGGCAGCCCGAGTGCGGTGTGCGGGGTCATCCACGGTGCACGACGCTACGTCGCGGGCGCGAGTGGAAGCCGGGGCGCGTCGGCGCCGGACGGCAGGACCGTGTTCCAGCTCGGCTCGATCGCGAAGACATTCACCGCCACCGCTCTCGCCCGCGCCGTGCGGGCCGGCGAGACCCGCCTCGACGCACCGCTCGTTCTGCCCGCCGGGTTCCCCGTCCCGCGCGAGGGCCCTCGGCGGATCACCCTGGCCGACCTGGCGACGCACACCTCCGGTCTGCCCTCGCTGCCGCCGAACCTCCTGGCGGAAGCGGATCCGTACGACCCGTACGCGCACTACACGCTGGACGACCTGGCCGCCGGCCTGCGGGAGACAACGCTGAGCGCCGAGCCCGGCAGCTCTTACGCGTACTCGAATCTCGGTGTCGGTCTGCTCGGCCAGGCGCTGGCCTTCGACGACGTGGACGCGATGCTGCGGCGCCGCGTGACAGCGCCGCTGCGCATGCCCGACACGACGACCGCCCTGAGGCCGGACATGGCCTCCCGCAAGGCCGTCGGCCATCTCGAGGGCCGGCCCGTTCCCGACTGGCACGACCACGTTCTCAGCTCCGCGGGCACCTCGATGTACAGCACCGCCGACGACATGGTGCGCTTCCTGGGCGCGCAACTACGCCCCGATCGTTCGCCGTTGCGGGACGCGATCGAACTGACCCAGCGACCCCACTTCACTGTCGACCGGAATCTGCGGCTCGGTCTCGGCTGGCACCTCAGCCCACTGCCCAGCGGCCGGACCGCGACCTGGCACAACGGCGGCACCGGCGGATTCAGCACCTGCGCGGCGTTGAGCAGACGGAGCATGACGGCGGTGGTGATGATGGTGAACACCGCCAGTGAGGCGACCACGACCGACCCCCGCCCGGTCGATGCCCTGACCCTCGCCCTGCTCGGCGAACTCGACGCGGCCTGAGGCGCATCGCGTCCTCGGACTACGGCAGGCGGTCGGTGCCGCCGTCGGGGGTGGCGTGGGCCAGGCCCGTCCGGTAGGCGATGACGACGAGTTGCGCCCGGTCGCGGGCCTCCAGCTTCGTCATGGCGCGCTGCACGTGGGCGCGGACGGTGAAGGGGCTGAGGTACATCCGCTCGGCGATCTCCTGGTTGGACAGGCCGGTCGCGACCAGCGCCACCATCTCCCGTTCGCGCGGGGTGAGCGCGGCGAGCTGTTCGGTTTGGTGCGGCGGGGCGTTGTCCGGTGTGGCCAGGAAACGGGCGACCAGGGAGCGGGTCGCGGCGGGGGACAGCAGGGTGTTGCCGTCGGCGATCGTACGCACGGCGTCCAGCAGGTCCTCGGCCCCGATGCCCTTGCCGATGAAGCCGCCGGCCCCCGCGCGCAGCGCCTGAGCGACGTACTCGTCGGTCTCGTACGTGGTGAGGATCAGGATGCGGCTGGCACGCAGTTCCGGGTCCGCGCAGATCTCGGACGTGGCGGTGAGACCGTCCACCTCGGGCATACGGATGTCCATGATCACCACGTCCGGGCGCAGCTGCCGGGTGAGCCTCACCGCCTCCCTGCCGTCGGCGGCCTCGCCGACCACGGTGATGTCGTCGGCGGAGTCGAGAAGCAGCCGGAAGGCACCGCGCAGCAGGGCCTGATCGTCGGCGAGCAGCACCCGGAGCGTCATGGCGCATCACCGGCCTCTATGTCGCCTGTCGCTCCGTCAGTGTTCCGTGCCGTGTCCTTGACGGGCGGGAGGGGCAGCTGGGCGGAGACGAGGAAGCCGCCCCCCGGGCGCCTGCCCGCCAAGAGGTGTCCCCCGACCGCGGTGGCACGTTCCCGCATCCCGATCAGACCGTAACCGGGCGGACGGTCCCCCGCCGTGGACCCTCTCGGTCCCGTGGACGCGGTCGGCGCCGTACGAGCGCCCCCTCCGCCCCCTCCGTCGTCGGCGACGGTGATGGTCACGCGATCGCGGTTCCAGGCGAGGCGCACCCGGGCGCTGTCAGTACGGGCGTGCTTGGTCACGTTGGTCAGGGCCTCCTGGACGATGCGGTAGGCGGTGAGGTCCACTCCCGGCGGCAGCGGCCTGGCCGTGCCCTCCTGGTGCACCGACACCTCCAGCCCCGCGCGGCGGAAGGACTTGAGGAGTGCGGGAAGCACGGAAAGGCCGGGCGCCGGTTCGGCGGGCGCGGGCGCGTCCCCGGACTGACGCAGCAGACCGACCGTGGCCCGCAGGTCGTCGAGCGCGTCGCCGGTGGTCTCGACGAGCTCCTTCAGGCTCTTGCGGGTCTGCTCCGGGCGGGCGTCGAAGAGGTGGGCGGCGACCGTGGCCTGCGCGTTGGCCAGGGTGATCTGATGGGCCACCAGGTCGTGCAGTTCCCGGGCGATGCGCACCCGTTCCTCGGCCACTCTCCGGCGCGCCTCGCTGTCCCGGCTCTCCTCGGCCCGCCGGGCCCGCTCCTCCACGGCCGCCAGGTAGGCCCGTCGGTTCCGCACCGAGTAACCGAGTACGCCGGCCACCAGCGAGAACGCCGCCACCGCTGCCATCCTGCTCGCGTCCTTCCACGAGAGGTCCCCGGACAAGGGGGTGGAGGCGACCAGCAGCACCGCGGCGCTGAGCGACACCGCGCTCGCGGCGCGCCGTTCGGTGCGCGCGGCGAGCGAGTAGGAGAAGGCGGTGATCAGGGCGGGGGCCACGATGGGCGGGCTCAGCAGGAGGCCCAGGGGCTGCACCAGCACGCCGACCGCGGTCGTGGCCGCCAGGGCGGCCAGGGGCGCCCGGTGCCGCACCGGCAGCACGGCGCAGGACACCACGGCGATGAAGTAGGCGGCGGCCGGCGGCGCCGACAGCGTGTCGTCGACCTGTATCACCCCGCCGAGCAGACAGAGCGCGAACGCCGTCGCCGTGATCGCTGCCTCCCGCGACCACGTGCCGCGTGGTCGCGGGCCACCGCCACCCATGTTCGTCATGGCTCAGTGCCGGTGCCGGCCGACGGGGAGCGGCCGCACCGCCGCGTCCGGCACGGTCGCGGAGGCCGGGACACGCCTGCTCAGTTCCTCGCCCTCGATATCCACGTTCGGCAGCACACGGTTCAGGATACGAGGCAGCCACCAGGCCCGGTGGCCCAGCAGTGCCAGGACCGCGGGCACGATCGCCATCCGGACCACGAAGGCGTCGAAGGCGACTGCGGCGGCCAGGCCGACGCCCATCGTCTGGATGGTCGGCATGTGTATCCCGATGAATCCGGCGAACACGCTGACCATGATGATCGCCGCCGCGGCCACCACACGTCCGCTGTGCCGGAAGCCGCCCACGACTGCCTCGCCGGGCGAGGCGCCATGGACGTAGGCCTCCCGCATCCGGCTGAGGAGGAAGACCTCGTAGTCCATGGCGAGACCGAACACGATTCCGATGATGAGGATCGGCATCAGCGACATGACCGGTCCGGTCGTCTCGATGCCGATCAGGTCTGCCCCCCAGCCCCACTGGAAGACGGCGACGAGGACCCCGAAGGCGGCACCCACCGACAGCAGGAAGCCGAGCGCGGCCTTGACCGGCACCAGGACCGAACGGAAGACCACCATCAGCAGGAGCACCGCCAGGCCGATGACCACGGACAGGTAGGGGATGAGGGCGTCGGACATGGCTTCGGAGATGTCGATGTTCATCGCGGTGGCACCGGTCACCAGGACGGCGGCGCCCGTGTCGGCCTCGACGCCGGAGACCGCGCCCCGGATCTCGTTCACCAGGTCCTTGGTCTCACCGCTGGTCGGCGCGGTCTCCGGGACGGCGGTGAGGACGGCCGTGTCCTCGCTCTGGCTGAGCACCGGATCACCGACCGACGCGACCCCGTCCAGGCCCCGTACGGTCTGGACGACCTGGTCCGTGGCGGCCCGGGTGTCCCCGGACTCCGGTGTGTCCACGACCACGGTCAACGGGCCGTTGAAGCCGGGGCCGAAGCCTTCCGACAGCAGGTCGTAGGCGCGGCGCTCGGTGGTCTGCGTCGACTTGGTCTCGTCTCCGGGCAGCCCGAGTTCGAGGCTCAGCGCCGGTAGGGCGACGGCGCCGAGACCGAGTCCGGCGATCATCAGTACGGGCACCGGCCGGCGCAGCACGAACCGCGCCCAGCGGGTGCCGAGCCCGGGCCGGCCGGTCGCGACGGGCGCCCGGTGCGGGCACTCGCTTCCCGGCCGGGTGGCTTCGCGGACCTTGCGGACCTTGCGGACCTTGCGGGTCAGTATCCGCCGGCTGCCGAAGAAGCCGAACAGCGCGGGGACCAGAGTCAGTGCGACCAGTACGGCAAGGGCAACGGCGCCCGCGCCGCCCATGCCGATCCTGGTGAGTTCGGGGATTCCGACGACCCCCAGCCCGACCAGGGCGATGAAGACGGTCGCGCCGGCGAAGACGACGGCGGATCCGGCCGTGCCCACCGCCCGTCCGGCGGCCTCCTCCGGCTCGCTGCCCTGGGCGAGTTCGTCGCGGAAACGGGAGGTGATGAAGAGTGCGTAGTCGATGCCGACCGCGAGGCCCAGCATCAGGGCCAGGATGCCGACGGTGGACGTCAGGCCCAGCGGCACGGCCAGCGCGGTGATCAGGCCGAAGGAGATGACCACGCCGACGATCGCGGTCAGCAGCGACAGTCCGGCCGCGACCACCGACCCGAGGGCGAGGATCAGCACCAGCGCGGCCACCGCCACGCCGATCAGCTCCGTCGTACCGCCCGGTTCCTCCTCCGTTTCCAGGGCCGAGCCGCCGATCTCCACGGTCAGCCCCGCGTCCCGGGCCTGGTTCGCGGCGTCTTCGAGGGCGCTCTTCGTCGGCTCGGTCAGGTCGACGGCTGACTCGGTGTAGGTGATCGTGGAGTAGGCGATGGTGCCGTCCTCGCTGACGGCGCCGGTCTCATAGGGGTCGGTGGTCGACGCGACCTGATCGCCCCCGTCCAGCGATCCGAGCGTGTCCTCGACGGCCGCCTTGTTCTGGCTGGCCGTCACCTGCTGCCCGTCCGGGGCCTGGAACACCAAGCGGGCCTCGGCACCCTGGGAGTTGCTCTGGGGGAAGCGCTCGTCGAGCAGGTCGAACGCCTTCTGTGACTCGGTACCGGGCATGGAGAGGTCCTCTTCCTCCCCGGCCGGCGCCATGGCGGCGGCGATGGCCAGCACCAGGGCACCCAGCCACAGACCACCCACGAGCCGGCGCCGCCTGAAGGCCCACCGTCCGATCCGGTAAAGAAATGTCGCCACCTGTTGATCACTCCAGACGCCACTGGGCAAGGGGAATGCGCGAGATTCGCGCGCCTCCCACACTTCCCCGCGGCGCCCGGCCGGGCATCGTCTTCCGCCGCCGTCTTCCCCTGGTGCACCCGGACCAGCCACGCACGTGTCCCTGGTGCCTACGCACTACACGCCGGCTTGCCCACCAGCCGTGAAGTGGACGCCCTCCCGGGCGAGTTCGGCCAGCCACTCCTGGGACCGGGCAGCCGTCTCGGCGGCGCGGTTCAGGCCCGGTGGCAGGGAGCCGTCCAGGACGTGGCGGACGCCGAGTGCGAGCGTGCGGGAGACACAGCGGGCCATCGCGCTGTCCTGATCGTCCCCCACCAGGTCGAGCAGGTAGCCGCCCGACCAACTCCCTCCCGGCCCGCCGCGCACATCCAGCGACACGGCGAGGACGACGCGGTCCCGGTCGGCGTCCGTGGTCGGGTACTTCGCCGCCAGCCCCTGGGCCAGGGCCGCGATACGGGCGTCGTCGCCGGCCTTCAGCTCCGCGAAGACGGCGTTCCAGGCCCGCAGCCAGCCGTCCAGCCGCAGGGTGCCGCGCACGAAGGTACGCGGCTTCCAGGCGGGCGGCAGACCGTACTGCTCGACGAAGGGCAGGCTGTCGCGGTTGGGGTAGGCCTCGAAGGTCTCGCCGTCGACGACGTGCCGCCGGGTCGCCTCCCAGGGCCGGTCGGCGGTGGTCTCGGCGCCGTCCTCGATGTAGCGGGCGGGTGAGCGCAGGGCGTTGAGGACACCCAGGGGTGCCCAGCTGAAGCGGTAGCGGAAGTCGTTCGGTTCCGCGGGGACGCCGCCGCAGTAGGAGGTGAGGCTGTACGAGGCCGCCGTGTCGTCGCCGACCGCCGCCCGGGCCCGGGCGACCAGGCTGTGCGCGAAGAGGTGGTCGATGCCCGGGTCGAGACCGGCCTCGGTGAGAACGACGATCCCGGCCCTCGTGGCCTCGGGCACCTGCTCCAGGACGGCGTCGGACACATAGCTGGAGCAGGCGAAGTGCGCCCGCTCGCGGACGCAGAGGGCCAGCAGCGGGGCGTGCTCGGGAGCCGGCAGCATCGACACGACCACGTCACCGGGGGCCAGTTCGGCCCTCAGCGCGTCCGGCGTGTACGCGCGAGGTTCGGCACGGCCGGTGAGGTCCAGCGACGCGAGGGCCTGGGCGGCGCGTTCCTCGGTGCGGTGCCACAGCCGTACCCGCTCGGCCGCCTCGCACAGCGCGGCCAGACCGCTGCCGGTGGACAGACCCGCGCCGATCCAGTGGACGGTACGGCTCGCGGGAACGGCCTCGGACACGACCTCAGACGTCACGGAACTCCCTCTCTACGATGCCCAGTTCGCGGCAGGCCTGATGGAACCGGTCCAGACAGCGCCCCCACGGTCCGCCCACGCCGAAGTCGAGCAGCTGGGGCAGCAGCGACGCCGAGAAGTCGGTGCTGGACTCCTTCGGCAGCAGGGACGGCAGGTTGTCGATGGCGATCAGGTCCAGCGGCGGCTCCTTGCGCAGTCGCCGGGCCGGCTGAGTCCAGTCGGTGGTGCGGTCGTAGACCGGCAGGACGTTCAGCGGTGAGCCGACATCGCAGGTGACGTCGCAGAGGGTGCGCAGCCGGCGGGCGGGGGCGTCCAGGTCCGCCTCGCGCAGGAAGGGCGGGACGGGGGTGGTGGCCAGTACCGCGTTCACCATCACGTCGTGGTCCAGCAGGGCGCGGCGGTCCAGGTCGCGGGTCTCGGCGAGGTCCCAGCAGGTGGGCTCGAGCCCGGCCGTGTGGAAGGCGACGCGGGCACCCCGTCCGCTGCGGCCGAGCGCGCCGATCACCAGGGCGGTGAACTCCGCGTCCCCGGGGGCCGGGCGCAGTGTCTCGTCCAGCGCGTCCTTGTCGGTGGGCGTCAGCGGCGCGACGAGCCTGCCGCGGTGCTGGAGCACGGCCAGGGCGGCGCCCAGGTAACCGGCCCAGAACCCGAAGGCGGCGAGCCGTCGGCCGTTGTCGTCCACGAGGTATTCGAGGTCGAGCAGCGCCCCGCCCCCGGCGGCGAACCGCCCGAGGAGCTCGCCGGCTCCCGGCTGCCGCTTGTAGGCATGCCCGAAGAAGATGTGCCGGTGCCTCAACTCGGCGGGTTCGTCGGGAAGTTCCTTCAGCCCGAGGACGACGGCGTCCTGAGGCGCCGACACCCACGAGCCGGCCGGCGCGACCCGGCATCCGGCCGCGGCGTACTGAGCCACGGGGAAGATCCGCTGCGGGGACTCCTCGACGGTGAGGGTCACTCCGCTGTCGACGAGCCGCCGCGCGTCGGACGGGACGATCGGCGTGCGCCGCTCGGTGCCGCGGGCCTCGTGGCGCAGCCACAGATGGAGCTCGGTCATACCAGGTTGCCCTCCGGGCGCGGGGCGTCGGCCGCGAACCGGCCGGCGCTCAAGGGGCTGACGTCCACGAAGGGTACGCGGCCCAGGTACAGGTCGCGGACGACCTCGCCGACGGCGGGCCCTTGCAGGAAGCCGTGCCCGGAGAAGCCCGTCGCATACAGAAAACGGGATACCGAAGTCGCCTCGCCGATCAGGGCGTTGTGGTCCGGCGTGATCTCGTACAGGCCCGCCCAGCCGCCGGTGCGGCGCAGATCGAGGAGCGCGGGGGCGCGGCGCTCCATGGCCTCGTACAGGCGGGGGATCCAGCGGTCGTGGGTGTCGGTGGCGAAGCCGGGCCGCTCGTCGGGGTCGGACATCCCGACGAGCAGGCCGGGCCCCTCGGCGTGGAAGTAGAGGCTGGAGGTGAAGTCGATGGTCATGGGGAGATCCGGCGGCAGCCCCTCGACCGGCTCGGTGACCGCGATCTGTCGGCGCAGCGGATCCACCGGCAGGTCCACGCCGGCCATCGCGCCGACGGCTCGCGACCAGGCGCCGGCCGCGCAGATCACCGTGTCGGTGGTGATCCGGCCCAGGCTCGTCACCACGGCCGTGATGCGCTCGCCGCTCAGTTCGATGCCGGTGACCTCGGTGTGCCGCAGGATCCGCGCGCCGTGGCGGCGGGCGTCGGCCGCGTAGCCGGTGACGACGGCCTCGGGTGTGCAGTGGCCGTCGTCGGGCGAGAACGCCGCCGCCAGCAGCCCGTCCGTGCTGATCAGCGGGGAGAGCCGGCGGGCCTCCTTCGGGGTGATCATGCGGCTGGGGACCCCGAGGGAGTTCTGGAGGCGCACCCCCGCTTCGAAGGACGCGACCTCCTCGGGCGTGGACAGCAGGAACAGGTAGCCGACCCGGTGCAGCCCGATGTCGTGTCCCGTCTCCTCCTCGAACCGCCCGAAGGCCTCCAGACTGCGCGCGCCCAGCCGCACGTTGAGGTCGTCGGAGAACTGCGCCCGCACCCCGCCCGCGGCCTTCGAGGTGGAGCCGGCGGCGAGTTCGTCCCGCTCGACGAGGACGACGTCCCGGACGCCGGCGCGGGCGAGGTGGCGGGCGATGCTGGTGCCGATCACCCCACCGCCGACGATCACGGCCTGAGCCTCAAGATTCACGGGCGTGTCTCCTATGACCTAGGACCCGGCCTATGACCCGACTCTGCCCCGACCTGTGACCGCGCACACCGCACGGCGCACAGTCAGGACAGATGCGCCATCGCGTCCAGATGGGGCAGGTGGTGGTCCATCCGCTCCCGCTTCGTCCGCAGATAGGTGATGTTGTTCTCGGACGGCGGTATCAGCAGCGGCACCGTCTCGGCGACCTGGATGCCGTGCCGCAGCAACGCCTCCCGCTTGCGCGGGTTGTTCGACATCAGGCGTACGGAGTTCACGCCCAGGTCGTGCAGGATCTCGGCGGCGACGCCGTAGTCGCGGGCGTCCACCGGCAGACCGAGCGCCAGGTTCGCCTCGACGGTGTCCAGGCCCTCCGCTTGCAGGGCCATCGCCCGCAGCTTGGCCAGCAGACCGATGCCCCGGCCCTCATGCCCTCTCAAGTAGACGACGATGCCGCGGCCTTCGGCGGCGACGGCGCGCAGCGCGGAGGCCAGCTGGTCGCCGCACTCGCAGTGCTGGGAGCCGAAGGCGTCACCGGTCAGGCACTCGGAATGCAGCCGCGTGAGAACATCGTCCGTGCCGATCTCGCCGTAGACCAGGGCCACTTGTTCGTCACCACGGTCGTGGTCGAGATAGCCGACCGCCTGGAAATTCCCGTACACCGTGGGCAGCGAGACATTCACGACGCGTTCCACACCCGTGCACTGTGGTGGCTTCTTGCCGAGTACACCAATTTTTTCTGTCATGATCTGGTTCCTAAGCAGAGACGAAAGGCCGTGAAAAGATGAGTGGTTCGGGAATACGGCCGACGGCATACGGTCTGGTGCCGGCGGACACTACGGAAGACGTACGGACACGAGGCGCGGGCGTCTCAACGCAGGTCGCGGTCCTTCCCGTCGGGAGCTTCGAGCAGCACGGTCCGTTCCTTCCGCTGGCGACCGATACCCTCGTCGCCTGTGCCGTCGCCCGGGAGATCGCCGCCGCGTACCCGGTGCACCTCCTTCCTCCGGTGACCATCGCCTGCTCGCACGAGCACGCGGCCTGGCCGGGAACCGTCAGCATCTCCTCCGTCACCCTTCACGCGGTGGTACGGGACATCGCGGCGTCGCTGCGCCGATCGGGCGTCGAGGCCCTGGTGGTGGTCAACGGGCACGGCGGGAACTACGTCCTGGGCAATGTCGTCCAGGAGTCCTCCGCGCGTGGTGAGCGGATGGCGCTGTTCCCGGCCCCGGAGGACTGGGAGGCGGCGCGGGAGCGGGCCGGGGTGTCGACCTCGCTGCTCACCGACATGCACGCCGGGGAAATCGAGACCTCCATCCTTCTGCACGCCCATCCCGAAATGGTCCGACCCGGTTACGAGTCCGCCGATTTGGTCGCGGACGACCGTCGTCATCTGCTTACCGTCGGGATGTCCGCCTATACCGATTCGGGTGTCATCGGCCGTCCTTCCCTCGGGTCCGCGGAAAAGGGGAAGGAACTGCTCGCGAGCCTCGCCGATTCCTTCGAGACGTATTTCTCGATGCTCACTTCGGCAGCGGGCACCACCGCGGAGGCCGCGGAAAGCGCGCGCGGGTAGCGGCCCTTGAGCGCGTGGTCGTGGGGCTCCGGGTCCGTTTCCGCTACGACGGTCCCTGCCCCGTCTCCGTCCCCGCGCAGGCCCGTGTACCAGCGGGCGACCAGGACGAGGGCGCCCGGCAGACTGGCCACGAAGCTGAGCACGCCGTACACCACGGCGACCGCCAGTCCGCTGCTCGCGCCGAGGCCCGCCGCACTGAACGCCCAGACGGTGACGCCCTCGCGGGGCCCCCAGCCGCCGACGTTGAGCGGCACGCCCATGGCGAGCAGGGCCAGGACCGCCAGGGGCAGCAGGACGGCGACGGAGGCCGCGGATCCGGCGACCCGGGCGGCGACGACGAACATCGCGAGGTGGCCCGCCAGGATCACCGCCGAAGACAGGGCGACACCGGGCCAGTTGCGGCGGGACAGCAGTCCCTCGCGGGCCTCGACGAGGACGGCGCGCAGGGCGCGTCCACGGCGGGAGCCCCGGCGGGAGGGGGCCCGGTTCATCCGGAGGGCCACGACGACCGCGAGCGCGCCCAGCGCGGCGAGGCCGATCAGCGGGGCGAGTTGGCGGGCCTCGGTCAGCACGGGCGACGGCATCGTCAGCAGCACCGCCGCGCCGACGACCGCCAGCACGGCCTGTCCCGCGGCCCGTTCGAGGACGACCGCGCGGACACCGCGGCCGAGGTCACCGGCGCTCTGCCCGTGCCGGACCGCCCGGTGGACGTCGCCGATGACACCGCCGGGCAGGGCCGCGTTCAGGAACAGGGCGCGGTAGTAGTCGGCCACGGCCGGCCCGAGCGGCAGCCGGATCCTCAGGCCCCGCGCCACCAGCGCCCAGCGCCAGGCGCTGAACACGGTGGTGACCAGGCCGATCCCGACGGCCGCCAGCAGCGTCGGCCCGTCGATCCTGCGCAGCCCGTCCAGGAAGACCCCGGTACCGAGGCGCCACAGGAGTACGGCGAGGATGGCGATCCCCGCGACCGTGCCCAGGTGGGTGCGTACGGCACGGGAGTTGAGGCGGGCCAGGACGCCGCGCAGGGCGGTGCGCCACCGGGGGGAGTCCGGTGCGTCCGGGGTGGCGCGGGACCGGTCCTCGGTCACGATCACGCCGATCCGCGCCTGGGAGACGGCCACATCCGCGGGGGGCCGCGCGAGCACCTCGGCCACATCCGCGGGTGCCGTCGCCGGGCCGCCGACCCGCACGAACACCTCGCCCACGTCAGCCTGCTCGGCCACACCCGCCGGTACCGTCCCCGGACCGCCGACCCGCACGAACACCTCGCCCACGTCAACCTGCTCGGCCACACCCGCCGGTACCGTCCCCGGACCGCCGACCCGCACGAACACCTCGCCCACGTCAACCTGCTCGGCCACATCCACCGGTACCGTCCCCGGACCGCCGACCCGCACGAACACCTCGCCCACGTCGACCTGCCGTGCGCACGGCCCGGCGTCGGGCCGGACCGCCCGGGTCCGCACCGTCTCGATGCTCATGACGCCCCGCCCGTCGGCCGGGACAGGGCGAGCAGGTCGCTGTGGTGGACCACGACCCGCAACTCCCCCGCCGCACAGGCGGCGAGGCGCTCCCGCAGATACGGTTCCGCGCGCGGCGCCAGCTCGGGCCGCTCCTCGACAGCCGCGCCGACCCAGCCGCGCAGCCACTGGGCCGTCAGCGCGGATTCGGCGGGACCGAGCCGCCAGGGGCTCGGGTGCAGCCGTACGGTCGCACCGCGTTCGGAGAACGCCTCGCAGGCCGCGGTGACCGCGTCCGGGCCCAGCAGACCGTCTCGGCGCTGATGGGCGTTGAACGCCTGGGTGATCTCCGCGTCGAGCGGATGGGACGGGGTGAGGTCGACGCGGCCGGCCACCGAGAGCGTCAGCAGGGCCGGGCAGCCGGCTCCGGTGCAGGCGTCGGCGAACGTGTCGATCTCCTCGCGGGTGAGGACGTCGAGCAGCGCGGAGGCCGTCACCAGGGACGCGCCGGCGAGGGCGTCCGCGGTGAGCCGGCCGACGTCACCGCGCCGGGACTCGACCGTGACCCGGCTGCCGTCGGCGGCGGAGCGCGGTGAGGCGACGGCGGCGAAGTGGAGCAGGTAGGGGTCGCGGTCGTGCAGGATCCAGTGCTGGGCGCCGTCCAGGCGGGGCGCCAGCCAGCGGCCCATCGAGCCGGTGCCGCAGCCCAGGTCGTGCACGACAAGACCGGCCTTCCCGGGCAGGTTGGCGAGCCGGATCCGCAGCGGGTCGAGCAACTCGTGCGCCCGCGCGGCGGCGTCGGCGGGCTCCCGCAGCTCCAGCCATTCGGGGGCGTAGCGCGGCGGATCGTCGGGCCCGGCGTCCCGCAGCCGTACGGTGGGCCGCTCACCGGGGCGGAGGGTGGGGCCGGCCCCGGCGATGACAGGTGTCGTCGCCCCGGATCCGTCCCCGGTCACCGGTTGGGTCGGCGGGGCGGCGTCCATCGCGTCCGCGAGGGCGAGGAACGATCCCGCCGGGCGGGCGGCGTCCGCGGGAGCCGTGCCGGCGATCACCGATTCCGTCGACTCGACGGTCCCCCCGGGACCGTCCTGCGCCGCAGTCCACTCCGCCTGCTGCGTCATTGACGTCCTCCTCATGCCGCCCTCCTGGGTTCGCTCGGCAGCCGGCCCAGTACTCCGGCCAGGCTGCGGGCCGTGGTCGCCCAGCCGTCCAGGGCGGCCCGGCGGCTGCGGGCCGCCGCTTTCAGACGGCGTCGTACGTCCGCCTCGCCGAACCAGCCGCGCAGTTCGGCGGCGAGGGCGGCGGGGTCCTCCGGCGGGACGAGGATGCCGGGCACGCCGCCGTCGGGGGCGCGGCCGATCGCCTCCGCCAGACCGCCGACGTCCGTCGCCAGCACGGGGATGCCGCGGGCGAGCGCCTCCGTCACCGCCATGCCGTAGGTCTCGGCGTAGGAGGCGAGGACCATGAGGTCGGCGGCGCCGTAGCTGGCGTCGAGTTCGGCACCGGCCTGCGGGCCCGCGAGGTGCAGGCGGCCCTCGAGGCCGTACTTCCTGATCAGGACCCGCAGTCCGGCGACGTACGCGGGATCGTGCGTGAGTCCGCCGACGCAGACGCAGCTCCACGGCAGGTCGGTCACCGTGGCCAGCGCCTCGACCAGCCGGTGCTGCCCCTTGCGCGGGGTCACCGCGGCGACGCACAGCAGCCGGGAGACGCCGTCGGTGCCGGAGGCGAGGGGGGCGATGTCGGCGCCGGGGGCGGCGACATGGACGCGCTCGGGGGCCAGGCCGTGGTGGGAGACGAGGCGGCGGACGGCCCAGTCGCTGGTGGCGATGACCGCGGGGACGGCCCGCAGGACGGTGCGTTCCTTGGCGTCCAGCTCCGCGGCGACGGCGGGTTGGAGTCCCGTCTCGTCGCCGAGCGGGAGGTGGACCAGGACGGCCAGCCGCAGGCGCCGCGCCTCGGGGACGACGATCTCGGGGACGCCGCAGGCGACCAGACCGTCCAGCAGGACGACGGTGTCGTCCGGCAACTCCCCCAGCGTGCACGCGAGTTCCGCTCGGGCGTCCGCCCCCGGCCGGGGCCAGCCGCCGGCCACCGCGTGCTTGTGCACCTGCCAGCCGAAGCCGGCCAGGTCCAGACTCACACGCCGGTCGTAGGCGTTGCCGCCGCTCGGCGCGGTGAGGTCGTCCACGCCGCCCGGCATGACGAAGTGCACGGAGCGCAGGGACATGGGGATGATCTCGGCGTTCTTGAGGGCGGAGTGCTGTACGGGCACGTAGTCGAGCCCGGTCGCCCGCTCCATCGTCGTGTCGGTCACAGGGCACGCTCGTAACTCGCCCAGGCGACGTGCGACTCGTGCAGGGCGACGGTGAGGCCGGCGAGCCCTCTGGCGCCCTCGCCGAGCGCGCCCTTGTGGATCCGTTCGGCGAGGCGGTCGGCGATCACCTTCGCCAGGAACTCCGTGGAGGTGTTGACTCCGGCGAAGTCGGGCTCGTTGTCGAGGTTGCGGTAGTTCAGTTCGCTGACTACGGCACCGAGTTCCTGTGTGGCCAGTCCGATGTCGACGACGATGTTGTCGTCGTCCAGCTGCTCGCGCCGGAACGTGGCGTCCACCAGGAACGTCGCTCCGTGCAGGCGCTGCGCGGGCCCGAAGACCTCGCCGCGGAAGCTGTGGGCGATCATGATGTGATCGCGGACGGTGATGCTGAACAACGGACGACCCTCCAGGTGCGGCGCGTCTGGTCCCCCGCCTGACCCTGCCGGGGGATGCCGTGTAGTACGGCTCTTCGCTTCCCGTTGTTCAGCCGACGCTCACCCTTTTCTCAGGTCAGGCGCTCACACGGGCGTTCAGTACCGGATCCGGTGGCAGAGCGCCTCAATGTCGCCCGAGGCCAGCTTGGGCATCACCTCGGGCAACTCCTCGAAGCCTGACTCACCGGTGACGAGGGCGTCGAGGGCCGGGTCGGCGAGCAGGTCGAGGGCGAGGGCGAGCCGGTCGGCATAGGTACGGCTGGAGCGGCGGGCCGGGGAGACGGTGCCGACCTGGCTGCTGCGGACCACCAGGCGCCGGGAGTGGAATGCCTCGCCGAGCGGGAGGGCGACCTTCCGGTCGCCGTACCAGCTCAGTTCGAGGACGGTGCCTTCGGCCCTCAGCAACTCCAGGGACCGGGCGAGTCCCTGCTCGGTGGCGCTGGCGTGCACGACGAGGTCGCAGTCGCCGAGGGCGTCCTCGGGTGCGGCGAAGTCGACGCCGAGGGCCTCGGCGGTCCTGGCGCGGGCGGGATCGGCGTCGACCAACTCGACGCGCACACCGGGGAACCGGGCCAGCAGTGCGGCCACCGAACTGCCGACCATGCCGCCGCCGACGACGGCGATCCGGTCGCCGACCAGGGGCGCGGCGTCCCACAGGGCGTTCACGGCGGTCTCGACGGTGCCGGCGAGCACGGCCCGTTCGGCGGGGACCTTGTCGGGTACCACCGTCACCGCGCTCGCCGGAACGACGTAACGCGTCTGGTGCGGATAGAGGCAGAAGACGCTCCGCCCGACGAGAGCCTCCGGCCCCTCCTCCACCACCCCCACACTGAGGTAGCCGTACTTCACCGGCCCCGGGAAGTCGCCCTCCTGGAACGGCGCCCGCATGGCCGCATACTGGCTCTCGGGTACCCCGCCACGGAAGACGAGGGTCTCGGTGCCACGGCTGACACCGGAGTGGAGCGCCCGGACGACGACTTCGCCCTCGGCGGGGTCCGGGAGGTCGACTTCGCGTATCTCACCCTGCCCCGGCGAGCTGAGCCAGAACGCACGTGCGGTGCGCTTCATCGGCATCCTCCTGAACGATCGGGAATCGGTTCACGTACCGAGGTGTGCACAGGCCGCGCACAGTACGCGGCCTTGATCGACTCTGTCACCTGGCCGGAGGAATGTGCGGTGGCCCTGAACAACACTTACGACGCGAGGCTGGTCCAGCAGGAGACCGCGGTGGGAGCGGGCTTGCAGATCCTGCTGCTGGCCCTGCTCGGCACGGCGATAGGCATGGGGCCGGCGGGCTGGCTCACCGGCCTCGCCTTCGCCATCGCCACCTGGGCGGTGCTCTCCCGGGCGCTGCATCGCGCCCGGCCGTGCTCCTTCGGCCCGGCCAACCGCGTCACGCTCGGCCGGGCCACCCTGGTGGGCGCGGTGACGGCCCTGGTCGCGGACTCCTTCCAGAGCTCACCACCGGTGACCCTCTTCGTCGGCCTGACCGCGGTGGCCCTCATCCTCGACGGGGTCGACGGCAAGGTGGCCCGCGCCACCGGCACGTCGACCCCGCTGGGCGCCCGCTTCGACATGGAGGTCGACGCGTTCCTCATCCTGGTGCTGAGCGTGTACGTCTCGATGTCCTTGGGCCCCTGGGTCCTGCTGATCGGCGCCATGCGCTACGTCTTCGTCGCCGCGGCCCGCGCCCTGCCCTGGCTGAACGCGCCCCTGCCCCCGAGCACGGCCCGCAAGACGGTGGCCGCGCTCCAGGGCATCCTGCTCCTGGTGGGCGCCTCGAACCTCCTGCCGTACGCGGCGACGTTCGCGGTCGTCGCGCTCGCGCTGGGGCTGCTGGTCTGGTCGTTCGGCCGGGACATCCTGTGGCTGTGGCGGACTTCGCAGACTTCGCTGCCCCAGGAGGCCGCGGTGGCGAAGGTGCTGGAACTGGAGTTCGCGCCGGAGCCGGAGCGGGAGCCGTTGGCGTCCTGAGGCGTCAGCCCTTCAGCGGCACCCGGTACACGGTCGACTCCCTGGGCCGGAAACCCAGCCGTTCGTACACGCGGTTCGCCGCGGCCCGCTCCGGGCGCGAGGTGAGGTCGACGGTGCGCGCCCCGGCCTCCCGGGCCAGCCGCAGGGCCTCGTGCGTCAGCAGCCCCGCGACTCCGTGGCCGCGCGCCGCATGGTCGACGACGACGTCCTCGATGCGGGCCCGCAGCCCGCTCGGCACGGGAAACATCACCAGCGTCAGGGTGCCGACGATCGCGCCGCCCGAGCGGGCGACCAGCACGGTGTTCGTGTCGCAGGTCAGGATGCGGTCGACCGCGGCGAGATCGAGGGACGCGGCGGCCCGGGACAGCTGCGGCAGCATCCGGCCGAACGCGTCGACGAGTTCCTGGTCCGCTGCCCGGACGATCTCCACCTGGATGTCCTGATTCTCCATGGCGTGGACCCTACCGGCGCGACAACGACCGGACCGCCGCGGCCGGCAGGAGCGGTGTGGCGGGCACTGGACACTTCAGGGGCCTCCGCGTCGGTGGTGATTCTGCGCAGCACCACGTCCACCGCCCGTTCGGCCCCGCCGCCGTCAGCGTCACCGCGTTTCCGCCAACTCCCTTGTGGGTGAAGGTTGTTCGGGCGCCGCCTCGGACCTGTGAGGTCGAGCCCGCCGCGGCCGGCGCACTCCGCCCGCCGCGCTCACCGCGAACGCCCCGAGCAGGGCGAGTACGGCGGCGGGGGCGAGGACCGCCCAGGGGGCGCGCTCGGCGTAGGGCTGGTTCTCGGCGAGCAGGAGGCCCCATTCCGGGGAGGGCGGTTGTGCGCCGAGGCCGAGGAAGGCGAGCGAGGCCAGGGCGAGCGCGATGCCCGGCAGGCGCAGCAGGGCGTGGCGGGTGACGGGCGGCAGGACGGCGGGAAGGAGTTCGTGGCGCAGGAGGTAGCGGCGGTTCGCGCCGAGGCCGCGGGTGGCGGTGACGTGGAGGGCGGCTCGTTCCTGGCGCAGGAGGGCGGAGGTGTGCGCGGCGAGGGGCGCCCAGGCGACGGCGCCCACGGCGAGCGCGGGTGTGGCGGATCCGCTGCCCGCGACGGCGGTGACGAGCAGGGCGAGGAGTACGGGCGGTACGGCGTTGACCGTGTCGACGAGCGGCCCCGAGAGCCGGGGCAGCAGCCCGAGGACGACACCGGTGAGCAGCGTGGCGGCGCCGATCGCGAGGGCGAGCAGCAGGGTGTCGAGGGCGCCGTGGGCGACCCGGGCGAGCAGGTCCCGGCCGAGGGCGTCGGTGCCGAAGGGGTGGGTCCAGGAAGGTGGTCGCAGGCGCCGGCCGGTGTCGAGAGCGAGCGGATCGCGGGGCAGGCCGAACGCGACGACGCCGAGCAACAGTCCACCGTATACACAAGGCAGGATCCT
Source organism: Streptomyces sp. NPDC050619 (assembly GCF_040654815.1). Taxonomy (NCBI): domain Bacteria; kingdom Bacillati; phylum Actinomycetota; class Actinomycetes; order Kitasatosporales; family Streptomycetaceae; genus Streptomyces; species Streptomyces sp. NPDC050619. The sequence goes on along the minus strand of NZ_JBFAIR010000009.1, from coordinate 280,247 downwards.
GCGGGCGGGTGGCGTCGGTCGGTGGAGCGAGGTCAGCGCGCCGTCGCGCAGGGCGGGGCCGACCAGGAGGCGAGCGGCGAGGGCGGCGAGGGCGGTGGCCGCGGCGGCGAGCAGCAGGAGCGCGAGCGTGCCGGCCTGGAGGACGGGCAGGTCCTGGGCGAGGGCGGCCTGGAGGGTGGTGCGGCCGAGGCCGGGGATGTCGAAGATCTGCTCCACGGCGACGGCCCCGCCGGTCAGGCCGACCACGAACAGCCCGAGGTTCGGGAGCAGTCCGGGCAGGCAACGGCGCACCGCCTGGCGGGCGATGCTCCGGCCCGGCAGTCCGCGCGCGGCTGCCGCCAGCGCCCAGGGCTCGGCGAAGGCGCCGGGCAGCAGGTCGTCGAGGAGCCGCCCGACGACGGCTCCGGCGGGCAGGCCGAGGGCGAGGGCGGGCAGCACCGTCCACTGGGGCCCGTACCAGCCGAGGGCCGGCAGCCAGCCGAGTTGCACGCCGACGACGGTGGCGAGCACGGACGCGGTGAGGAACTCCGGCAGCGCGGCCAGCACCGCCGAGCCGCTGCCGGTCGCCCGCCGCCCGTCGAGCCGCCGGTGCGCGCCGAGCCACAGCGTGCGGGCGCAGACCAGGCCGGCGGTGCCGGTCGCGACCGCGAGGGCCACCGCCATCAGCAGCAGGGACACGCCGAGGGCCTGGAGGACGGCGGGCGTGACCTCGCCGCCGGAGAGCCACGACCGTCCGGCGTCCCCGCGCCACAGCCCGCCGAGCCACTGCCCGACCAGGTGGAACGGGCCCTGATCCAGGCCGAGTTGGGCCCTGATGTCCGCCAGTACCTCGGGCGTGGGAGCACGCTCCGCCGACCGCGCCTTCAGCACCGTGAGCGCCGGATCGGTCCGGGTCAGCCAGGGCAGCAGCCCGATGCCGCACACCAGGACGGCGGCGAGCACGGCACGCCACCCGAGCGCGGCCAGTTGCCGTCGCACGGTTCAGCGCCGGGTTCCGGTGCCGACGAGGGTGCGCTCGTACGGATCGAGGAGCACGCCGCTGACCGAGGTGCCGACGCCGGTGATGACGCGCTGGTGGACCAGCGGTACGACGGCGTCGGTGCCGAGGATCGCGGCCTCGGCGGTCATGGCAGCGTTCTGCCGCTCGGCGGTGTCGGCGATGCCCTCGGCCCTGGACACGGCCCGGTCGACGGTCTTGTCGCACAGCTGCGCGATGTTGAAGCCGCCGTCGCAGGTGTAGTCGCCGGCCAGGACGGCGACGGGGTCGCCGGTGTCGACCAGCGTGTTGCGGGCGAGGACGAAGGCGTCGAACTTCCCGTCCAGCGCGTCGCTCTCCAGCCGGGAGTACTCGCGCACCTCCAGCGTGACCTCGAACCCGGCCTGCTCCAGCTGTTGCTTCAACACCTGGGCGGTTTCCGGGAGTTCGGGCCGGTTGTCGTAGGTGGCGAGGGTGAGCTTCGTACCGTCGGGCGCCGTCGGCTTCGCCCGCCCGGCCGGCTGCTGTCGTTTGCCCTCGGCCCAGGTCACGGCGGGTCCGTAGATGCCGGTGCCGGGGTCGGCGTATCCCTCGTAGACGCCTTCGGCGAGCGCGGAGGGGTCGACGGCCGCACGTGCCGCGGCGCGCGGCGCGGGGTCCTTGAAGGGGCCCGACCCGGCATTGAGCAGCAGGCTCGTGGTGCGGGTGGTGGCCGTCTCCTCGCGGGTGGCCTGGTCGAGGGTGGCGGCCTGCGCGACGGGAACCGCCTCGGCGATGTCGATCTCGCCGGTGCGCAGGGCGCTCGCGCGGGCGGTGCCGTCGGCGATGAACCGGACGTCGACGCCGGAGGCCTGGGCGCGCCCGCCCCAGTAGTCGTCGAAGCGGTCGAGGGTGGCACTGGTGGAGCCGGTGACCTTCGTCAGCTCGAAGGGCCCGGTGGCGGTGCCGACCGGATCGACGCGGTCCTCGTCGTCGTACGCCTTCGGGGAGAGGACGGCGAGGCTGGGGCCGGCCAGCCGCAGCGGCAGGACGGGGTCGGGGGCGCCGGTGGTGATCCGCAGGCCGGTGCTGCCCGCCGCCTTGGCCGTGAGGGTGACCCCGGAGAGCGCGGCGGGCGCGGGCTTGGCCTCGGTGGCGTGGGTGAGGGCGGCGGCGACCGTGGCCGGGGTGACGTCCGAGCCGTCCTGGAAGGTGGCCTCGCGCAGGGTGAACCGCCAGGTGCGGTCGTTCTCGCGGCGCCAGGACTCGGCGAGCGCGGGGGCGGCGGCGCCGTTCGCGTCGAGGGAGGTCAGGCCCTCGGTGACGCCGAGACGGCTGAGGATGGTGGCGTCCGCGCCGTACGGCGAGAGGTTCTCGGCGGGCGGGAAGGCGAGGGCGACGCGCAGCCGGGAGCCGGAGTTGGTGTCGGCGTTGCCGGAGGAGCCGCCGGTGCCGGAGGCGAAGCAGGCGGTGAGGAGCGGGGCGAGCAGGAGGGCACCGAGTATGCGCAGGCGCCCTATGGAGAGGCCGGGGAGGCTGGGGAGGCGTCGCATGCGGTCACCGCTCCATCGGGATCTCGAAGTGCAGGACGCCCTGGCCACCGGCCGGGTCCTCGCGTTCGTCGTGGACGAGCTTGCCGAGCGACCGCCAGAAGGACTCGGCGCCCGGCACGGCCGGATCGGTGTGCAGATAGACGGCGCGGTAGCCGCCGTCCGCCGCCGCGAAGGCGAGCAGTTCGTCGACCAGGCGGCGGGCGAGGCCGCGCCTGCGGTGCTCGGGCCGGACGTACACGCGGCGCAGTTGGGCGGTCTCGCCGGAGGGGAAGCGCTCGGCGAGGTGGCGCGGGTTCGGCGGGTGGGCGGGGCCGCGGGAGTCGAGCGCGGCCGTGGCCACGACGTCGTGGTCGCGCGGGTCGAGGGCGACGAGGAGGGTGTGGCGGGCCGGGACGAGATAGGCGGCGGCCGGATCGACTATGTCGGCGTGCCACCGGGGCACGTAGCCGGTACCGAAGTCGCGGTAGACGGTGTCGAGCATGACGGCTCGCGCACCGTCGAGGTCGTCCGGGCTCGCGGCCCTGATGCTGTAGTTACGCACTTGCACATCATATGCATTAAGCGATTGAGGTGATCACGATTTGACACCCGCCAGGTCACCACCTAAAACCTACCGATATGACATCCATTTTCAAAAAGGTGGAGCGGTAGTGCGGATCGCGTTCGTCGGCAAGGGCGGCAGTGGCAAGACCACCCTGTCGGCGCTCTTCTCCCGGCAGCTGGCCCGCTCCGGCGCGCCGGTCCTCGCCATCGACGGCGACATCAACCAGCACCTGGCCGAGGCCCTCGGACACGACGGCGGCGACCTGGGCGCACCCCCGCTGGGCGCGCACCTCGACGACATCAAGGACTTCCTGCGCGGCACCAACCCGCGCATCGCCTCCCGCGAGGCGATGATCAAGACCACCCCGCCCGGACGCGGATCACGCCTGCTACGCCCGCTCGGTGACGACGAGTTGCACACGCGGCACGTCCGGCTCGCGGGTGACGTGCCCCTGATGGTGACGGGCGAGTTCGACGAGAGCGACCTCGGCGTGGCCTGCTACCACTCCAAGCTCGGCGGCGTCGAGCTCTACCTCAGCCACCTGGTCGACGGCCCCGGCGAATACGTCGTCGTCGACATGACGGCGGGCGCGGACGCCTTCGCCTCCGGACTGTTCACCCGCTTCGACCTCACCTTCCTGGTGGCCGAACCCACCCGCAAGGGTGTCTCGGTGTACCGCCAGTACCGGGACCACGCGCGGGAGTTCGGGATCAGGATCGCCGTGGTCGGCAACAAGGTGACCGGCGAGGACGACCTGCTCTTCCTCAAGGAGCAGGTGGGCGACGACCTCCTCACCCACCTGGTGCACTCCCCCTGGGTGCGCTCGGCCGAACAGGGCAGCCCGCAGGGTGAGTTGGAGCCCCACAACCTGCACGCCCTGAACCTCCTGCGCGAGGCCGTCGACTCCCGCCCCCGGGACTGGGCCACCCTCCACCGCCACGCCGTCGACTTCCACCTGCGCAACGCCCGCGCCTGGGCGGACCGGGCGACGGGCCAGGACCTGGCAGCGCAGGTGGACCCGGACTTCGTACCGGGCCCGGCAGCACTCGACTGATCCCCCCTCCATTCCGCCATTCCCCCAACCCCATCCATTCCCCCGTTCACCCCCTCCACCGACATCACCACTGACAGGAACCCCTCACATGTCTCTCGACGTCTCCCCGAAGCTCCTCGCCGAAGCCGAGCACGGTGCCATCCGCGAGGAGGACTTCGTGGCCACCGTCCGCACCTCCCTGCCGTACGCCTACGACCTGATCGCCTCCCTCGCCACCGAACTCCACGACGGCAAGGACGAGTTCACCGACAACCAGACGCCTCCCCCGTCCGAGAAGGAGCGCGGCCAGCTCCTGCGCGCCCTGGCCAGCGACGCGATCCGCGGCAGCCTGGAACGCCACTTCGGCGTGACCCTCGCCTTCCAGAACTGCCACCGGGTGGCGGCGTTCCGGCCGGGCTCGATGGACGGTGAGACGTACGCGCGCTTCACCTCGACGCGCTCGCAGGTGCTGAACCAGTCGCCGGAGTTCAGGGACTGCTGACCCGGCTGAGAAAACCCCCGGCAAGCGCCACGAACCCCTCCCCGTCGTCCAGCCACGGGTAGTGCCCGGCGCCGGGCTGGACCACCAGCTCGGCGTTCGGGAAGAGGGCGGTGTACTCCGTCATCGCGCGGGGCGGGGCGCCCACGTCCACCGCGCCGGCCAGGACGAGTACCGGGGCCGGCAACGCGGCGAGGGACGTGCGGAGCTCCTCAGGGGCGAAGGCGCCCTCGCTCGCGTAAACGGCCGCCGCCTGCTGGTTGCCTCGCTCGGCGCCGGCCGCGTGGAAGGCCCGGGCGGCCTCGTCCCAGCGGCCGTGGGAGAAGGGGGCGACGGCCTGCCAGACCTCGGGGGTGGGGCGGCCCTGGTTGATCGCTTCCAGGGCCGCGTACGCCTCGGCGAACCATGGTTCGCCGCTGCGCAGGCGGGCGGTGGACAGGCGTACCTCGGTGGGGATGTCGATGCCGGCCGCGAAGACGCTCGGCGTGATCAGGGCGAGCCGGGCGACCCGGTGGGGGTGGGCGGCCGTGTACAGCAGGGCCAGGTTCGCGCCCGCGCTGTGTCCCAGCAGGTCGACCTCGTCGAGGTCCAGGTGGGTGCGCAAGGCCTCGACATCGGCGACGAGTCGGTCGCAGCGGTACGTCGCGGGGTCCGCCGGAGTCTGCGACTCACCCGTTCCTCTCAGGTCCAGGCGGATCAGGCTCCGGTGGGCGCTCAGGCCGCCGAGGTCGCCCAGGTAGGCGGAGGCGTGCATCGGGCCGCCGGGCAGGCAGATCAGGGGCGGGCCGTCGCCGGACACGTGGTAGGCGAGCCGGGTTCCGTCGGGTGCGGAGAAGATGGGCATGGGGGGCGAGTGTGTCAGCGGGCTCGGTGCCCGACAACTGGGTTACGGCGCCCGCGATCGGCGTACTGGCGCTCAGCCCACGGACCCACGCCCGCCCGCAAGGCCCAGCCGTGCCCGGGCCTTGCACGCAAGGGCGGCCCCCGCCCGCGTACGGGAGGGGGCCGCCTCGCGTGCTACCGCGTCGGCGTCGAGACCGATGCCGACGTCGGTGCCGGTGCCGGTGCCGGTGCGTAGCCGGTGGGCCGGGTGGTGAAGGTGCCCCGGCCCTGGGTGCGGCTGCGCAACCGGGTCGCGTAGCCGAACAGTTCGGCCAGCGGCACGGTGGCGGTGACCACCGCCGCGCCCGCGCGCGTGGCCGAGCCCGAGACCCGGCCGCGCCGTGCGGCCAGGTCGCCGAGGACGGAGCCGACGGTCTCCTCGGGCACGGTGACGGTGACCTCGACGACCGGTTCCAGCAAGGTCATCGCGCAGGCGCGCAGGGCTTCCCGGAGCGCGAACCGGCCGGCCGTGCGGAACGCGGTGTCCGAGGAGTCCTTCACATGGGTCGCCCCGTCGGTGAGGGTGACGCGCAGCCCGGTCACCGGGTGCCCGCCGAGCGGCCCTTCGCCGAGGGTGTCCCGGCAGCCGGCCTCGACCGCGCGGACGTACTCCTGCGGCACGCGACCGCCGACGACACTCGAGCGGAACTCGAAGCCGGCGGCTGCTTCCAGCGGCTCCACGTCGAGGACGACCTGCGCGAACTGCCCTGCCCCGCCGTCCTGTTTGACGTGCCGGTACACCAGGCCGGACACCCCGCGGGCGACCGTCTCGCGACAGGCCACCCTCGGCCGCCCGACGGCGACCTCCAGCCCGTGGTCACGTCGTACCTTCTCCACCGCGACCTCCAGGTGCAGTTCGCCCATGCCGGACAGCACCGTCTGGCCGGTCTCGGGGTCGGTCCGGACCACCAGCGACGGGTCCTCCTCGACCAGCCGCGCGAGCGCCGAGGCCAGCCGGTCGGTGTCGAGGGAGCTGCGCGCCTCGACGGCCACGGAGACGACCGGGTCGGCCACGCCGGGCGGTTCCAGGACGAGCGGGGCGGCCGGCGCGCACAGGGTCGAGCCGGCCCGGGCGGACTTGAGCCCGACCACGGCGACGATGTCTCCGGCGACGGCCCGCTCCAACTGGGCGTGCCGGTCGGCCCGTACGCGCAGGATCCGTCCGATGCGCTCGGTGCGCCGAGTGCCCGTGTCCATGACCGTGTCTCCCTTCTCGATCGTTCCCGAGTACACCCGCAGATAGGTCAGCCGACCCGTCGGGGTCGCGTTCACCTTGAACGCCAGTGCCGCGAACGGCGCCCGCGGGTCGGCGGCCCGCTCCTGTTCCGTGCCGTCGTACGTTGTTCCGCGTACGGCGGGCACGTCCAGCGGCGACGGCAGGTACGCAACGACGGCGTCCAGCAGCGGCTCGATCCCGCGGTTGCGGTAGGCCGAGCCGCACAGCACGACCACGCCCTCGCCGCTGCGGGTGAGGTCGCGCAGGGCGCCGACGAGTGTCCGCGTGTCGAGCGTCGACCGGGTACAGAACTCCTCCAGTGCTCCCGGGTGGAGTTCGGCCACCGCCTCCTCCAGGAGCCGACGTCGCCGCAGCGCCTCCTCCCGCAGGCCCTCCGGGACCGGTCCTTCCTCGACCTTCTCCCCGCCGTCGTCGGCGGACCAGTTCAGCGCCCGCATACGCGGCAGATCGACGACACCGGTGAAGGTGTCCTCGCGTCCGATGGGCAACTGCACCACCAGCGGGGCCGGGTGCAGCCGCTCCCGGATCGACGCCACCGCCGTGTCGAGGTCGGCGCCGGCGCGGTCCAGCTTGTTGACGAACGCGATGCGCGGCACGCCGTGCCGGTCGGCCTGCCGCCACACCGACTCGCTCTGCGGCTCGACGCCCGCGACGGCGTCGAACACCGCGACCGCGCCGTCGAGCACACGCAGCGAGCGCTCCACCTCGTCGGCGAAGTCGACATGGCCCGGGGTGTCGATCAGGTTGATCCGGTGACCGTCCCAGGTGCAGCTCACCGCCGCGGCGAAGATCGTGATGCCGCGGTCGCGCTCCTGCGGGTCGAAGTCGGTGACGGTCGTGCCGTCGTGGACCTCGCCGCGCTTGTGCGTGGTGCCGGTGGCGTACAGGATCCGCTCGGTGACGGTGGTCTTGCCGGCGTCGACGTGGGCGAGGATGCCGAGGTTGCGGACGACGGTGAGGGTGTTGAGGTTGGTGCGCACGGCCCAGGGCCTTTCGGACGGTGGTGACAGGGCAGCGCGATTCCCAACAGGCAGGGTTTTGTGCCCTGGTGTCGGACCCGTGATCCGTGGTCAGCCGGTCGTCACGGGCATCCGGTACCGGCCGCGCAGCGGGCACCGGACGAACGAGGACACGAGGAGCACCTCGTACTGCGAGGAGGCAACGACAGCGGACGGCGAAAGGACGACAGCCGGGGGAACGACAACAGCGGCGCGGTCACGCACGGCCGGTCTCCCCTCACTCGTCTGCCCGTCAGTACACGCGCGCCGCCCTGCCATGCGGTGGGCGGCGCGTGATCCCTGGTGAGTGTAGGGAACGGGAGAGGAGCGGGGCACGGCATTTTTCCGGCATTGGGCGGCGCTCGGCCAGATCGGCCGGCCGATGTCGGAGCGAGCGCCGAGACCACGTCAGGCCCGCAGCCCCTGGATTCCGTCGTACACGGACATCACGACCTCCAGTCCGCGAGTGTCGTCCTCGGGCTCGCGCATCTGGTTCGTCACGTACGCCACCGCCATGCGGGCCTCGGGCTCGATCATCACCAGCGAGCCGCCCCAGCCGCCCCAGCCGTAGGTGTTGCCGAACAGGCCGTAGCCCATGCCGTAGCGCATCTCCCTGCCCAGGACGCGGTCCTCGCCCGCGAACTGTTCCTCCCACGCACGCGCGCAGCCCTCCGGCGACAGCAGCCGTACCCCGTGCCCCGCTCCCCCGCACGCCATCACCGACTGCACGCGAGCGACCGAGCGCGCGTTGCCGAATCCGTTCGCCGCGGGGATCTCCGCGCGCCGCCAGGCCACGCTGTTGCCGTCACGGACCCGTATCCCGCTCCCGGTGGCGGTCGGCGCGGCTGCGCCGGGCGCGCTCGCCTTGTAGTCCTCGTCCCGCGACGGCGGCGGGAGGGTGAGCGCGACCCGGGAGTCGTGCTCGGCGGGCAGACCGATGTGGAAGTCCGCGCCGAGCGGGCCGGTCACCTCGTCGGCGAGGAACTCCCCCACGCCACGGCCGGTGATCCGGCGCACGACCTCGCCCACGAGGAATCCCTGGGTGAGCGAGTGGTATCCGGCCGCGGTGCCCGCCTCCCACCGCGGTTCCTGCGCGGCGAGCCGTGCCGTGACGGCCGGCCGGTCGTAGAGGTCCTCGGGCCTCACCGGACCGTCCCAGTCGGGCAGGCCCGCGGTGTGCGAGAGCAGGTGCCGCACGAGCGTCTTCTCCTTGCCCGCCGCGGCGAACTCCGGCCAGTAGCGGGCGACCGGCGCCTCCAGGTCGAGTTCGCCGCGGTCGGCAAGGATCAGGGCGCACAGGGCCGTCATCGTCTTGGTGACGGACCAGACGTTGACGATCGTGTCGCGCCGCCAGGGGATCGTGCGGTCCGCGTCCGTGAAACCGCCCCAGACGTCCACCACCGGTTCGCCGTCCACGAAGACCGCGACCGAGCCGCCCGCGTCTTGGGCGTCCAGCAACGCGGCCAGCGCCTTCGGCACCGCGATGAACAGTTCGTCGTACGTGCCCTCGATGTCGGCCATGCGCGGTATTCAGCCCGCCGCGCTTGCCTACCGTCAACTGAATTAGCGCCGCGGCGAGGGCGACGTGTCAGGCGAGCTTCTTGAGCAGCTCGGCGGCGAGCGGGCCGGAGGAGGCCGGGTTCTGGCCGGTGACGACGTTGCGGTCGACCTCGACGTGCGGCGCCCACGGCTCACCGGCCTCGACCTTCAGACCTGCCTCGGTCAGCCGGTCCTGCAACAGCCACTTCGCCTTCTCCGCGTTTCCGGCCAGCCGCTCCTCGGCGTTGGTGAAGGCGGTGATGCGGTAACCGGCGTACGCGTTGGCACCGTCCTCCTTGACCGCCGCCAGCAGCGCGGCCGGACCGTGGCACACCACGCCCACCGGCATGCCGCCCTCCACCGCCCGGGCCAGGAGCCGTCCGGAGTCGGCGTTCACCGCCAGGTCCTCCATGGGCCCGTGTCCGCCGGGCACGTACACGGCGTCGTACTCGTCGAGGCGTACGTCGCCCAGCGCGACCGGGCTCGCGAACTCGGCGGCGCCGTCCACGACGTTCCTGAGCCGCGCGGCCTGCTCCGGGCCGCCGACTGCCTCGGGGGCGAGGCTGGCCGGGTCGACGGGCGGGACCACGCCGCCGGGGGTGGCGACCGTGACCTCGTGGCCCGCGTCCTTGAAGGCCTCCAGGGGTACGACCGCTTCCTCGGCCCAGAAGCCGGTGCGGTGCCCGCTGCCGTCGGCCAGCGTCCACTGGTCGGCGCCGGTCATCACGAACAGGATCTTCGCCATGGTGTCTCCGTAAGTTGTTGGGCGGCGTTCTTCGACCGTAGGGGCACCCGCCGTCGGAGAGCCAATGGACATGCTGATCCCGGCACCGGATCAGAGCGAGCGGTAGAAGTCCGGGGCGAAGAGGATCACCCTGCTTTTCGGGGGTCGTCCGGGCATGACTCCAGTCGCTGAACCAGGGGCGCGAGGCCGGGACAGGGTGCGCAGCCGGGGGTCGAGACAGCCGAGAGTGCCGAACGAGCGCAGGACCGCGTGGGTGGCGCTGTTGGAGACGTCGATGAACACGTCGGCCCGCGCGGCCTGTGACCTGTCGGGCGGCAGCGGGGCGACGGCGTTGGAGATCAGGTTGTCCTCCCCGCCACGGAGCTCACGGAGTTCGCCGGCCGGCGCGGCTATGGCTCAGCTCTGCGGGCTCAGTCCCGCCACGGCCAGCCGGAACAGCCGGTCCGCCCGTGCGGCGGGATCGGGGTGGTGCTCCGTGGCCAGGGCGATGCCGACGACCAGCGTGATCAGGTCGGCGACGGTGACGCCTGTCGCCACCGCGCCCTCCCGCACGGCCCGGCGCAGCAGCGGTTTCCCCGCCTCTTCCAGCGCCGCAGAGCAGGCGTTCTCGTGCACCGGGTCGGACCCGGCACCGTCGTAGGACAGTGCGGCCGCCAGCCCGCGGGCGGAGACGCAGTAGGCGACGACGTCACTCAGCCATTCCAGGAGCGCGCTGCGGCTGTCGCCCTTGCCGGTCAAGTCGTGGGCGCGGACGCACAGGGCCTCGATCCGTTGCCGGGAGACCGCCTCCAACAGCGCGTGGCGGGTGGGGAAGTGCCGGCGCACGGTCGCCGAGCCGACCCCCGCGGTGCGGGCGATCTGTTCCAGGGAGGCGCCGGCACCGTGGGCCGCGACCTCCTCCTCGGCCACGGCGAGGATGCGCGTGTAGTTGCGCCGGGCGTCGGCGCGCTGGCGCTCGGGCATGGCGCGACCTCCCTGTCTTGTTAAGTGGCGAGCCCCGCCATATCGTACCGGAGGGAAAAACGGCGGGGCCCGCCGCTTAATTGCCGAGCACCGAGGAGCGACGATGTCCACAGATTCCGCACCCGTCCTGGTCACCGGCGCCACCGGCAGGCAGGGCGGGGCCACCGCCCGCGCACTGCTCGCGGCAGGCGTTCCCGTCCGCGCCCTGGTGCGCGACCCGGCCACCGACCGGGCCAAGGCCGTCGAGGCGCTCGGCGCCGAACTGGTCAGCGGCGACCTTCACGACCGCGATTCCGTGATCCGGGCCGCCGAGGGCACCCGCGCCGTCTTCTCCGTGCAGATGCCCGGCATCACCGCGGAAGGCTTCGATTTCGCAGGGGAGGTAGCCCAGGGCGTCAACCTCGTCGAGGGCGCGAAGGCCGCCGGAGTGCCGCAGTTCGTGCACACGTCCGTCACCGGCGCCGGCCGGCACACCGAAACTCCCGGCTGGGCCGAAGGCCGCTGGGCTTCGATGGAACCCACCCTCGGCGCCAAGAGCGCGGTCCAGGACCGGGTCCGCGCGGCCGGCTTCCCCCACTGGACGCTTCTCAAGCCGGGCTTCTTCATGGAGAACTTCCTCCCGTCCATGGCGTTCCTGTTCCCGCGCGGCATCGAGGGCGGCCTGGTGAGCGTCCTGAACCCCGAGACCCGGCTGTCCCTGGTCGCGGTGGACGACATCGGCAGCGCGGCCGGCGCGGCCATCGCCGCGCCGGAGCGATTCGACGGGATCGAACTGGAGTTGGCGAGCGACTACCTGTCGATGACCGAGATCGCCGAGGTCCTCTCCCGCGCACTGGGCACGCACCTGTCCGCGCCGGACATGACCGAGAAAGAGGCCCTCGCCGCCGGAATGCCGGCGATGGGCGCCGCGCACGAGTGGCTGAACGTGGCCGGCCAGCCGGGCCGTCCGCAGTACGCGAGGGACCTCGGCATCCCACTCACCAGCTTCGAGGAATGGGCGCGGGAGCACGTGCGGGCCACGGCCTGACACGGCTCCGCGTCTCGTCCGGTTCCGCAGAAGGCCAGGTCCTCTCCGGCTACGACGCCGATACGGCCTGCGCCGTCGGCCAGGGCCGCGACAAAGCGGCGAGCACGGGCGGCCTACAGCCGGCCGCTCAACCATGGGCTTCAGACCGAGTCGCGGACGACAACCTTCGCGGGCACGGGCTCGAGACCGGCGCTGTCCAGGCCGAGGGCGGCGCGCGCGGCGAGGCGTCCGTGCGATTCGGCGTCGATGTGGACGGTGGTGAGCGCCGGGCTGACCAGCGCTCCGTACTCGGTGTCGTCGTATCCCATGACGGCCAGGTCGCCAGGTGCGCCGAGGCCGAGGTCGTGCAGGGCGGTGAGGATACGCAGGGCCACGTCGTCGTCGAAAGCGGCGATCGCCGTCACCTCGGGGTGCGCGGCACGGAAGGCGCGGACCGCGTCGGTGCCGGCCTCCCTCGGCCGGGGTACGACGAGGGACGTCAGCGGGGCGAGGCCCAGGCGCTGCGCGGTCTGAGTGGCGAACCGCAGCCGGACATCGGCCAGCGGGGTCTCGGGGTCCGGCAGGGCCAGGGCGATGTGCGTGTGATCGTGTTCGGCCAGGTGACGGATCTGTAGGGCGGCATGGGCGGCCAGGCCGTCCTTCCAGCCGCCGCCTCGGTCCTCGAGGTCGCGGCCGGTCCGATAGACCTCGGCGAACTGGATGACCGCACGGGGGGTGATCGCGTCGAGTACTCGCTGGGTCGACCGGGGCGCGTGATGCCCGTGGCGGACCAGCAGGACGTGGTCGTGCGCGGCCAGCTCGTCGTCGAGACCGCGTACGAAACTGCGGGAGTAGTTGCCCTCCAGACCCCAGTCGATGTTCAGCACGACGACCCGGGAACTGCCCTCGCGCAGCGCCCTGGCGAGCCCGTGCGGGACGTAGCCCAGCTCACGCGCGGCCTGTTGTACCCGGGCACGGGTGGCCGCCGAGATCGTCTGACGGGGGTCGTCGTTGAGGACGAAACTGACGGTGGCGCGCGACACGCCGCACGCCGCGGCGACGTCGTTCAGCGTGACCCTTCCGGAACCGCCCATCACCCTGCCCTATGCGACGTGATGCGCCAGGTGCTTCTCCGACGTGACGCATGCTCAGTCTAGGCAGATCCGCACCGGCCGAGGTTGCGGGCTCGTGGCCGCGGCCTGTGATGACGCCGGTGCAAGCAAAGCGTGCACCGCACCGACTGCACCGCCCTCGCCACGGGGAGAACCGCTCTGCTAGCTTCGCGACTTGATCGATTTAGTTGCCCGTACTAGATCGATCTAGCGCCACCTCTCGATGATGAGAAAGAAGGAGCCGCATGCCAACCCCCAGCCTTCAGGACGGCATCGACAGGGCCGGATCGCCGGTCAGGTTGCTGTGGAAGCCCGGTGCCGAGCCCTGGACCCCCGAGGTCGTCGAGCGCGAGTACGCGGGGTGGCGGCAGGAGCAGAACGCGTGGCACGAGGGCGTCGCCCTCCTCAACCTCTCGCACCACATGTACGACATGTGGATCGAGGGCCCGGACGCCACCCGGCTGCTCGCCGACCACGGCGCCAACGACTTCGAGAACTTCGCCATCGGGCAGGCCAAGCAGTACGTCCCGGTGACGAAGGACGGCAACATCGTCTCGGACGGCATCCTGGCCCGCCAGGCAGAGAACACGTACCTGCTCAGCGGGGTTCCCGCCGCGCAACACTGGGTCCAGTACCACGGGGAGCGGGGCGGTTACGACGCCTTCTTCGTCACCGACCCGTCCTCCGCCTTCCGCCCCGGCGGCGGCGACCCCACGCTGTTCCGTTACCAGATCCAGGGGCCGCTGGCCCAGGAGCTGGTGGAGCGGGTCTTCGGCGGACCGCTGCCCAGGACGAGGTTCTTCCACTCCTCCCCCGTCGCCCTGGACGGCCGCGCCTTCCGCGCGCTGCGCCACGGCATGGCGGGCCAGGCCGGCTTCGAGTTCTTCGGCCCCTGGGAGCACGCCGCGTACGTCCACGAGGCGTTCCTCAAGACCGGTGAGCCGCTCGGCCTGGTCCAGGTCGGCGCGCTGGCGTACACCACGCCGAGCGTGGAGAGCGGCTGGATCCCCTCCCCGGTGCCCGGCATCTACACCGACCCGGACCTGCTGGAGTACCGCAAGCAGCTCGCGCTCTTCGGCATCGAGGGCAAACGCCCGCTCAGCGGCAGCTACTTCTCGCCGGACATCGAGGACTACTACGTCTCCCCGTACGAACTCGGCTACGGCAAGGTCATCTCCTTCAACCACGACTTCCTGGGCCGGGAGGCCCTGCACAAGGCGAAGGACGACGTCCGCCGCACGAAGGTCACCCTCGTCCTCGACGCCGACGACGTGCGCGCGGTCATCGGCCAGGGCCAAGACCCCGGCTTCCACCTCACCTACGCCCGCCACCGCGTGGAGAACGTCACCGGCATGGTCGGCATGACCATGCAGAGCGCGACCATCGACCCCGTAGGCACCGTCCTGTCGCTGACCCTGATCGACACGGAGCACGCCGAGCCCGGCACCGAGGTCTGGGTGGTGTGGGGCGAGCACCCCGGCCCCGGTACCGACCCCGAGGCCGACCTCGGATTCCCGCGCATCCGCGCCACCGTCCAGCCCGCGCCGTTCAACCAGCACGCGCGCACCCTGTACCGCCGAAACGCCTGAACCGCGTTCACGGACTCCGCCGCACTGAGACTCCTCGCGGCCCACCCCGTAGCAGGACATCGATGAAGGAGCACGATGAACCCCGGTCCCCTGTCCCCGGCAGCGGTGCGCACATCGCTGCTGGCGGACTTCTCCCTGGAGATGACGGGCAAGGACGTTCCCCAACTCGAGGAAGCCCGCGACACCATCCCCCCGGGCACCCGTATCAACGTCACCTTCCTCGGCAACGAGGACGTACACATGCGCCTGGACGCCGCACGAGCGGTCAAGCGGCTCGGCTTCGTCCCCGTACCCCACATCTCCGCCCGCCGCCTCGGCTCCCGGGCCGACCTCGAACAGTTCCTGGCCGGTCTTCAGGCCGACGGCACCGGCGAGAACGTGTTCGTCGTCGGCGGCGACCCGGCCACCCCGCAGGGCCCCTACGAGGACGCGCTGGCCGTCATCCGCACCGGGCTGCTGGAGCACTACGGCGTACGCCACATCGGCATCAGCGGCTACCCGGAAGGCCACCCCGCCATCACGGACCGGGTGCTGTGGTCGGCGGTGACGGACAAGCACGCGGCGCTCGCCACGCAGCGGTTGACGGGCGAGGTCATCACGCAGTTCGGCTTCGACGTCGACCCGGTCCTCACCTGGGTGGAGGAGACGCGCAAGCGCGGTGTCGGCCTCCCCATCCGGATCGGCGTCCCCGGACCCGCCGGAGTCAGGCGCCTGATGAAGTACGCCGCCCGCTTCGGCGTCGGCACCAGCACCTCCATCGCCAGGAAATACGGGTTCTCCCTGACGAACCTCATGAGCACGGCGGGCCCCGACCGGTTCCTGCACACACTCGCCGCCGGCTACGACGCCGTGCGCCACGGCGAACTGAAGGTGCACTTCTACACGTTCGGCGGGCTCAAGGCGACCTCGGAGTGGGTCGCCCGGTTCAGGAAGGAAGGCTGACGTGACACTCACCCAGGAGGCCCCGGCACACCCCAAGCAGGGCAAGCCCGCGCACCACCAGGCCTCGCTGATCGTGCAGGGCGAGGACAGGACGGGCATCGTCGCGGCCGTCGCCTCGGTGCTCGGCGGTCACGGCGCCAACATCGTCTCCCTCGACCAGTACTCGGACAACCCGCAGGGCGGCGCGTTCTTCCAGCGCACCGTCTTCGGCCTCGACAACCTCCAGGCGGCCCTGCCCGAGATCGAGCACGACCTCGACACCCGACTCGTACGGGACTACGGGCTCACGTACACCCTGCGCGACCTCTCGGTCCCCAAACGGGTCGCGATCTTCGCCTCCAAGTCCGACCACTGCCTGCTCGACCTGCTGTGGCGCCACCGGCGCGGTCAACTCCCCGTCACCGTCGCCATGGTGATCTCGAACCACCCGGACACGGCGGAGGAGGTGCGCTCCTTCGGCATCCCCTTCTTCCACGTCCCGTCCATGGGCCCGGACAAGTCCGCCGCCGAGGCCGAACACCTGCGGCTGCTCAAGGACAACGTCGACTTCGTCGTGCTCGCCCGCTACATGCAGATCCTCTCCGGCGACTTCGTCGAGAACGTCGGCGTGCCGATCATCAACATCCACCACTCCTTCCTGCCCGCCTTCATCGGCGCCGGACCGTACGCCAAGGCGAAGGAGCGGGGCGTGAAGCTGGTGGGAGCCACGGCCCACTACGTCACCGAGAACCTCGACGAGGGCCCGATCATCGAGCAGGACGTCGTCCGCGTCACCCACGCCGACACGGCCGCCGATCTGATGCGGCGAGGCGCCGACGTGGAGCGGTCGGTGCTCTCCCGCGCGGTCCTCTGGCACGCCGAGGACCGCGTCATCCGCGACGGCAACCACACCATCGTCTTCGCCTGACGCGGACGGCATCGACCGCACATCCACCGACAGGAAACCGCCCGGTGTCATGACAACGAGAATCGGCGGAAGGAAGATCGCCCTGCAGATCCGGGCGAAGGTCGCCGAGGACATCGCCACAACCGCCGGCGCCTCCATTGGGCACTGGCGGGGCACGCGGCACAGCGGGAAGTCCCCGATGTGCTCTGCGAGTTGGCGGCCGACCCCGAGGTCACGGGAATCCTCCTGCAACTGCCCCTGCCCGCACATCTCGACGCCCACCTGCTCATCGACCGCTATCCCGGTGACCAAGGACGTCGACGGCCCGGGTGACGGCCGCCAGGTCAGAACGGACGCCTCATCGGGGTGTCCACGCTGTGCGGTTACTCGGCCAACGTCAGCGGCTGGATCTCCGTCCGCGTGATCGACGAGGGCGAACTGGCGTACGGCCAGCAGGTCGAGCCGGCCTGGGGCGAGCCCGACGGCGGCTCCGCCAACCCGACGGTGGAGAGGCACTCGCAGACCACCATCCGCGCCACCGTCATCCGCAGGCGCTTCGCTTCCCGCAATGGCCTTGTACCGGCGGTGCGTGAAGCTACACAACGCCGCCCTGGACAACTGCGGACAGCTCACCGATATGTCTTCGGCGGACTCGCCGTCCATGCTCGGTCGAGGGAATCGTCCCAAGTACCGTCCCGGTCGAAACTCGCGGCGCGGCAGCCACGGGACATGGGTGCCGCAGCGCTATGGCGCCAGGGAGCGTCCCCAATCCGGGCTATGGCGTGGCCGCAGTACCTGCAAGCCGTGTGTCCCATCAACTCGTCAGTCAGCCGCTCGAGTTGCGCGGTACGGTCCGCCACCTCCTCTTCGATGCCCCGCAGCACCTCCTCGGCACTGGAAACTCCCGCCGAACCGATGATGTCGCGCACGAGTGCCGCCGCCCCGATCGCGATGTCGGCCCGCCGTGCGGCGTCGACCAGGCTCTGCGCACCATCGCTGTCGGGCGACTTGCGCACCGTCCGTTCCGCCAGTTCAACCGACGGACGGCTCAACACCGCCGGCCGGTCATCGCCGGCCTCGTGCTCCGCAAGTCCGTCTCTCAGGCGTCTGCGGGCCACTTCGAAGGCCCATGCCTCGGTGGATGCCTTCTTGGCAACGTTGAAGTGAGTGCCGGTCGCCGAGTCCATCACTGTGTGAAACTCTTCCATCAGCGCTCCCCAGTGATAGCCACCGGCGAAGTCCTCCGGGCACCAGCCGTAGTGACGCACGAGTTCGTCACGGACTCGGTCGAAGTGGCGCAGGCTCTTCCGCACCGGTCCGCGCGCCTCGATATGGAGGCCGACGCGTTCCGCGTTCGCCAGCAGCTCCGGCTCCACACCCTCCCACTTCATATGGCCGTCGCGTTCACAGGCGTAGTCGACCCAGGACCAGAACGCCTCGGCGTCCGCGACATCGGGCGCCTCACGGTGGTGGCGCGGGCAGAGGAGGGCGAAGTTGCGCACATCGTTGGAACCGCCGAGCGACTCCGGGACGACATGGGCCCTCTCCACCGGCGCCTGCCAGCAGATCAGGCAGATCGGCTCATCGAGACCGAGGTAGTCGGCGATGGCCCGGACCGGGGGTCTGGACCGGCGCCGGTCGGGATGGCTGTCCCGGTTGCGTACGCGCAGCTCACGGTGGTCGTAGGCGTGTTCACGTTCGGGGTCTCGTATGTTCAGGACGTCAGGGATGTCCTCACGTTGCGGCTCGGGGTTCCTCACCTGGCTCAGCGGTGTGCTGATCTCCGTGAGATACGGGCTGAGGAATCCCAGCAGGAATTCGTGCATGATCTCCAGGGCATCGGCGTCGTAGCCGCCGTCGGCGTCGCGGTGCCCCTGGATATCGAAATAAACGTAGCGCGGGGCACCAGGGCTCGTCGCTGCGGCCTTTTTGAGGATCGAGAAAAGGCGGGTGGCGCACTTGGTGAAGTCCTCTTCGACCCGCATGTCGTGATACAGCGCGATGCCCTTCGGCTTCGCATCGGCTCCGGGCCGCCCAGGAGGGGTTGCGTGCTGCGTAGCCTCGGAGCGGGAGGACTGAGCCGTCATCGGCTTTTGTTGGTCATCGTTCATGGGCGCACGCTAGCCGTCGCCTCTGACAGTCGGCTCGGCCCGCACCGGAGGCGGAAATGCAGGAAACCCCTGATGAACAGGGGTCTCAGCTGGTGTCCGAGGGGGGACTTGAACCCCCACGCCCGATAAAGGGCACTAGCACCTCAAGCTAGCGCGTCTGCCATTCCGCCACCCGGACAAGGTGTCTGTCGCCTGGACGGAGGTGTACACCGCGGCGACACGCACAACGATACCAAGCTTTCGGAGTGCCCTTCACCTGCATATCCGTCGCGCGAGCGACGCTCCCGGAGCCTCGGTAGCGGCGACTTCCCGCTCTCACCAGGGGCGACTGGAGGGTTACGCCTGAGGAACCCCGTCACTCCGAGTTGCGGTCGCCGGCCACGAGTGCCTGTAGGGCCCGCACCAGATCGGCCGTGGCCTTCTCGTCCAGCGGGGCGAGGAAACGGCGTTCGGCAGCCCGGCGCGCCCGCTCTGCCTGGCGCAGGCGCTCCGTGCCCGTGGGCGTGAGTTCGACGATGTTCCTGCGACGGTCCTGCGGGCTGCGCCGCCGCTCCACCAGGCCTTGGCCCTCCAGGCCGTCGATGAGCGACACCATCGTGGTGCGGTCGACCCCGAGGCGGGCTGCCGCCTCGACCTGCGACAGCGGCTCGCCGGCGGAGAGGACGACCAGAACGGCCAGCTCGTGGCCGTCCACGCCGTAGGGCGCGAGAGCCTCGGCGGAGGTCCTGGCCAGTCCGGCCTGGGCGTGTTTGAGGAGGTAGCCGAGCCGGTCTTCGAGAGGTGTGGGCGCCTGGTCGGTAGCCATGGCTTCGACTGTATCGGGAACTGATCGTCAGTAGCGCTGATGATTTAGTATGCTGACGGTTATGACGACTGTGCGCTTCGGCATCAAGACCACACCCATGCACGTGTCCTACGAGGACATCCGCCGCGTCTGGCTGGAGGCCGACGACGTGCCGGAGATCGAGGACGCGTGGCTGTGGGATCACCTGCTGCCCGTGGCCGGGCCGAAGGACGGGCGCATATACGAGGGCTGGACCCTGCTCGCCGCGCTCGCGGCGCAGACCCGGCGGCTGCGTCTTGGGCTGCTGGTGACCAGCAACCGCATCCGTCCGCCCGCTGTTCTCGGCAAGATGGCGTCCACGGTGGACGTGGTCTCGGGTGGACGCCTTGTCCTGGGTCTCGGCGTCGGCGGCACGCATCAGCCGCCGGGCGCCGGCGGGATCGCCGGTGAGAATCCCGCGCTCGCCGAGTACGAGGCGTACGGCCTCACACTCGTCCCGCCGTCCGAGGGCATCGCGCGGCTGGCGGAGACCATCGAGATCCTGAAGCTGATGTGGACCCGGGACGTCTTCGACTTCGAGGGCCGCCACTACCGGCTGAAGGGCACCCGGAACGAGCCGGGGCCCGTGCAGCGGCCGGGTCCCCCGCTGCTGATCGGCGGCTGGGGCACCCGGCTGCTGCGGCTGGTCGCCGAGCACGCGGACGTGTGGAACGTCCCCGGACCGCCGCACAACGACGTCGGGTTCGTCGCCGAGCGCGCCCGCGTGCTCGACGCGCACTGCGCAGACCTCGGCCGCGACCCCGGGGACATCACGCGGTCGGTGCAGGTCCTGGTGTCGTACGACGATCCGGCCGCGACGCGCGCGACGGTCGGTGCGCTGGTCGACGCCGGGATGAACCACATCGTGCTCAGTCTGCCGCGCCCCTATCCGCGGGGCGTGGCGCGGTGGCTGGCCGACGAGGTGATCGCCGGGTGGCACTCCCAGGACGGGGGCTCCACCCTGGCGCCGGTCACGGCATGAGCCCCGGTCCTCGCTCGGGCGTCGCGCGCGTGCACCTCACGGCATGAGGTGGTAGTCCGGGAAGTTCCCGGGCAGCCGCTCCCCCACCGGGCCGTGCGTCACGGCGCGCACGAGGAGCTCGCCGCCGACGAACGCGCCGCGCCAGGACGCGCCGAATCCGCCGAACAGCTCCTCGCGGTCGCCCCGGGAGCGCGGCTTGCCGTGGCCCACCTTGAAGGCACGGATCTGCGGTGCCAGTCGGTCGAAGGTCGCCCGGTCGTCCGTGGACAGCGTGGCCACCAGCGCGCCGTTGGACGCGTTCATCGCGGCCAGCAGCTCCGCCTCCGTGTCGACCAGGACGATGGTGTCGACCGGGCCGAACGGCTCCGCGTGGTGCAGCGGGGAGGACGACGGCGGGTTGAGGAGGGTGACCGGGTGGACGTACGCCGCTGTGTCCTGGCCGGGCAGGAAGCGGGCGTCCGACAGCTTGCCGCGGTGCAGCGGGACGGCACCGCGGTCGACGGCCTCGGCGACCTGGTCGCGCAGCTCCTTGGCCTTGGCGGCGTTGATCACCGGACCGAAGTCCAGCTCCGGGTAGGGGTCGTCGCTCTTCTCGACGGCGAGCGGGTGGCCGACGCGCAGGGTGCGGACCGCCGGGAGGTAGGCGGCCAGGAACTCGTCGAACAGCTCACGCTGGACGACGAAGCGCGGATACGCCGTGCAGCGCTGCTTGCCGTAGTCGAAGAGCTTGGGGACGACCGCCGTGAGCGCGTCCCAGTCCGTGTAGTTCCAGATGCCCCAGGTGTTGAGTCCCTCCTGTTCCAGTACGTGTCGCTTGCCGAGGTCGGCGACGGCCGTGGCCACCGCTGCGCCGGTGTCGCGACCGCCGACGAAGGAGACACAGCCGATCTCGGGCGCGCGCACGAGCGCCTGGGACAGCTCGCCTCCGCTGCCGCTGACGAGGGTGACGGGAATCCCCTCGCGGGCGGCGAGCGCACAGGCCAGGGTCAGACAGGCGACACCGCCGTCGGTCGGGGTCTTGGCGATGACCGCGTTGCCTGCCAGTGCCTGTACCAGCAATGCGTGAACGAGCACGCTCATCGGGTAGTTCCAGCTCGCGATGTTGGACACCGGGCCGTCCAGGGAGGTCCGCCCGGCCAGCATGGGTTCGATGCCGTCGACGTACCAGCGCACACCGTCGATGGCCCGGTCGACGTCCGCCTGAGCGAGCCGCCAGGGCTTGCCGATCTCCCAGACGAGCAGGAGGGCGAGCAGTTCCCGGTGCTCGGTCAGGGCGTCGAGGGTGGCCGCGACGCGGGCGCGGCGCTCGTCCAGGGGGATGTGCCGCCAGGCGCGGTGCTGGTCGAGCGAGGCGCGTACCGCCTGGTGGGCGGTGGCCTGGTCCAGACGCGGCGGGCCGGCGATCGGACTGCCGTCGACGGGGCTGGTGGCGGGCAGTGCCCGGCCGTCCGCCCGCCAGGCGCAGTCCCAGAGGTTGAGGACGCGGTCGTCCTGGAAGGCCTCGGGGGCGGCGAAGAGGCAACGCTGCCAGGCGTCGGACCACGAGGTGCCCGATTTGAGGGTCAGGGGCTGGGTGTGGGTGTGGGTGGTCGAGGTGAGGGTGGGTGCCATTGGTTTTCTCCGCTCACGGTGCACAATCGGGGCGGGAGGGTTGCATGGCTCGTCGTGCGCGCGGCTCGCACGCCTCGCACGGTCGTGCGCCGACGTCGTACGGGGAAGGTAGTGACGCCCCCTGGTACGGGACAGTCACCCCACGTCAACTATGAGTGACGTCACGCTCCGCTTCCAGTCGGGCCAGCACCAGTCGGGCCGTCTCGGTCGGGGTGCTGCCGACCGTGACGCCGGCCCCTTCCAGCGCCTCCTTCTTGGCCTGCGCGGTGCCGGACGAGCCGGACACGATCGCGCCCGCGTGCCCCATCGTCTTGCCCTCGGGGGCGGTGAAACCGGCGATGTAGCCGACGACGGGTTTGGTGACGTGATCGCGGATGTACGCTGCCGCGCGTTCCTCCGCGTCGCCCCCGATCTCCCCGATGAGGACGACGAGGTCGGTGTCGGGGTCGTCCTGGAAGGCGGCGAGGCAGTCGATGTGGGTGGTGCCGACGACCGGGTCGCCGCCGATGCCGACACAGGTCGAGAAGCCGATGTCGCGGAGTTCGTACATGAGCTGGTAGGTGAGTGTCCCGGACTTGGACACGAGACCGATGCGGCCCGGTTTGGTGATGTCGGCCGGGATGATGCCCGCGTTGGACTGTCCGGGCGTGATCAGGCCGGGGCAGTTGGGGCCGATCACCCGGGTGCCCTTCCGCTTCGCGTACGTGGTGAAGGCGACGGAGTCGTGGACGGGGATGCCCTCGGTGATGACGACGGCGAGCCCGATGCCGGCGTCGGCGGCCTCGGTGACGGCGGCCTTGGCGAAGGCGGGCGGCACGAAGACGACGGTGACATCGGCGCCGGTCGCCTGCATACCGTCGACGACCGACCCGAAGACGGGGACCGCACGGTCGTCGAAGTCCACGGTGCGGCCCGCCTTGCGCGGGTTGACGCCGCCGACCACGTTCGTGCCGGCCGCGAGCATGCGCCGGGTGTGTTTCATGCCCTCGGCCCCGGTCATGCCCTGGACGAGGACCTTGCTTTCCTTGGTGAGGTAGATCGCCATGTCCCGTCTCCTCAGGCTGTGGTGGCGAGTTGGGCGGCACGGCGCGCGGCGCCGTCCATGGTGGTGGCCTGCTGGACCAGGGGGTGGGCGCGCTCGTCGAGGATGGCACGACCGCGGGCCGCGCTGTTGCCGTCGAGGCGTACGACGAGCGGCTTGGTCAACTGGACGGTGCCCAGGGCCTGGACGATGCCGTCGGCGACCGCGTCGCAGGCGGTGATCCCGCCGAAGACATTGACGAAGACGGACTTCACGGCCGGGTCGGAGAGGATGACCGCAAGACCGTCGGCCATGATCTGGGCCGACGCCCCGCCGCCGATGTCGAGGAAGTTGGCGGGCCGGGCGCCGCAGCCGGCGACCACGTCGAGGGTCGACATGACCAGACCGGCACCATTGCCGATGATGCCGACCTCGCCGTCGAGCTTGACGTAGTTGAGGCCCTTCGCGGCGGCTGCCGCTTCCAGCGGGTCGTCGTGCGCCACGGCCTGCGCGCCCCAACGCGTCTGCCGGAAGCGGGCGTTGTCGTCGAGGGTGATCTTGCCGTCGAGGGCGAGGATACGGCCCTGTGTCGTCCGGACGAGGGGGTTGACCTCGACGAGGACGGCGTCCTCGCGGACCAGCACCTCCCAGAGCCGTACGAGGACGTCGACGGTCTGCGGCGGCAGTCCGGCCGCCTCGGCGATCCGGCCCGCCTTCGCCGAGGTGACGCCCTCGTCCGGATCGATGTGTATACGGGCGACAGCATCCGGTCGGCCGGCGGCGACCTCCTCGATCTCCGTACCGCCCTCCGCGGAGGCGATGGCGAGGAAGCGGCCGGCCGCGCGGTCGAGTACGTAGGAGACGTAGAACTCCGTCTCGATGTCCACGGGTTGGGCCACCATCACCGTGCCGACCCTGTGCCCCTTGATGTCCATGCCGAGGATCTGGCGTGCCGTCAGCTCGGCGGCGGCCGGGTCGGCGGCGAGCTTGACTCCGCCCGCCTTGCCCCGGCCGCCGGTCTTGACCTGCGCCTTGACGACCACGCGCCCACCGAGCCTGCGGGCGATCTCACGGGCCTCCTTGGGTGAGTCCGTCACCTCGGCTCGCGGCACCAAGATGCCGTGTTCCTCGAAGAGTTCCCTTGCCTGGTGCTCGTACAGGTCCATTTCGGCTCCTGACTGGAAAGTGCCGCACGCCCCCTGGACACCACCCACTGGATGCGGGATAACAAGCTTCATACAGTATTCGTCGACTGTATGCAATGTACCGCGAGAGCGTTCCAACCCCCTACGAAGGGACAGGACTTCGCCATGCCCGACGACACCCAGGACCTGATTTCCGGTGGTCATCTCGTTGCCAAGGCGCTGAAGGCCGAGGGGGTCGACCGCATCTACACCCTGTGCGGCGGCCACATCATCGACATCTACGACGGCTGCGTAGACGAGGGCATCGAAGTCGTCGACGTACGCCATGAACAGGTCGCCGCCCACGCCGCCGACGGTTACGCGCGCATCACCGGCAAGCCCGGCTGCGCGGTGGTCACCGCGGGTCCCGGTACGACCGACGCCGTCACCGGTGTCGCCAACGCCTTCCGCGCGGAGTCCCCGATGCTGCTGATCGGCGGCCAAGGGGCCCTGACCCAGCACAAGATGGGGTCCCTTCAGGACCTGCCGCACGTCGACATGATGACGCCGATCACCAAGTTCGCGGCGGCCGTGCCGGACACGGCGCGGGCGGCGGACATGGTGTCGATGGCGTTCCGCGAGTGCTACCACGGCGCCCCCGGTCCCTCCTTCCTGGAGATCCCCCGCGATGTCCTCGACGCAAAGGTGCCGGCTGCGAAGGCGCGGGTGCCGAAGCCCGGCGCCTACCGCGCCTCGACCCGCTCGGCCGGCGACCCCGAGGCGATCGAGAAGCTCGCCGACCTGCTCGTCCACGCGGAGAAGCCGGCCATCCTGCTCGGCAGCCAGGTGTGGACGACCCGGGGCACCGAGGCCGCCATCGAGCTGGTACGCACGCTGAACATCCCCGCCTACATGAACGGCGCGGGGCGCGGCACGCTGCCGCCCGGCGACCCGCACCACTTCCAGCTGTCGCGCCGGTACGCCTTCTCCAACGCCGACGTCATCGTCATCGTCGGCACGCCCTTCGACTTCCGCATGGGCTACGGCAAGCGGCTCTCGCCGGACGCGACGGTCGTCCAGATCGACCTCGACTACCGCACCGTCGGCAAGAACCGCGACATCGACCTCGGGATCGTGGGAGACGCCGGGCTGGTGCTGACGTCGGTGACCGAGGCGGCCTCCGGTCGCCTCAACGGGGGCGCGTCGAAGCGCAAGGAGTGGCTCGACGAGCTGCGCGCGGCCGAGCAGACCGCCATCGAGAAGCGGCTGCCCAGCCTGAAGTCCGACGCCTCACCGATCCACCCCTACCGGCTGGTCAGCGAGATCAACGACTTCCTCACCGAGGACTCGATCTACATCGGCGACGGCGGCGACATCGTCACCTTCTCCGGACAGGTCGTGCAGCCCAAGTCGCCCGGGCACTGGATGGACCCGGGACCGCTCGGCACCCTCGGCGTCGGCGTCCCCTTCGTGCTCGCGGCAAAGCAGGCGCGGCCCGACAAGGAAGTGGTGGCCCTCTTCGGCGACGGCGCGTTCTCCCTCACCGGCTGGGACTTCGAGACCCTCGTCCGCTACGACCTCCCCTTCGTCGGCATCGTCGGCAACAACTCCTCCATGAACCAGATCCGTTACGGCCAGGCCGCCAAGTACGGCCTGGAGCGCGAACGGGTCGGCAACACCCTCGGCGACGTCCACTACGACAAGTTCGCCCAGATGCTGGGCGGTTACGGCGAGGAGGTCCGCGACCCCGCCGACATCGGCCCCGCGCTCAGGCGCGCCCGCGAGTCGGGCAAGCCGTCGCTGATCAACGTCTGGGTCGACCCGGACGCGTACGCCCCCGGAACCATGAACCAGACCATGTACAAGTGAGGTGACCTGGTGACGACCAAGGCTCTCGAAGGCATCCGCGTCCTGGACATGACGCACGTCCAGTCCGGGCCCTCCGCGACCCAGCTGCTCGCCTGGCTCGGCGCGGACGTCGTGAAACTGGAGGCACCGACCGGGGACATCACGCGCAAGCAGTTGCGCGATCTTCCGGACGTCGACTCCCTCTACTTCACGATGCTCAACTGCAACAAGCGGAGCATCACCCTCAACACCAAGACCGAGCGCGGCAAGGAGATCCTCACCGAGCTGATCCGGCGCTCGGACGTCATGGTCGAGAACTTCGGACCGGGCGCGGTCGACCGGATGGGCTTCACCTGGGACCGCATCCAGGAGATCAATCCGCGAATCGTCTATGCCTCCATCAAGGGGTTCGGGGACGGCCCGTACACCAACTTCAAGGCGTACGAGGTCGTCGCGCAGGCCATGGGCGGGTCGATGTCGACCACCGGTTTCGAGGACGGGCCGCCGCTGGCGACGGGGGCCCAGATCGGGGACTCGGGCACGGGCATCCACGCCGTGGCGGGGATTCTCGCGGCGCTGTACCAGCGGGAGAACACCGGGCGCGGTCAGCGGGTCAATGTGGCCATGCAGCACGCTGTGCTCAACCTCTGCCGGGTGAAGCTGCGCGACCAGCAGCGCCTGGCACACGGCCCGCTCGCTGAATATCCCAACGACGACTTCGGCGAAGAGGTTCCCCGCTCCGGAAACGCGTCCGGCGGCGGCCAGCCGGGCTGGGCGGTCAAGTGCGCGCCGGGCGGCCCGAACGACTACGTGTACGTCATCGTGCAGCCCGTCGGCTGGCAGCCGCTCAGCGAGCTCATCGGCCGGCCCGAACTGGCCGACGACCCGGAGTGGGCGACGCCCCAGGCCCGGCTGCCCAAGCTCAACAAGATGTTCCAGCTGATCGAGGAGTGGTCCTCGACGCTCCCCAAGTGGGAGGTGCTGGAGAAGCTCAACGCGCACAACATCCCGTGCGGGCCGATCCTGTCCACCAAGGAGATCATCGAGGACTCCTCGCTGGTGGCCAACGAGATGGTCGTCACGGTGCCGCATCCCGAGCGGGGCGACTTCGTGACCGTGGGCAGTCCGCTCAAGCTCTCCGACTCGCCCGTGGACGTGAGCAGTTCACCGTTGCTGGGCGAGCACAACGAAGAGGTCTACATCGGCGAGCTCGGCCTCGGCGACGGGGAACTGCGCCTGCTCAAGTCGAACGGAGTGATCTGACGTGATGGCCGAAGACCGGGTGCTGAGGGTGCGGTCGCTCCTCGACACCGTGCGGGCCGAGGGGCGCGCCGCGCTCACCGCGCCCGAGGGCAAGGTGATCGCCGACGCGTACGGGATCGCCGTACCCGGTGAGGAGCTGGCGACCGATGTCGACGAGGCGGTGGCGTACGCGGCGCGCTTCGGCGGGCCCGTCGTGATGAAGATCGTCTCCCCCGACATCCTGCACAAGACCGACGCCGGCGGTGTGATCGTCGGCGTGGAGGGCGCCGCCGACGTACGGGCCGCGTTCCACCAGATCATCGACAACGCGCGCGCGTACGACGCGAAG
Organism: Streptomyces sp. NPDC050619; assembly: GCF_040654815.1. Classification (NCBI taxonomy): domain Bacteria; kingdom Bacillati; phylum Actinomycetota; class Actinomycetes; order Kitasatosporales; family Streptomycetaceae; genus Streptomyces; species Streptomyces sp. NPDC050619. The sequence continues at coordinate 252,653 of NZ_JBFAIR010000009.1, read as the reverse complement.
GCTCGAATCACGGGCGTCCAGGTGCAGGAACTGCTGCCCCAGGGGCAGGAGGTCATCGTCGGCGCGGTGACCGACCCGACGTTCGGCAAGATCGTGGCCTTCGGGCTCGGCGGGGTGCTGGTCGAGGTCCTCAAGGACGTCACCTTCCGGCTCGCGCCCGTGAGCGCCGACGAGGCGCTGTCCATGCTGGACTCGATCCGGTCGGCGGAGATCCTGCGGGGGGTGCGGGGCGCTGCGGCCGTGGACCGGTGGGCGATCGCCGAGCAGATCCGCCGGGTGTCCCAACTGGTCGCGGACTTCCCGGAGATCGCCGAGGTGGACCTCAACCCGGTGATCGCCACGCCGGAGGGCGCTGTCGCCGCCGACATACGGGTGATCCTCGCCGAGTCGCAGCCGCCACCCCGTCGACGGTATTCACGTGACGAGATCCTTACCTCCATGCGCCGTCTGATGGAGCCGAGCTCGGTCGCCGTGATCGGTGCCTCCAACGAGCAGGGCAAGATCGGCAATTCGGTGATGCGCAACCTCATCGACGGTGGCTTCGCCGGGGAGATCCATCCGGTGAACCCCAAGGCCGATGACATTCTGGGCCGCAAGGCGTACAAGAGTGTCACCGACGTTCCCGGCGAGGTGGATGTGGCGGTCTTCGCGATCCCCGCCAAGTTCGTGGCCTCGGCTCTGGAGGAGGTGGGACGCAGGAAGATCCCGAACGCCGTACTGATCCCCTCAGGCTTCGCGGAGACCGGCGAACACGCCCTCCAGGCGGAGATCGTGGAGATCGCCGAGCGGCACGGCGTCCGGCTGCTGGGGCCGAACATCTACGGCTACTACTCGACGTGGCAGGACCTGTGCGCCACGTTCTGCACGCCGTACGACGTCAAGGGCGGGGTCGCGCTGACCTCGCAGTCCGGTGGCATCGGGATGGCCATCCTGGGCTTCGCGCGGACCACGAAGACGGGCGTGTCGGCGATCGTCGGCCTCGGCAACAAGTCGGACCTGGACGAGGACGATCTGCTGACATGGTTCGGCGAGGACCCGCACACCGAGTGCATCGCGATGCACCTGGAGGACCTCAAGGACGGGCGCGCGTTCGTGGAGGCGGCCCGCAACACCGTCCCCAAGAAGCCCGTTGTCGTCCTCAAGGCGGGCCGTACGGCGGCGGGCGCGAAGGCCGCCGGCTCGCACACCGGAGCGCTGGCGGGCGACGACGCCGTGTACGACGACATCCTGCGGCAGGCCGGTGTCATCCGGGCGCCCGGGCTGAACGAAATGCTGGAGTACGCGCGCGCGTTGCCGGTGCTTCCTCCTCCACAGGGCGACAACGTCGTGATCATCACCGGGGCCGGCGGCAGCGGAGTCCTGCTGTCCGACGCGGTGACCGACAACGGCCTCACCCTGATGGAGATCCCGCCGGATCTCGACGAGGCCTTCCGGAAGTTCATCCCGCCCTTCGGGGCCGCGGGCAACCCGGTGGACATCACCGGGGGCGAGCCGCCCTCGACGTACGAGGCGACGATCCGGCTGGGGCTCGAAGACCCGCGTATCCACGCGCTCGTCCTCGGCTACTGGCACACCATCGTCACTCCCCCGATGGTCTTCGCCGAGCTCACCGCGCGCGTGGTGGCCGAATTCCGGGAGCGCGGGATACAGAAGCCGGTGGTGGCGTCGCTCGCGGGTGACGTGGAGGTCGAGGAGGCCTGCCAGTACCTCTACGAGCGAGGGGTCGTGGCCTACCCGTACACGACCGAGAAGCCGGTGGCCGTGCTCGGCGCGAAGTACCGCTGGGCGCGGGCGGCAGGACTGTTGGGGGGCGGTTCATGAGGTGAGTGAACGCGGGTCGGCCGACGGTGCGCGTCGGCCGGCCCGGGACCCGTGCGCACACGAAAGGCATTTGGACAGGGGGCGCTGGCCAGATCTTTCGACGCACAAGGGGTGCGACACACATGACAACCACCGACTTCTCGACATCCGTCCCCTACAGAGAGGTGACGGACCGCAACGGCCGCGTGTACCGGATCGGCGAGACCGACCGGGACATCATGGGCCGGCCACGATGGACCATGGTGCTCTTCCCGTGGATCGGCATGATGGGCATCAGCTCCTCGGAGTACGCGTTCACCTCCGCCGAGGACACCCTGCACCAGGCCCACCTGTGGGACAGCGGGCACATCTTCTGGCTGATGGGCGTCTGGGTGTTCTTCCAGGCCGCCGTCGCCTTCCCCGCCGGGCAACTGCGGGAGAGCGGGAAGCTCCCCGCGCGGTACGCGATGATGCTCGGCGCGTTCGGCACGATCTGCGGCTATGTCGCGCTGGCCTTCGCGCCGCACGTGATCGTCGCGTACATCGGATTCGGCATGTTCAGCGGCATCGGCGCCGGGCTGGTCTACGCGACCTGCGTGAACATGGTCGGCAAGTGGTATCCGGAGCGCAAGGGCGGCAAGACCGGCATGGTCAACGGCGGTTTCGCCTACGGCTCGGTGCCCTTCGTCTTCCTGTTCACGTCGTACATGGACCTGAGCAACTACGAGGTCGTCCTGGTGATGGTGGGGCTCGTCTGTTGCGCGGTCGTCGCGTTCGCGGGGTGGTTCTTCAAGGACCCGCCGAAGAACTGGTGGCCCGCGCACGTCGACCCGCTCCGGCAGACGGACGACCCGAAGATCCGCCGGGCGCTGGAGAAGAACCCGCCGGCGGTCAAGCAGTACACCCCCAAGGAGGCTGCCCGCACACCCGTCCTGTGGATGATGTGGTTCTGTCTGTTGTGCACGGCCGGCATCAACATCTTCGGCATCGCCTTCCAGGTGCCGTTCGGCAAGGACATGGGCTTCGCGGGCGGGATCGTGGCCACGGCGATGTCCCTGAAGGCCATCGTCAACGGCACCGGACGCGGCGTGATCGGCTGGATCTCCGACCGCTACGGCCGACGCAACACGCTGATCATCGTCTGCCTCGTGCTCGGCGCCGCACAGTTCGGTGTGCTGGTGTCCGGCCAGATGGGCAGCATGCCGTTCTTCCTGTTCTGCTCCATGGTCTCCGGCTTCGGCGGCGGCGCGATCTTCCCGCTGTTCGCGGCCATGACGGCGGACTACTTCGGCGAGAACAACAACGCCACCAACTACGGAATGGTCTACAGCTCGAAGCTGATCTCGGGGCTCGTCGGCTCCGGGATGGGCGCGGTCGTGGTCGGCGCGTGGGACTACGAAGGCGCGTTCGTCATAGCGGGCAGCGTAGGACTGGCCTCCGCGGTACTGGCGCTCTTCCTCAAGGCACCGGGCAGGCCGACGAAGGCCCGGCGCATCGTCCCCAACCCGCAACCGCTCGGTGAGGAGATGGCGTGACATGACGGCTGACCCCGTCGCGACGAACAACTCGAACAGCTCATCGACACACCCCGACGCCGCGAACCGTCCCTACCGTGAAGTGACCGACTCCCACGGCCGCGTCTACCGCGTGGGCGAGACCGACCGGGACATCCTCGGTCACTCCCGCAGGCTCATGGTGTATCTGCCGTGGATCGCCATGATGGCCATCAGCGTCTTCGAATACGCGTACGGCTCGGCGGAGGACACCCTGTCCCACGCCCACGGCTGGACGCAGAGCAACACCTTCTGGATCCTCAGCGTCTGGGTCTTCTTCCAGGCCGGCATCGCCTTCCCGGCGGGCTGGCTGCGGGAGAAGGGGCTCCTGACCGCCCGGGCGGCCATGTACGTCGGCTCCGGCATGTGCGTCGTCGGGTTCCTCGCGCTGTCGCACATGAGCAACGTATGGCTCGCGATCCTCGGGTTCGGCGTCGTCGGCGGTATCGGCGCCGGTCTGGTCTACGCGACCTGCATCAACATGGTCGGCAAGTGGTTCCCCGAGCGGCGGGGCGCGAAGACCGGCTTCGTCAACGGCGGATTCGCGTACGGATCGCTGCCGTTCATCTTCATCTTCAACTACGGCTTCGACACCGCGAACTACCACCGTGTGCTGGACCTCATCGGCTGCTACATCGTGATCGTGGTGTTCGGGTGCGCGTTCTTCTTCAAGGACCCGCCGAAGAACTGGTGGCCCTCCGACGTCGACCCGCTGACGTTCTCCGGCAGCCCGAAGAACGCCGCCGGACTCGCCAAGAACCCTCCGGCGGTACGGCAGTACACGCCCAAGGAGGCGATCAGGACGGGCATGCTGCCCCTGATGTGGCTGTCCATCGTGCTGACCGCGGGTGTGTCGATCTTCGGGATCTCCTTCCAGGTCGACTACGCCAAGGAGGTCGGCTTCGGCCCGCTGGTGGCCGCGTCGTCAATGGGTGTCATGGCGGTCATCAACGGCATCGGCCGCGGCGTGGTGGGCTGGCTGTCCGACAAGTGGGGCCGCAAATCCACCCTGGTGTTCGTCATCGTCGTCCTGGGCCTGGCCCAGTTCGGCGTGATCTGGGCCGGGGACATCAAGAGCGAGGGGCTCTTCCTGTTCTTCGCGTTCCTGTCCGGATTCGGCGGCGGCGCCTTCTACCCGCTGTTCGCGGCGCTCACGCCGGACTACTTCGGGGAGAACTACAACGCCACCAACTACGGGCTGGTCTACAGCGGCAAGCTGATCAGCGGCCTGTTCGGCGGCGGCCTCGGCTCCATGGTGGTCGCGGCCTGGGGCTACGACGGCGCGTATGCGCTGGCCGGCGGCGTGTCGATGGTGGCGGCGGCGATCGCGTTGCTGCTGCGGCAGCCGGGGCGCGGCCGAGGCGGCACGGAGGGCGTACGGGCCGCGCAGCCGCAGTCGGCCGGCTGACGTCCGCACGGCCGGTCCGTCCGGCACATGAGGCGGCCCTCCCGGGCGCGGGCTCGGGAGGGCCGCCTCATTGCGTACGCCTTCTTCAGCACTTCTCGCGCAGGGAGTGCAGATGCTCACTCGAACGGCGTGCGAACGTGAAGGACTCGGCCGGGTTGTCGTGTTCGGCCTGCCAGTGGTGGTCCAGACGTTCACCGCGCAGCCGCGTCACGGCGGAGATGAACCGCTGGTAGTCGATGTCGCCGTCGCCGACGTCGACCATGCGGTAGCCGAACTGGTTCGACGGGTCGCTCTCCCCGTCCTTGACGTGGAAGAGCGGGTAACGGTGGGGCTGCCTGAGGACATAGTCGAGGGGTTCGAAGGGCGCGGCCGTGCCGTCGGGCCGCTTCGAGAAGCGGAACTGGCCCGCGTACGCCCAGAAGATGTCCATCTCCAGGAACACGAGGTCGGGGTCGGTCTCGGCGAGCAGCACGTCGTAGAGACGGACCTTGGGGTTGTCACTGGCGAAGCCGAACTCGTCGGAGTGGTTGTGCTGGTAGAACTTCATGCCGCGCGCCTTCGCCGCCGCGCCGTAGGTGTTGAACTCCTCGGCCGCCCGCTTCCAGGCGTCGACGGTGGAGCCGTAGCGGAACGGGCCGGAGGCGGTGCCGATGTGCTTGAGGCCGAGGGCCTGGGCGTCGTCGAGGACCTTGGTGAGGTTCTGGGCGAAGGTGTAGGCGCTCGGGTCGCTGGAGTAGTAGCCGACGTGGCTGCCGATCGGGTTCAGGCCGTGGTTCCTCGCCAGCCGCTTGAGCTGGGCGAGCGTGATGGGGCCCGCCGAGCCCTGCGTGTATCCGGCGAACTCGACCTCGTCGTAGCCGTACTTCTTCAGCTCGGCGAAGACGGGGGCGAAGCCCAGTGTGGAGACCTTGTCGCGCAGGCTGTAGAGCTGGATGCCGAGCCGTCCGGGCGGCAGGACGGGACGGCTGCGGCCCGCGGCGGAGGTGGCGGTGTCGGTGGCTGCCGTGGCGGGGGCCGCGGCGGCGCCGAGCAGCGCGGCGGCGGTGGCACCGGCGGCCACGCCGAGCATTCCTCGTCTGGTGAGGCGGTGGGTGAGTTCGGGATCTGTCTGGGACATGCGGCTCATGCCTGGAACTCCTCGTTGTCGGAGGGCGTTGTCAGTGGTGAGTGCTTCACTTGTGACCAGTCAGGACAGACCGGACAGCTGAAGCAGCAGTGCTTTCACATCGGTGGCCGCGACACGGTCGCCGAGAGCGCGGGGGGTGGAGCAGATGAGGAGCGGACCGTCGTCGTCGCTCGCGGGAAGGCGGCCGTGGCTGCCGCGAATAGGTGAGGGATCCAGGGGCACGACCGCCATGCGGTAGCGCAGTCCGAGTTTCTTGCGCGCCAGGGCCGTGGCCGCCTTGACCTTCACATAGGGGTCGAGCGGGTCCATGAAGAGTTCGACCGGGTCGTAGCCGGGTTTGCGGTGGATCTCGACCAGTCGCGCGAAGTCGGGCGCGTGGGTGTCGTCGAGCCAGTAGTAGTACGTGAACCAGGCGTCCGGCTCCGCCACGGCGACGAGTTCGCCCGAGCGCGGATGGTCGAGGTGATGGGCCTTCTTGCCCTCGTCGTCGAGGAGTTGCTCGATACCGGGCAGGCCGTCGAGGGCGGCCCGGGTCGCGTCGAGGTCCTCCGGCCGGCGGACGTAGACGTGGGCGATCTGGTGATCGGCGACGGCGAAGGCGCGGGAGGCCATCGGGTCGAGGTACTCCATGCCGTCCTGCGTGTGCACTTCCAGCAGGCCGGCGCGGCGCAGCGCGCGGTTGATGTCGACGGGCCGCTCCACGCGGGTGATGCCGTACTCGGACAGCGCGACGACGGTACGGCCCTCGGCGCGGGCGTCGTCCAGGAGCGGGGCCAGGGCCGCGTCAAGGTCTGCGGCCGCTTTCAGGGAGCGCGGGTCGTCGGGGCCGTAGCGCTGCAAGTCATAGTCGAGATGGGGGAGGTAACAGAGCGTCAAGTCGGGTTGTCGGGTGCGCATGATGTGCCGGGTCGCGTCGATGATCCAGCGGCTGGAGACCAGGTCAGCGCCCGGGCCCCAGAAGTGGAACAGCGGGAAGGTGCCGAATTTCTCGGTGAGTTCGTCGTGCAGGGCCGCGGGCCGCGTGTAACAGTCGGGTTCCTTGCGACCGTCGGCGTAGTAGATGGGACGGGGGGTGATGGTGATGTCGGTGTCGGCGCCCATGGCGTACCACCAGCAGACGTTGGCGACGGTGTAGCCGGGGTGCGCGCGACGGGCGGCGTCCCAGAGTCTGTCCCCGGCGACCAGTCCGTTGTGCTGACGCCACAGGAGTACGTCGCCGAGTTCGCGGAAGTACCAGCCGTTGCCGACGATGCCGTGCTCGCCGGGATGGGTGCCGGTCAGGAAGGTGGACTGCGCGGCGCAGGTGACAGCGGGCAGGACGGTGCCGAGCGGGGCGCGGGAGCCGGACCGGCCGAGCGCCTTGAGGTGGGGCATGTGGTGGAGAAGACGGGGGGTGAGGCCGACGACGTCGAGGACGAGGAGGGGGGTTGGACCCGGGGCGGTCCGGTGGGTGCTCATGGGAGCTCCTTCAGCCCGAGGTCCGTCAACAGGTCGCGGGCAAGAGTGAGTTCGGCGGCGATGCCGTCGACGAGCTGGGCCCGGCCGCGGGGCCGCAGCTCGGGCGGAAGGGCCTGCCAGGTGTAGGTCTCGACCTCCAGGTGGCGGGTGAGCGGGTGCGGGCCGCCGACGAGCCGGGTCAGAGCGGTCTTCAGTACGGGGAGCGTGGAGGTGAGGGGTGCGGCGGGGGCCGCGTGCAGCGGGACGTGGAAGTGGGCACGCCAGCAGGACGCGTCGGGAAGCGCGTCGCCGTGGAGGGCCTCGCCGAGATCGTCGGTGCCGCGCAGGCCGGAGGCGGTGTCGGTGCGGGTCTGGTGCAGGAAGCGGGGTTCGTCGAAGGCGGCGAGGGCTTCGCGGACTGCGGGGAGGTGCGGGTGTTCGGCGTGCAGGGCGGCTGAGAGCTGCGACTTGACGACGGTGATGCCCGCCCGGGTGAGCGAGTCCAGGGCGGTGTGCGGGTCTTCGAAGGAGGTGGCGAGGTGGCAGGTGTCGACGCAGATGCCGATGCGGTCGTGCGCGATCGCGGTGAGCGGGGCGATGGCGTCGCCGGTGGTCTCGACGATGCAGCCGGGCTCGGGTTCGAGGCCGACGCGGAGGGAGCGGCCGGTGAGTTCCTCCAGGGCGTCGAGGCGTTCGGCGAGGGTGAGGAGCGCGTGGCGGGCGGTCTCGGCGCGCTCGGCGTCGTGGCCGGTGCGCCAGGCGAGCGGCAGGGTGGAGATGCTGCCCTCGGTGACGTCGTCGGGGAGGAGTCCGGCCAGGACGCGGGCCAGGGCCGTGGTGTGGTCGAGGCGTGCGGGGTCGGCCCAGTCCGGCTTGTAGACGCGGTACTTGACCTTTTCGGCACCGAAGCCCTGATACGGGAAGCCGTTGAGGGTGACGACTTCGAGGCCGCGCCGGTCGAGTTCGGTGCGCAGGCCGCGCAGGGCGGACGGGTCCGTGACGAGGGCGTGCGCGGCGTCCTTGGCGAGCCACAGACCGATGCCGAGACGATCGCGGCCGAGGCGGCGGCGGACGGGTTCGCAGTGGTCACGGAGTTGCGCGAGGACGCCGTCGAAGGTTTCGGCGGGGTGGACGTTGGTGCAGTAGGCGAGGTGGACGGTGCTCCCGTCGGGGTGGCGGAAACGCATCGCTCACTCCCCGCCGCGCTGCACGGAATTGCCCTCGTGCGTGGCGTCGGGCGGACTGACCTCCAGGATCAGTCGGCCGCTGAGCCCGTAGAAGGCGACCGGGTTGCGCCACAGCACGCGGTCGACCTCGTCCTCGGTGAATCCTTCGGCGAGCATCAGGTCGCCGACCCTGCGGGTCTTGAGCGGATCGCTGCGGCCCCAGTCGGCGGCGGAGTTCACCAGCACCTGCTCGGGGCCGTACGCACGGAGGATCGCGACCATCCGCTCCTCGTCCATCTTGGTGTCCGGATAGACGGAGAAGCCCAGCCAGCAGCCGCTGTCCTTGGCCTCCTTGACGGTGGTCTCGTTGAGGTGGTCGACCAGGACCCGTTGCGGTGGGAGAGCGGATTCCCGGACGACGTCGAGGGTGCGGCGCAGGCCGGCGAGTTTGTCGCGGTGCGGGGTGTGGACGAGCGCGGGCAGCTCGTGATCTGCGGCCAGTTGGAGTTGCGCGGCGAGGGCGGTGTCCTCGGCGGGGGTCATCGAGTCGTAGCCGATCTCGCCGACGGCCACGACCTGGTCCTTGACGAGATACCGGGGCAGCTCGTCGAGGACGGGGACGCAGCGCGGGTCGTTCGCCTCCTTGGGGTTGAGGGCGAGCGTGCAGTGGTGGGCGATGCCGTACTGGGCGGCGCGGAAGGGCTCCCAGCCCAGGAGGGAGTCGAAGTAGTCGAGGAAGGAGGCGGGCGAGGTGCGGGGCTGGCCGAGCCAGAAGGACGGCTCGACGACGGCACGGACGCCGGCGGCGCGCATGGCCTCGTAGTCGTCGGTGGTGCGCGACGTCATGTGGATGTGGGGGTCGAAGATGCGCATCAGGACTCCTTGCCGTCGAAGCCGCGGGTGCCGTGTTCGGCGGGCGGCGGGTCGGTGGGGCCGGTCAGGGTCAGGACGCGGTGCAGGTCGGCGGGGACGGGACGGCCCGCGGCGGTGCGTTCGGCGGCGTAGTCGCCGAGCATGCGGGCGAGTTCCGTGTCCCCGTGGGCGCGGCGGTCCAGGTCGGCCACCTCGTCCACGGGCACGCCGGTGAACAGGCATTTCAGGACCGCGTGGCGCCAGTTGTGGACGTCGAGGTGCCGGGCGGCGTACGGGCCGACGGCGGCGGCGAGGAGCCGGGTGTCGTTGGTGCGCAGGGCGTCCTCGACGAGCGGGAGGGCCTCGGGGCCGGGCACCAGGTGGGGCAGGGTGTGGAGGACGGCACGGCGTTCGGCGGCGGTGCCCTGGGCGTACACGCGGGTGAGGGCGTCCGTGTCGGCGCGGGCCGCCTGCAGGATGAGCACGCGGACGGCGTCGGCGTGCTCCGGGCCACAGCGGCGCCCGGCCTCGGCGAGCCGCAGCTCCCACACGGAGATCGGCCCGTGCGTGCCGGGGTGGGCGGAGGCCTCGTCGAGGGCCTGGTCGAGCCAGGCGCGGGCGGCTGAGCCGAGGCAGGCGGTGACGTGGCTCCGCAGGTCGGCCGGCGGGGTGCGGGCGGGGGTGGTGGCGTCGGTGCCTTTTGCGGCGGGGGGCGGGACTGCGGGGTTTGAGGTGGCGGGGCCGAGGGTGGTGGCGTCGGGGCCGGACCTGTCGGAGGGGGCCGTTTCCGCGGTGGCGGTGTCCGGGGGCGCCGTGTCCCGGGTGGGGGCGTCCCGGGTGGGGGCGTCCCGGGTGGGGGCGTCCCGGGTGGGGGCGTCCCGGGTGGGGGTATGCGAGGTGGGGGTATCCCGGGTGGCGTAGGGCCGCGTCATGAGGTGCTCCCTTCTGGGGTGGCGGAGGGCTCGCCTGGGGGTGGGGCGACGGGCGCGGGGTACTGCGAGACGGAGATGGCGGGAGGGTCGGAAGGGGCGACGAGTGGGACGGATGCGGAGGGGGATGTTGGCGCGGCGAGAGGGAGAGGGAGAGGCAGAGGGGAGGTCGTCACAGAGGTCCCTGCCGACGCCGTCGTTGGGGACGACACGGGCGTCGCCGCCTGGTGGAGGAAGGGGAGGGACCGTTCGGCGAAGTGGGGTCCGGCGTGCGAGTGGCGTGGCAGTTCGACGACGGTCAGGCCCTGGTAACCGGTGGCGGACAGGGCGGCGAGTACGGGCGGGAAGTCGATGTCCCCGTCTCCGAGAGGGAGGTGTTCATGGATGCCGCGGCGCATGTCCTCGATCTGGACGTGACGCAGCCAGGGAGCGGCAGCGCGTACGCAGTCGGCGGGTGGCAGAGGTTCGAGGCACTGGCAGTGGCCGATGTCGAGGGTCAGGCCGAGGTGCCGCGGATCGCCGAGTGTGCGGCGGAGCCGGTGGAAGTCCGCGAGGGTGGCGAGGAGGTGGCCGGGTTCGGGTTCGACGGCCAGGGGGACACCGTTGGCGGTGGCGGCCTCAAGGACGGGGGCGAGCGCCTCGGTCAGACGCTTCCACGCCGTGTCCGCGTCCGTCCCGGCCGGGGTGATCCCGCTGAAGCAGTGGACGGCGTGGGCGCCGAGGTCGGCGGCGACCCGCACCGCGCGGATCAGCAGGTCGACGCGGCGGGCGCGGTCGTCCGGGTCGGGGTCCAGGAGGGAGGGCCCGTGTTTGCGGCGCGGGTCGAGCACATAGCGGGCGCCCGTCTCCACGGTGACGGTCAGACCGAGTGCGTCCAGCCGGCGCGCGAGGCGGCGCGTGCGGGCGGGGAGGTCCGGGGCGAGCGGGTCGAGGTGCATGTGGTCGAGGGTCAGCCCGACGCCGTCGTAGCCGAGGTCGGCGAGCAGGATGAGGGCGTCGTCGAGGCGGAGGTCGGCGAGGCCGTTGGTGCCGTAGCCGAAGCGGAGGGAGTTGCTCATGTGACGCTCACCTTCCGCGCGAACCTCGCCGCGAGCGGGGCCAGGGCCGCGGTGAGCAGTGCGGTGACGGTCGCGCCGGAGCGGGCGGAGAGTGCGGACTGGAGGGGGATCGTGGCGCGGATGCCGCCGCTGACGGCTCGTTGGGTGAGCGGGGGTGACGGGTTGAGGGTGGCGTGAAAGTAGGGGCGGCCCGCGGTCGCGGCGTAGGCGGCGGTGAAAGCCGCGCTCAGGAGGCCGTCGGCTGTGGACGCCGAGGTGCTCGGGCCGGCGGGCGGGCGTGTCAGGAGCCGGGTCAGTACGGCGGTCGTGGCCAGTGCCGCCAGGGGGGCGAGGGGCGAGCCGCCCTGGGTCTCCCGGCGGGAGACGGTCGTGACCGCGAGGGTGTGGGCACCGAGCCGCGCGGCGGACGGCAGGGCTCGGCGAACACCGCTTGCGGCATCCGTCACGCCGCTCGCGGCACCCGTCGTGCCCCGCGTACTCGTCGCACCCCGCGTTCGCCCGTCGCGCCCCGTGCTGGCACTCCTCGCACCCCCCGTTCGCCCTTCACGCCCAGTGCCCGTCCCCGTCGTCCCCCGCGCTCGCCCTTCACGCCCCGCGCCGGTACTCATCGCACCCCCCGTTCGCCCGTCGCGCCCCGCGCCGGTACTCATCGCACCTCCCGTTCGCCCTTCGCGCCCCGTGCTGGGACTCCTCGCACTCGTCGTGGCCGCGGCGCCGAGGAGCAGGTCCAGGCCGCGGGCCGTCGCCATGGCGAGCGGGCCCGCCGGAGTGCGCTTGAGGGCGAGGTCGTACGCCCACACAGTCGCTGCCAGCGGCACCGCGACAGCGAGGGCGGGGCGGCCGGCGCAAGCGGCAAGGGACAGGCCGGCACCGGTGAAGGCGCAGGCCGCCGCGAGTGCCGCGCTGGGACGGATGCGGCCGGAGGGGAGGGGGCGGTGCGGGCGTTCCGCGGCGTCCTCGGCCCGGTCGGCCCAGTCGTTGAGGGCCATGCCTGCCTCGTACAGGCACAGGGAGGAGCCAATGGCGAGCAGCGTGCGGTGATTGGGCTGCGTGGCGGTGGCGGCCGCGCCGGCGAGGACGTCGCCGGGGACGGTGAACAGGGCGGGGAGGCGCAGCAGTTCGGCCCAGGCGTTCACCCCGACGGCACCGCCCCCAACCCTGGCCCGCACCCCGCCCGATTCGCGCCCATCCCCAAACCGCACCTCGCCCGCACCACGCCCACCCCCAGACCACTCCTCGCGCGCACCGCCCCCAACCCCAACCCCAACCTCAGACTCCGCCCCGCCCGATTCGCGCCCATCCCCAAACCGCACCTCGCCCGCACCGCCCCCAACCCCAGACCCCGCCCCACCCGAGTCACGCCCAACCCCAGACCACACCCCGCCCGCACCGCCACCAACCCCAGACCACACCCCACCCCCGCCGCTCACCGGTCCTCCCCCCAGCGCTCGTCCGCCCTCAGGCCCGAGTCGCTCTCCCCGCTCTCCCCGCTCTCCCCGCTCTCCCCGCTCTCCCCCGCCCGCTCCCGCGAGTCATCCGGCACGGCGTCATCCGCCGAGCGCCGCGTCACCCCGTCCTCCCTGAGCCGCGCAGCGAACCCCACGAGTGACGCGTACTGCTCGCCCAGTGCCGACGGGCCCTCGCCCACCGGATCCTTGAAGTAGAAGCCCAGCTCGGTCAGCGGGCCGGACAGGTTCCGTTCGTGGGCGCGGGTGACCAGGCGGGCCAGGTCGAGGACGAGGGGTGCGGCGAGGGCCGAGTCGCAGCCCTGCCAGGTGGTCTGGAGGATCATGCGGGCGCCGAGGAAGCCGTCGAAGGCGATGTGGTCCCAGGCGGTCTTCCAGTCGCCGAGCGCGGGGACGTCGTCGATGTGGACCTCCCCCTCGGGGACGGTACCTAGGGTGTCGGCGAGGACCCGTTCCTTGCCCGCGTTCTTGGCCGCCGCGGCGGCCGGGTCGGCCAGGGCCGCGCCGTCCCCGCCGCCCAGCAGGTTGGTGCCGGACCAGGCCCGGACGGCGAGGGCCCGCTGCACGAACATCGGGCCCAGCACCGAGCGCAGCAGCGTCTGGCCCGTCTTGCCGTCGCGCCCCGCGTACGGCAGGCCACTCGCCGCCGCCGGGGCCGCCAGCGCCGGGTGGTGCAACCCGGTGGACGGGGTGAAGTTGACGTAGGGGCAGCCCGCGCGCAACGCCGCCGCCGCGTACAGCGAACTCGGCGGAAGCACCACTCCGGCGGGCGGGGAGTCCATGGACGCAGGCTCGGTGGAGGCGACGTTCACCACGACCGCCCGCGCCAGTCCACACCGTCGTACGAAGTCCCGGATGTCGGCGGCGAACGCGGCGATGAGCTCCTCTTCGCCGCGCTGGTCTCCCGGGGCCGGGCCGCCCGGTTTGATCTCTTGGTCCGCGGCGGCCAGTTCGGCCGCGACCGCCGCCGGGAGGCCGTACGGCAGGACACCTCCGGCGGCCAGTTCTTCCGCGCGTTTGGGCAGGGGGCAGTCGAGCGTGTCGTGGCCGCCGAAGACGAGGGATGCGAGGGCCGGCAGGCCGCTGTCGGCGAACGGGGGTGTCTCGGTGACCAGGCCGGTCGGCGGGTGCAGGCCGGCGGTCACGGCGGCACAGCCCGCGACGACGGTGGTGGCGACGGAACCGCGGGCACCGATGAGCCAGACGCCGACGCGCGGTGGGGAAACGGACGCGGACACGGGCAGCCTCCTTGTCGAGCACGTCGTAAAACGGGCTAGGAACAGACGGCGGGCGGGAGTCCGGCGTCCCCCGCCCGCCGCCGCTCAGTCGCCCTGCGAAGCCGTGCGTGCCGGGGACTTCGCGGGCAGTTCCTTGATCCGGATGTCGCGGAAGGACACCCGGTCGTCGGCTCCGTGGTTCTGGATGCCGACGTGTCCGTCGCCGAGGCTCCGGGCCGGATCGGTGTTGGTGAAATCGTTGATCTTCACGCCGTTGAGCCAGACACGGAGGCGCTCGCCCTCCACGCGGATCTCGTACGTGTTCCACTCCCCCGGCGGATTCAGCGCGCGGTCGCGCCCCTCCAGGTCGGCGGATTGGAAGCCGTAGACGGAACCGGTCGTCTTCTCCGGTACGTCGGTGGCGTCGATCTGGATCTCAAAGCCGTTGTTCACGGCCGACCACGGGTCGTCGGAGGGCGGGAAGCCCACGAACACACCGGAGTTGTCGTCGCCCGAGGCGCCGGCCATCTTCCAGTCGAGCTTCAGGGAGTATGAACCGAAGCCCTGGTCGGCGTACCAGAGCATCCCCATACCGCCCTGCGACGTGAGCGTGCCGTCGTCGTCCAGGGTGAAGGAGCCCGGGCCGGCCTGCTGCCAGCCGGTCGGCGCACTGCCGTCGAAGAGCGGACGGTATCCGGTCTCCGGTCGACAGTCCGCCTGGACATCGCCTGTCGCATACCGGATCCCGCCCAGCAGGTGCCGGCGGAACGCGGGCTCGGCGTAGGACTCCTTCGTGTGACCGAGACCCGTGTAGAAGGCGCGGCCGCCCTGGTACGTCTGGCACCAGGCGATCGGGTGGTCGCCCTCCATCGTGCCGCCGGTGTACGACGACTCGTCGAGCGAGGCGAGGACATGGGCCCGGTCCCGGGGATTGGAGCGGTAGTTGTACCACTCGTCGGTGCGCTCCCAGCTTCTCGGCAGGTGCGAGGTCGCCGGGTGCGCGCGGTCCTCGACGTGCACCGTGGCGGGTTGGATCGCCGGGTGCGACTGGAAGTAGGCGCCGGCGAGGCCGCCGTAGAACTCCCAGTCGTACTCGGTGTCGGCGGCCGCGTGGATGCCGACGTAGCCTCCGCCGCGCTGGATGTAGCTTTCGAAGGCCCGCTGCTGGGCCGGGCCGAGGACGTCCCCGGTGGTCGAGAGGAACACGACCGCGTCGTAGCGCCGCAGGTTGCGGGCGGTGAACGCGCCCGCGTCCTCGGTCGCGTCGACCGTGAAGCCGCCGCTCTCGCCGAGCTGCCTCACCGCCTCGACGCCGTCCGGGATCGAGTCGTGCCGGAAGCCGGCCGTCTTGGAGAAGACCAGCACCCGTGTGCCGTCCGCCGGGTGCGAGGCGGCGGGTTCCGAGACGCAGCCGAGGAGCAGGGCGGCTCCGGCGACTGCCGTGGTGATACGGCTGATGGTGCGCATGTCCGCCTCCTCTCAGCTCGTGGTGAAGGTGAAGTCGTCCACGTCGTACAGGGCCCCGGAGCCGCTCCCCTTGAAGACCAGGAACAGCGTGGTCGTGCCCCTGGGAGCGCGGGACAGGCCGACGCTGACGTCCTGGAAGGTGTCCCAGCCGCCGGTTACCGGTACGGTCGCCTTCCCGAGCAGGGTGCCCGTCGAGGATCCGGCGCGGATCTCCAGCGTGCCGCCGGCGCCGCCCGAGGAGACGCGAGCCGTGATCTTCTGGGCGTTGCTCAGGACGTACGGCGTGAAGGAGATCCAGTCGCCGTTGTGCACGTCCCCGACCGTCTCGCCGCCGTGCGCGCCGGCCTTGGTGATCACCGAGACGCCGGAGCCCTTGCCGAAGTGCTCGGCCTGGCGGTGCCGCGGCTGGACGACGTTCTGGTCGTGGGTGGTGAGCGGGGCCTGGCCGCCGCCCCCGCCGTCGGTGTACTCGGCGTCGAGCACGCCGAAGATGTTGGCGTCCTCGTCGTGGCCACCGTCGGCGCTGGTCTGGATGGTGCCGGTGCAGCCGTTGGCCGAGGTCAGCGGGTGGCCGTGGGTGTCGTGGCCGAGGATGAAGGTGACCTTGACCTTGGCGCAGTCGACGGCCCTGCCGTCCTCGGGGTCGGTCACCCGCACCTTGAACGGGATCGCGTCGCCGAAGCTGAACAGCTGCCCGTCCTTGGGGAGTTCGAGCGTCACGTTGGGGGCGGTGTTGCCCACCACGACCTGCGCGCTCGCGCTGCCGGTGCGGCCGCTCGGGTCCTTCACGGTCAGCGTCGCGGTGTACGTGCCGTTCTTCCGGTACGTGTACGTCGGGTCCGGCCGCGTCGACGTGCCGCCGTCGCCGAAGTCCCAGCTGTAGGTGAGGGCGTCGCCGTCCTGGTCGGTGGTGCCCTCGGCGGAGAAGCGCACCCTCAGCGGCGCCTGCCCCGAGGTCCGGCTCGCCGCGGCCTGCGCGACCGGGGAGTGGCCGTCGGTGGCGTTCTCGATGCGGTACAGGGCGGAGTTCTCGTCGCCGCCGAACCAGGACAGGCCGTAGTCGAGGACGTACAGCGCGCCGTCGGGACCGAAGGCCATGTCCATGATCTGGGTGCCGGTCCAGGGCACGTCGTTGATCGACTGCACGGTGCCGTCGGCGTCGCTCGTGATCCGCTTGATCCAGCTGCGGCCGAACTCCCCGGCGAAGAAGTCGCCGTCGTAGGCCTCGGGGAACTTCACGGGCGAGTCGAGCGCGGCGTCGTAGTGGTAGACCGGGCCGCCCATCGGGGACTCGGAGCCGTCGCCGAACTCGGGCACGGACCCTCCGTCGTACGGGATCCAGGCGGGCTGGGCCGGCGGCAGGTCGGTCAGGCCGGTGTTGTGCGGGGAGTTGTTCTTCGGGGCGGCGCAGTCGAAGGACGCGCCCGAGGTACCGGTCGCGAAGTCGTAGTCGACGTAGGCGTCGTTGTCGCCCGTGCAGTACGGCCAGCCGAAGTTGCCGGGACCGGTCATGCGCGCGAACTCGACCTGGCCGGCGGGTCCGCGGGCCGGGTCGGCGGCGCCCGCGTCGGGGCCGTAGTCGCCGACGTAGAGAATGCCGGTCTTCTTGTCGACGCTGAAGCGGAACGGGTTGCGGAAGCCCATCGCGTAGATCTCGGGCCGTGTCCTGTCCGTGCCGGGCGCGAAGAGGTTGCCGTCGGGGACCGTGTACGAGCCGTCGGCGTTCACCTTGATGCGCAGGATCTTGCCGCGCAGGTCGTTGGTGTTGCCGGCCGAACGCTGCGCGTCGAAGGCGGGGTTGCGGTCCGCCCGCTCGTCGATGGGGGTGAAGCCGTCCGACTGGAAGGGGTTGGAGTCGTCGCCCGTCGACAGGTAGAGGTTGCCCGCCGCGTCGAAGTCGATGTCGCCGCCGACGTGGCAGCAGATGCCGCGGGAGGCAGGCACGTCGAGGATCTTCTTCTCGCTGGCCTTGTCGAGGGTGCCGTCGGTGTTCAGGACGAACCGGGAGAGCCGGTTGACGCCGTCGAAGGGGGCGAAGTCGGCGGCGGTGCCGGTTTCGGGGGCGTCGCCCGCCGGGGTGTTCAACGGGGGCGCGTAGTAGAGGTAGATGAAGCGGTTGGTGGTGAAGCCGGGGTCGACGCCGATGCCTTGGAGGCCTTCCTCGTCGTGGGAGTAGACGTCGAGCTTGCCCGCGAGCCGGGTGGTGCCGGCGGCGTCGGTGAGGCGGAGTTCGCCGTCGCGCGAGGTGTGCAGGACCGAGTGGTCCGGGAGGACGGCGAGCGACATGGGCTCGCCCACCTCCGGCTCGCCCTTGGCGAGGGTCACCTGCTGGAAGTCCTCGGCCGCGGCGGCCGGTGCAGCAGGTGCGGCCGGTGCCGCCGGTGCGGCCGGTGCGGCTTCCGGGTCGGCGACGGCTGCGCCGGCCTGTGGTGCGGTGAGGCTGAGGGACGCGCCCGCCAGCAGCGCGCCGGTGAGCAGGGCGGCTGCCTTACGGAACGGCAGGCGTCGTCGTCTGTGGATCTCGTTTCTGCCGGTGCTGGTGGTGCGGTCGTTCCCGTGCACGAGTGCCTCCAGAATGGGGCCGGTTGTACATGCGGGTGCGTTTCGCCGGGATGCGCCGTCATCCCGGAACTCACAGGAGCAGGAACTCACAGGAACAGAAGGGCAGTTGGAGCTAGTCGCCGCCGAACGCCGCGTCGAAGGAGGCCGACGGCGGCTCGAAGTCGTATGCCTTCAGGCGGGTCAGGGCCTCGGGAGCGCCCTGGAGCCGGTCCATGCCGGCGTCCTCCCACTCCACGGAGACGGGGCCCTGGTAGTCGATGGAGCGCAGCATCCGGAAGACGTCCTCCCAGGGGACGTCTCCGTGGCCCGCGGAGACGAAGTCCCAGCCGCGGCGCGGGTCGCCCCATGGCAGGTGGGAGCCGAGGCGGCCGTTGCGGCCGTCGAGCCGCTTGCGGGCTTCCTTGCAGTCGACGTGGTAGATCCGGTCGCGGAAGTCCCAGAGGAAGCCGACCGGGTCGAGGTCCTGCCACACGAAGTGGGAGGGGTCGAAATTGAGGCCGAAAGCCGGTCGACGGTCGACCGCGTCCAAGGTGCGTACGGTCGTCCAGTAGTCGTAGGCGATCTCGCTCGGGTGGACCTCGTGCGCGAACCGCACACCCTGGGCGTCGAACACGTCGAGGATCGGGTTCCACCGCTCGGCGAAGTCCTCGTAGCCGCGCTCGATCATCGACTCGGGGGCGGGCGGGAACATGGCGACCAGGTGCCAGATGGCCGAGCCGGTGAAGCCGATGACGGTGTCGACGCCGAAGGCCGCCGCGGCCCGGGCGGTGTCGGCGATCTCGGCTGCGGCCCGCTGTCGTACGCCTTCCGCGTCGCCGTCGCCCCAGATGCGGGACGGCAGGATCGCCTGGTGGCGTTCGTCGATGATGGCGTCGCAGACCGCCTGGCCCACCAGGTGGTTGGAGATCGCCCAGCACTTGAGGCCGTACTTGTCGAGGAGTTGGTGGCGCGAGGCCACGTAGCCGGGATCGGCGAGGGCCTTGTCGACTTCGAAGTGGTCGCCCCAGCAGGCGAGTTCGAGTCCGTGGTAGCCGAAGTCGCGGGCGAGGCGGCAGACCTCTTCGAGCGGCAGGTCGGCCCACTGGCCGGTGAAGAGCGTGAAGGTGCGCGGCATGTCGCTGGGGCCTCCTCAGACCGCGATGGGTGTGTAGACGGAGTTCTTCTCGGCGCTCTCCTCCACCGCCGCCAGCACACGCTGCACTTGCAGCCCGTCGGCGAAGGACGGTTCCGGCCGGCGGCCCTCGGCGATCGCGTGGACCAGGTCGCGGGCCTGGTGGACGAAGGTGTGCTCGTAGCCGAGGCCGTGGCCCGGGGGCCACCAGGCCTCCAGGTAGGGGTGGTCGGGTTCGGTGACGAGGATGCGGCGGAAGCCGGCGTGCGCCCCGGGCTCCGTACCGTCGTGGTAGGCGAGTTCGTTGAGCCGCTCCAGGTCGAAGGCCAACGAGCCGCGCTCGCCGTTGAGTTCGATGCCGAGGGCGTTCTTGCGGCCGGTGGCGTACCGGGTGGCCTCGAAGGAGGCGAGGGCGCCGGAGGTGAAGCGGCCGGTGAACAGGGCGGCGTCGTCCACGGTGACCTGGCCGGTGCCGGTGGACGAGACGGCGGACAGGCCACTGCTTGCACCTACGGGCAGGGGGCGTTCCCGTACGAAGGTTTCCGTCAGAGCGGACACCCCCGCCAGCCGCTCCCCCGCCAGGTACTGCGCGAGGTCGACGATGTGCGCGCCCAGGTCGCCGAGCGAGCCCGAACCGGCCTGCTCCTTGCGCAGCCGCCAGGTGAGCGGGAACCGCGGGTCCACGAGCCAGTCCTGAAGGTACGTCACCCGGACGTGGCGCAACCTTCCGAGCCTGCCCTCGGCGACCATGTTCCGGGCGAGCGTGGTGGCGGGCACCCGGCGGTAGTTGAAGCCGACCATCGCCAACTGTCCGCGCCCATAGGCCGCTTCGGCCGCCGAAGTCATCGTCTCGGCCTCTTCGACGGTGTTCGCGAGGGGCTTCTCGCACAGCACGTGCTTGCCGGCGGCCAGCGCGGCGAGGGCGATCTCGGCGTGGCTGTCGCCTGGGGTGCAGATGTCGACGAGGTCGATGTCGTCCCGCTCGACCAGGGCCCGCCAGTCGGTCTCGGCCGTCGCCCAGCCGTGCCGGTCGGCCGCCGCGCGCACGGCGGTCTCGTTCCGCCCGCAGATCGCGGCCAGCACCGGGGTGCGGGGCAGGTCGAAGACGCGGCCCGCGGTGCGCCAGCCCTGGGAATGGGCGGCGCCCATGAAGGCGTAGCCGACCATGCCGACGCGCAGCGGTGGCTTCGCTTGCCCTGCCCCTGCTGACTGCTGCGGGTTGCCCATGCGGATGTCCTCCTCGTCGTCGTGGCGCGGTGGGGGGTGGGGGCCGAGCCGCCGCTTGGGCCGGCCCGGTGGAGCGGACGCCTCACTTGAAGCCGGTGGACATGTACTGGTCGACGTTGTCCTTGTCGACGACGGCCGAGTAGAGCGTGAGCGAGGCCGGGATCTCGTACTCGGCGAGGCCGCTGACGCCCTTGGCCTGGCCGAGGGCGCGAGCGAGGTCGATCGCGGAGGCGGCCATGGTCGGCGGGTAGAGGACGGTCGCCTTCAGGACGCCGTTGTCCTGCTTGATGGCCTGGAAGGCGGACAGCGCGCCCGCGCCCCCGACCATCAGGAAGTCGTCGCGTCCGGCCTGCTCGATGGCGCGCAGCGCGCCCACGCCCTGGTCGTCGTCGTGGTTCCACAGCGCGTCGAACTTGGGCTGTGCCTGGAGGAGTTGGGCCATCTTGGCCTGTCCGGACTCGACCGTGAAGTCGGCGGCCTGGCGGGCCACCTTGCGGACGTTGGGGTAGTTCTTCAACGCGTCGTCGAAGCCCTGGCTGCGCTGCTTGGTGAGCTCCAGGTTGTCGAGGCCCGCGAGCTCGATGACCAGGGCCCCCGACTTCCCCTTGAGCTGCTCGCCGATGTAGTGGCCGGCGCTGAGGCCCATGCCGTAGTTGTCGCCGCCGATCCAACAGCGGTACGCCTGCGGGGTGTTGAAGATCCGGTCCAGGTTGACGACCGGGATGCCCGCGCGCATCGCCTTGAGACCGACCTGGGTGAGCGCCTTGCCGTCGGCGGGCAGTACGACCAGGACGTCGACCTTCTTGTTGATGAGGGTCTCGATCTGCCCGATCTGCGCGGCGGTGTCGTTCGATCCCTCGGTGATCTCCAGAGTGACGTCGGAGTACTTCTTGGCGCGGCTCTTGGCGTTGTCGTTGATGGCGTTGAGCCAGCCGTGGTCGGCCTGCGGGCCGGCGAAGCCGATGGTGACCTGCTTGCCGGGCTTGTCCTCGGCGGCCGGCTGGTCATTCGCGGCGGGCTCGTCGTCGCTCGACTCGTTGCTGGTGCAACCTGTCAGCAGGGCACCGGCCGAGACTGCGGCGGTCCCGAAGAGCAGTCCTCTGCGACTGGTGAAGCGGCTCGGAAAAGACGTCGGCTCTGGCATGGCGGTGAACCCTTTCTTCAGGTCGTGCTCGCGGTACGGCGCTGCACCAGCACGGCGGCGACGATGATCGCGCCCTTGGCGATCTGCTGGACGTCGCTCTGCAGGTTGTTCAGGGCGAAGATGTTGGTGATCGTGGTGAAGATCAGGACGCCGAGCACGGAACCGGTGATGGTGCCGCGGCCCCCGCTGAGCAGCGTGCCGCCGATGATCGCGGCCGCGATGGCGTCGAGTTCGTAGAGGTTGCCGTTGGTGTTCTGGCCCGAGCCGGACAGGATGATCAGCAGGAAGGCGGCGACGCCGCAGCACAGTCCGGACAGCAGGTAGAGGTACAGCCGCTGACGGCGGACGTCGATGCCGGCGAGCCGGGCCGCCTCCGCGTTGCCGCCGACGGCGACGGTGCGACGCCCGAAGGTCGTCCGGTTCAGCACGAGCCAGCCGATGATCGTCACGACCGCGAACACCATCACCAGCGGCGGCACACCGAGCACGTAGGAGTCGCGTTCGCCGAGGTCGAGGATCCCGTCGACGGTGACGATCTGTGTGCGGCCGTCGGTGATCTGGAGGGCCAGGCCGCGCGCCGAGGCCAGCATGGCGAGCGTGGCGATGAACGGGACCATCCCGCCGTACGCGATGAGCAGTCCGTTGACCAGGCCGCAGCCGAGGCCGACGAGCACCGAGGTGAGGAGGATGCCGCCGAAACCGTACTCCTGGGTGGCGACGGTGGTCGCCCACACCGAGGCGAGCGCGACGATCGCGCCGACGGACAGGTCGATGCCGCCGGACGTGATGACGAAGGTCATCCCGACGGTGACGACGCCGATCACCGAGGCCTGGGTGAGGACGAGTTGGAGGTTGCGGGTGTCGAGGAACTCGTCGGGCTTGGTGATGCCGCCGATGAGGATCAGGGCGGCGAGCACCCCGAGGAGGGAGAGGGTGCGGAGGTCGGCGCGGAACACGAGGGCGCGCCAGGCGGGGGGTTGACTCATCGACGGCACCTTGTCGGCACTGTCCCGGGGCGGGGAGACGGGCTGCGTCATGACGCCGGGCTTCCTTCCATGACCAAGTCGAGTACGCGGTGTTCGTCCAGTTCACGGGCGGGTGCCGTGTGGACGACGCGGCCCTCGCGCAGTACCAGGACGCGGTCGGCGAGGCCGAGCACCTCGGGGACCTCGCTGGAGACGAGCAGCACGGCGAGGCCTTCATCAGCAAGTCGACGGATGACTGCATACAGTTCGGCGCGGGCGCCGACGTCGACCCCTCGGGTCGGTTCGTCGAGCAGCAGCACCCGGCAGCCGCGCAGCAGCCAGCGGGCCAGGACGGCCTTCTGCTGGTTGCCGCCGGAGAGGGTGCGGATCGGAACGTTCGGATTGTCGGGCCGCAGCGACAGCTCGCGGGTCGCGGCCCGCGCCGCGCTCTGTTCCGCGCCCCGGTCGAGCCAACCGCCGCGTGAGAAGCGGGACATGGAGGAGACGGAGACATTGCGGGTGACCGACTCCAGCATCAGCAGCGCCTGCGCCTTGCGTTCCTCGGGAGCGAGCCCGAGTCCGGCCCGGACGGCGGCGCGTACGCTGCCGGGCCGCAGCGGGCGACCGTCGACCAGGACGCGGCCGGCGGTGGGCCTGCGGGCGCCGTAGATCGTCTCCAGGATCTCGGAGCGGCCCGAGCCGACGAGTCCGGCGAGGCCGACGATCTCCCCGGGGCGGATGCTCAGGTCGAGGGGGGCGAACTCGCTGTCCCGGGCCAGCCCTTGGACCTCCAGGACCGCCGCGCCGTCGGGCGCCGACACCGGGCGCTCGGGAAACACGTACTCGACGTTGCGTCCCGTCATCAACGCGACGACCTCGCGGGTCGGCGTCGCCTTGGCGGGCAGTCCGCCCGCGACGGCCCGTCCGTCCTTGAGCACGGTGACGCGGTCGCCGATGCGGCGGATCTCCTCCAGCCGGTGGGAGATGTAGACGACCGCGACTCCGTCGGCGGTGAGGTCGCCGACGATCCGGAAGAGGTTGTCGACCTCGTCCGGGTCGAGGGCGGCGGACGGTTCGTCCATCACGATCAGTCGTACGTCGTGCGAGAGGGCCCGCGCCATGGACACGATCTGCTGCTGCGCGGCCGACAACTCCCCTACCAGGCACCCGGGTTCGATCTCCGGATGCCCAAGTCGCTTGAGCAGAGCGGTCGTCGAGGTCCGGGCGGCCTTGCCTCGTACGACGAAGCCGGCGGCCGTGGGTTCATGGCCGAGGTGGACGTTCTCGGCGACCGACAGGTGCTCCACCAGGTCGAGTTCCTGGTAGATGGTGGCGATGCCGAGGCGCATCGCGGCGATCGGCGAGCGCAGCGTGACGTCGTCGCCGCGCCAGCGGATGGTGCCGGTGTCGGGCTGGTGGGCGCCGGCCAGGACCTTGATGAGCGTGGACTTCCCGGCCCCGTTCTGGCCAAGGAGGCAGTGCACCTCACCGGCCTGGACGTCGAGGTCGACGCCGTCGAGGGCCCGGACTCCGGGGAACGACTTGGTGATGCCGAACATGCTGAGCAGCGGTGCTTCGGGTGCCATGGTTGGTCCCCCTGGCTGGCGTGCGGGCCGGATTCAGGGCAGGGCAGAGCAGCGGTATGCGCTGGTGTGCCGTACGAAAGCCGTGCTGGCGGAGCGGTGCTTACGGAGCGGTGCTTACGGAGCGGTGCTTACGCGGGTGAGAAGAGGTGGTCGCTGATGAGGCGGGCCGCGCCGATGACTCCGGCGGTGGGGCCCAACTCCCCCAGGACGATGGGCAGGTTGCCGGTCGCGAGCGGCAGCGACTGGCGGTAGACCTGGGTGCGGATGGCGGCGAGCAGGGTGTGGCCGAGGCCGGTCACCCCGCCGCCGATCACCACCAGGCCGGGGTTGAAGAAGCTGACCAGGCCGGCGATGACCTGGCCGACGCGGTTGCCGCCCTCGCGGATCAGATCGAGCGAGGTGGCGTCGCCCGCGGCGGCTGCGGCGGCGACGTCGACGGCGGTGAGGCCGCCGTTCGCCTCCAGCCGCGTCGCGAGTTCCGCCGACCGGCCCTGCTGGGCCGCGTCCGTGGCGTCCCGGGCGAGGGCCGCCCCGCTGAAGTGGGCCTCCAGGCAGCCCCGGTTGCCGCAGGCGCACGGACGTCCGTCGGGCACGGCCTGGATGTGCCCGATGTCGCCGGCACTGCCCGTCGTACCGCGGTGGACGTCACCGCCGGCGACGATGCCGCAGCCGATGCCGGTGCCGATCTTGACGCAGAGGAAGTCGCCCACGGAGCGTGCGACGCCCGCGTGCATCTCCCCCATCGCCATCAGGTTCACGTCGTTGTCGACCATGACGGGGCAGCCGAGTTCCTGGCTGAGCGCCTCCCGCACGGGGAAGCCGTCCCAGCCCGGCATGATCGGCGGTGCCACCGGCACGCCTTCAGGGAAGCGGACGGGTCCCGGGACGCCGATGCCGGCGCCGTCGAACCCTTCCGCGAGCCCCGACGCCCTCAACTTCGCCGCCATGGACAGGACTTGCTCGAAGACCGCGACCGGGCCCTCGCGTACGTCCATGGGCTGGTTGAGGTGACCGAGAATCTCCAGTTCGGCGTTGGTGACGGCGACGTCGACCGAGGTCGCGCCGATGTCGACGCCGAGGAAACGCAGGTTGGGGGCGAGCCGGATGTTGTGGGAGCGCCGGCCGCCGCGCGAGGCGGCAAGTCCGTCGGCCACGACCAGGCCCGTCTCCAGCAGCCGGTCGACCTCCACGGCCAGCTTGGACCGCGACAGGTCGACCTGATCGCCCAGCTGCGCACGGGAGTTGGGGCCGCCGTCCCTGAGCAGCGTGAGCAGCCGGGCCTGGTGGGCGTTCGCGGGTCGTGCCGTCATGCGTCTCACGAGCCCCTCCCCGCCTCAATCGGCCGCCTGCTGTCGGGCTTTCGAGGGGAACGTAGCAGCGGCTGCCGAAGCTGGGAAGAAGCTGTGCAGAGATTGCTGCCAACTTTCTCCACTCACAGGACAAAGAGAGGGATGTCCTGGTGCCACCCGGGCCCACCACGCTCGCCTACGGCGCCAGGGGCCCGGAACCTGCTGACGAGGGGCCGCGCTTAAGGCCGTTGGCGGGCGTGGTAGGAGCGGCGCGTGTGCTCGGTGTGCTCGCGCATGAGCCGGGTGGCGCGCTGCCCGTCCCCGTCGGAGATCGCGATGATCAGGCTCTGGTGTTCGACCCAGGACTGCTGCCCGCGCTGGCGGGCGATCGGCGTGTAGTACCAGCGCACCCGCCGGTCGACCTGCTCGGCGAGCTCGGCGAGGACGGCGTTGCCCGCGAGTTCCATGATCTTCCCGTGGAAGCGGGCGTTCAGCGCGACGGCGGCGTCCACGTCGTCGGAGGCGACGGCCACCCTGCCCTGCTCCATGAGCACTTGCAGTGCGTCGATGCCGGCCTTGTCCGCGTTCGCGGCGGCGAGCCCGGCGGCCTCGGCCTCCAACAAGGTGCGCACGGTGAAGAGTTGGTCGGCCTCCTCCTCGGTCGGCTCGTGCACGAACGCGCCCTGGGCGGGCCGTAGATCGACCCAGCCCTCGGTGTTCAGCCGCTGGAGGGCCTCGCGCACCGGCTGCCGGGAGACCCCGAGGTGCCCGGCGAGTTCGCTCTCGACGAGGTGCTGGCCGGGCTGGAGCGCGCGCGTGGTGATCAGTTCGAGCAGCGCCTCGTAGACGCGCTCGCGCAACGGCCCCGGCCGTTCGAGCTTGGGCACAGCCCCCTGCGGCAGTCCTGTCGACAACATCGCGGTCCCCCTCCTCGGCAGGGCAGTGCACAGCGGCCGCGGAGCCGGCGTCACCGTAGAGCCCAGTATCGATTGTCTTTCGTCTACAGTCTACGGTGCACAGTCGCCAGAGGAACGGGGAGTTGGCCTCGTCACAGCCCTCGTCACACCCCGTTGTACAAGCACTTCAGGGCGCTCAGCGGCGCGTCAGGGGCAGCGGACGACCTGTCCGGCGTACGACAGGTTGCCGCCGAAGCCGAACAGCAGCACCGGATCCCCCGTGGAGATCTCGCCGCGCTCCACCAGCTTGGAGAACGCGAGCGGAATGCTCGCCGCCGACGTGTTACCCGATTCGGTGACATCGCGCGCGACCACGGCGTTGACGGCGCCGATCTTCTCGGCGAGCGGCTCGATGATGCGCAGGTTCGCCTGGTGCAGGACGACCGCGGCGAGGTCCGCGGGGGTGAGTCCCGCGCGCTCGCACGCCCGGCGGGCGAGGGGCGGCAGCTGCGTGGTCGCCCAGCGGTAGACGCTCTGCCCCTCCTGCGCGAACCGCGCGGGCTGCCCCTCGATCCGCACCGCGTTGCCCATCTCGGGCGCCGACCCCCACAGCACGGGCCCGATCCCGGGCGCGTCACCCGAGGACGCCGCCTCCACCACGGCGGCCCCCGCCCCGTCGCCGACGAGCACGCAGGTCGTGCGGTCGCTCCAGTCGGCCACCTCGGACATCTTGTCGGCGCCGATGACAAGGGCCCGGCTCGCCGCGCCCGCGCGGAGGGTGTGGTCGGCGGTGGCCAGGGCGTGGGTGAAACCCGCACACACGACGTTGAGGTCCATCGCGGCGGGCGACGGGATGCCGAGCCGGGCGGCGACGCGGGCGGCCATGTTCGGCGAGCGGTTGACGGCCGTGGACGTGGCGACGAGGACCAGGTCGATGTCGCCGGGCGTGAGACCGGCCGTCGCGAGCGCCTTGGCGGCGGCGTGGGCGGCCAGCTCGTCGACCGGCTCGTCGGGACCCGCGATACGCCGGGTGCGGATGCCCACCCGGCTCCTGATCCACTCGTCACTGGTGTCGACCAGGCCCGCCAGGTCCTCGTTGGTGAGCACCCTGGCGGGCTGGTAGTGACCGACGGCGGCGATGCGTGAGCCGTTCATGGTGGATCCCCCTCATTGCTTCAGGTAGCGGGATTCTCCAGTCTGATCAGTGACTCGCCGGTACGACGGCACGTGAAGCCACAGGAAACGGGCGCCCGGGTTGTCATCTTCCGTCAGACCCTCGGACGCCCGAACACTTGTGGACCGTTACCTGGTGAACAGCTGTGTCGCCTTCTGTACGAGCTCATACAGACCATAGGCGAGCGGTGCCCCCACCCACACCCAGGCGAGGGCGATCAGCCCCCGCCGGTCAGGCGGACTCTGACTGCTGTCGTTCGACATCGGCGGCCTCCCTCGGGGCGGGGATGAGATGGCGGGCGTGGACGGGCCGGACCAGTTCGTTGGCGACGAAGCCGACGACGAGCAGCCCGATCATGATGACGAAGGACAGACCGTACAGGGACGCGCCGTCTTTGCCGGCCTCCTCCTGCCGGTCGGCGATCCAGTTCACGATCAGCGGCCCGAGGACCCCGGCCGTGGACCAGGCGGTGAGCAGCCGGCCGTGGATCGCGCCGACCTGATAGGTCCCGAAGAGGTCCTTCAGATAGGCGGGGATGGTCGCGAATCCGCCGCCGTAGAAGGACAGAATCACCAGCGCGCACAGGATGAACAGCGGCTTGGACGAATCGCCGAACAGCGCGATCAGCGCGTACATCACCGCGCCCACGCCCAGGTAGACGCGGTAGATGTTCTTGCGGCCGATCAGGTCGGAGGTCGACGACCAGCCGATCCGGCCCGCCATGTTGGCCGCCGACAGCAGGGCGACGAAGCCGGCGGCGGCCGACACCGACACCGGTGTCGAGGTGCCCGCGAAGAAGTCCGTGATCATCGGGGCGGCCTTCTCCAGGATGCCGATCCCGGCGGTGACGTTCATGCAGAGCACGACCCACAGGCACCAGAACTGCGGGGTGCGCACGGCGCCGCGGGCGGAGACCTGAGGCCCTTCGAGAACACTCGGGGCGCCGTCGACCGGCTTCTCGGAGCGCGGCACCCGTACCAGCAGCACACCCAGCGTCATGAAGACCGCATACGAAAGCCCGTGTACCAAAAACGCGAGCGCGATCCCGGAGCTGTCACTGCCGAACGACTCCAGCATCTGCGCCGACCAGGGCGAGGCGATCAGCGCGCCGCCGCCGAAGCCCATGATCGCGATGCCGGTGGCCATGCCGGGCCGGTCCGGGAACCACTTGATCAAGGTCGAGACGGGCGAGATGTAGCCGATGCCGAGGCCGATCCCGCCGACGAATCCGTAGCCGAAGACGATCAGCCAGTACT
Organism: Streptomyces sp. NPDC050619; assembly: GCF_040654815.1. Classification (NCBI taxonomy): domain Bacteria; kingdom Bacillati; phylum Actinomycetota; class Actinomycetes; order Kitasatosporales; family Streptomycetaceae; genus Streptomyces; species Streptomyces sp. NPDC050619. Next base: position 223,964 of record NZ_JBFAIR010000009.1, on the reverse strand, counting down.
GCTCGGTGGCCGCGCCGAGCGCGGAGAGCAGGAAGCCGGAGGAGAAACAGACCAGGGCCACGGTCATCGCCCAGCGCGGCCCGTTGCGCTCCACGAGCGTGCCGCCGAAGGCGGCGGACAGGCCGAGCATGACGATGCCGAGCTGGAAGGGCAACGCGCTCTGCGTGCCGCTGAGGCCGAGCGCGGACTCGAGGGGCGGCTTGAACACGCTCCAGGCGTACGCCTGGCCGATGGAGAGGTGGACCGAGAGCGCGGCGGGCGGAACCAGCCAGCGGCTCCACCCTGGGGGTGCGACTGGGGGACTCATGATCCCGAACGGTAGGAAGGAAGACGGTAGTTGAAAAGGCGGCGCGTCGACTGTATTCGATGAGCGGTATGCAGCACGCGCCGAACGGTCGTACCGACCGGTTTTCCCCCACTACCGCTCCCCCCCTTGCTCACCGGTTCTGGCCGCTCCCCTCCGGCAGGGTGCCGGTGCGGGCCACGTCGGCGTACCACCGTGCGCTGGCCTTGGGGATGCGCTTGCCGGTCGGGTAGTCGACGTAGACGGCGCCGAAGCGCTTGCTGTAGCCGTAGCCCCATTCGAAGTTGTCCAGCAGGGACCACAGGAAGTAGCCCCGGACATCGGCGCCGGCGCCGATCGCGCGGTGCACGGCCGACAGATGGCCGTGGAGGTAGGCGATGCGGTCGGGGTCGGCCACCTCGCCCTCCGGGTTGACATAGTCGTCGAACGCGGCCCCGTTCTCGGTGATCATCACGGGCATGGCGGGGAAGTCCGCCTTGAGTCGCATCAGCAGGTCGTACAGGCCGCTGGGGTCGACCGCCCAGCCCATCGCGGTGGTGCTGCCCGGCGGCCGGTGGAAGGCGACGTCGTCGGCGCCCGGCCAGGGACTGTGCTCGCTCGCCCCGTGGCCGTCGGAGTCGTGGCCGGCCTCGCCGGTCGCGGCGGAAACGAGCGTGGGTGTGTAGTAGTTGACGCCCAGGAAGTCCAGCGGCTGGTGGATCGTGGCGGTGTCGCCGTCCCGTACGAAGGACCAGTCGGTCAGGCTCGCCGTGTCCTGGAGGAGATCCCGCGGGTACTGGCCCTCCAGCATGGGACCGGTGAAGACGCGGTTGGCCAGGGCGTCGATCCGGCGGGCCGCGTCGAGGTCCGCGGCGGTCTCGGTCAGCGCACGGACGTGGTGGATGTTCAGCGTGATGGACGTCCGCGCGCGGGAGGGCAGTTCCGCGCGCAGCGCCTGGACGGCCTTGCCGTGGGCGAGGTTGAGGTGGTGCGCCGCGCGCAGGGCCGCGACCGGGTCGGTGCGCCCGGGCGCGTGGACACCCGAGCCGTAGCCGAGGAAGGCGCTGCACCAGGGCTCGTTGAGGGTGGTCCAGGTCTTCACCCGGTCCCCCAGCGCGCGGGCCGCCAGGGTCGCGTAGTCGGCGAACCGGTCGGCGGTGACGCGCTCCGGCCAGCCGCCCGCGTCCTCCAACTCCTGGGGCAGGTCCCAGTGGTAGAGCGTGACGACCGGCTCGATGCCCTTCTCCAGCAGTGCGTCGGTCAGGGCGCGATAGAAGTCGAGCCCCTTCTCGACGGCCGGGCCGCGGCCGGTCGGCTGCACGCGCGGCCACGACAGGGAGAACCGGTAGGCGCTCACCCCGAGGTCGGCCATGATCGCGACGTCCTCGCGCCAGCGGTGGTAGTGGTCGGTGGCGACGTCACCGGTGTCGCCGTTGCGCACTCGGCCGGGCGTGTGCGAGTAGGTGTCCCAGATCGACGGGGTACGTCCGTCCGCGGCGGCGGCGCCCTCGATCTGGTACGCGGCGGTCGCCGTGCCCCAGGTGAATCCCTGCGGGAACCTGATGGCGGCGGTGTTCTCCGGGGCGGGCGCGACACGTCGGGTTGCGGTGGTCACGTGGGTCCTTCCAGACGGGGACGTTGACGAGTGGGGCTAGTGCCGCGGCGACGGCGGGGAGTACTGCGGAGCGCTCATCCCTTGACCGCTCCCTGCATGATTCCGCCGACGATCTGACGGCCGAAGATGATGAACATGGCGAGCAGGGGCAGCGTGCCGAGCAGCGCGCCCGCCATGATCAGCGACTGGTCGCGCACGTATCCCGCGCTGAGCTGGGTCAGCGCGACGGGGACCGTCGGATTGGTCATGTCGAGCACGATGAAGGGCCAGAAGAAGTCGTTCCAGGCGTGCACGAACGTGATCATGAACAGCACGGCCATCGGAGGCCGGGCGATCGGCAGCACGATGCTCCAGAAGATGCGCAGGGAGTGCGCACCGTCCACCCGCCCGGCCTCGACGAGTTCGTCGGGCAGGGCCTCGGACAGGTACTGCCGCATGAAGAACACGCCGACGGCGCTGACGAGCGTGGGGAAGATGACGGCGGGCAGCTTCTGGCCCCAGCCGAGCTCCGTCATCATCATGAACAGCGGTACGACGCCGAGCTGCGGCGGCACCATCATGGTGCCGATCACGAGCATCAGCAGGATGTTGCGGCCCTTGAAGCGGAGTTTGGCGAACGCGAAGCCGGCGAGGGTGGCGAACAGCACCGTGGACAGGGCGATCACACCGGCCACGATCAGGCTGTTGAGCATGGCCTTGCCCAGCGCGGCGTCCTGCCAGGCCTTGCCGAGGTTCTCCAGGAGGTGGGGTCCCGGCAGGAACGGCGGAGGCGTCTGGGTGACGCGGGTGTTGTCGGTCGACGCCGCCACCATCGTCCAGTAGAGCGGGAAGAGCGAGAACAGGGCCGCGAGCCCCAGCAGGATGTAGGCGACCGGACCCGCGTGGTGCTGGCGTCCGGCACCCGGGTGCCGGAACAGTTGCCGGCGCCGTCCGCCGGGGGTGGCCTTGGGGACCTTGCGCTCGGTCCCGGGGCGCGCGTCCGCCGCCTGGACCGGGATGCTGTCTGTGGTCATGGAAACCTCCCGGTCAGGCCTTGCGCGCCAGGACGCGCTTGACGACTCGCTGGACGACGAACACGGCGATGAGCAGCAGGAACATCGCCCAGGCGACCGTGGCGGCCCGGCCCATCTGGTAGTTCTTCCAGCCCTCCTCGTACAGCAGCAGGCCCAGGGTCTGGTACTGGTTGTCCGCTCCCCCGGTGATGCCGTTCGGGCCCTGGCCGAAGATCAGGGGCTCACCGAAGAGCTGGGTGGCGCCGATCGTCGACAGGACGATGGTGAACACGATGGTGGAGCGGATGCCGGGGACGGTGACCTTCAGGAACTGCTGCCATCGCGAGGCGCCGTCGATGGCCGCGGCTTCGTAGCGGTCGCGCGGGATCGCCTGCATCGCCGCGAGGTAGAGCAGGGCGTTGTAGCCGGTCCAGCGCCAGATGACGATCGAGGAAATCGCCGTCTGCGCGGCCCACTTGTTGTTCTCCCAGTCGATGTTGTCGACACCGACCAGGCTCAGCATCCAGTTGATCATGCCGAAGTCGCGTTCGAAGAGCATCGTGAACACGAGGGCGGCGGCACCGACCGACGTGGCGTACGGCGTCAGGGCGGCGACGCGGAAGAACGTCGAGCCGCGCAGCCGGTAGTTGAGCAGGTGCGCAAGGCCGAGTGCCATCAGCAACTGCGGCACGGTCGACAGGACGCCGATGGTGATGGTGTTGAGCAGCGCGTTCCAGAAGCGGTCGTCGTCCCACAGCGCCGTGTAGTTGTCGAAGCCGACCCACTCCATGAGGTTCATGGTCGACAGTTCGACGCGGTGCAGCGAGATCCACGAGGTGTAGATGAGCGGGTAGAAGCTGAAGGCGGCGAAGACGACGAAGAACGGGGCGACGAAGGCGTACGGCGCGCCCCGGACGTCGAGACGGTGCAGCAGCGTACGGCGCCGCTGACGGTCCGCGCCGATGCTCGGCGCACCGTCTGGGGGTGTCGAGGTGGAGATGGCCACCGGAAGGCGTCCTTCCTGGAGGGTGAGGGAGGCGAGCCGGAGCCCGGCGGCCCACACGGGCCTTGCGTGGGGCGCCGGGCGGCGGAGGCGCCCCAAAGGGGCGCGGGGCTGTATTGATATGCGGCTACCGCCGCGTGGGCGCGACCAGCCACGACGGGCCCGCGGCCGACGCACCGGACTTCCAGCGAAGCGCTTGTCAGCCGGCGGCCTTCTCGATGCGCTCGTCAGTGGTCTTCCATGCCTCGTTCGGGCTCTTGTTCTGCGCCTCGATCAAGGTCAGGCCCTGCGAGAAGATGTCCTTGATGGTGCCGTCCTTGCGGCCGAGCACCTGCTCGTCGGGGATCTCCTGGGCCGCGGCGCCGAAGATCTTGCCAATGGGCGCGCCGCTGAAGTAGTCCGACTTGGCATCGACCACTTCGGGCATCTCCAGCGCGGTCTGCGACGAGGGGAAGTTGCCGAGCTCCTTGAAGAGGTAGGCCTGCTGCTCGGGGGCGGTGAGCCAGGCGACGAGCTCCTGCGCCTCCTTCTTGACCGGGCTCTTCTCCATCACGCCGAGGAACGATCCGCCCCAGTTGGCGCCCTTGGGCGCCTTGGCGACGTCCCACTTGCCCTTGTTCTTCGGGCCCGCCTTCTCGGTGATGTGCCCGAGCATCCACGCCGGGCAGACGGTGCTGGCGAAGGTGCTGTTGGCCAGGCCGGGGTCCCAGCCGGGCTGGAACTGGCGGAGCTTCGCGGTCAGATCGGACGTGGCCGCCTCGGAGGCCAGCTTCCACGCGTCCTTCACGACAGGGTTGGTGGCGTAGATCAGCTCGCCCTGCTTGTCGTAGAACTGCTGGGAGTCGCCGTAGATCATGGCGTTGAACAGTCCGCTGGAGCTGTCCATGAAGGCGACCTTGTCGTCCTTCGACTCCGCCTTGAACCGCTTGCCCGCAGCGACGTACTTCGACCAGTCGCCCTCCCACAGCTTGGCGACCTCGTCGCGGTCGGTGGGCAGGCCGGCCTGCTCGAAGAGGTCCTTGCGATAGCAGACCGCCATCGGGCCGATGTCGGTGCCGAGGCCGATGACCTTCTTGTCCTCGGTGGTGACCTGGCTCTGCTTCCACGGAAGGAAGTGGTCCGTCCCGGCCACGCCCGCCAGGTCGACGAACTTGTCCTTCTGGGTGTCGGAGAGTTCCTTGGCCCGACCGATCTCTATGCCCTGGATGTCCTTCAGCCCGCTGCCGGCGGCCAGGTGGGTCTGCAGGGCGGTGTAGTAGGTCTGCTCGTCGCCCGCGACGTCCGCCTTGATGACGACGTTCGGGTTCTCCTTCATGTACTTGTCGAGCAGCCCGGTCTCCTTGAAGCCCATGACGCCGAACAGGCCCATGGTGATGGTGACCTTGTCGCCGTCCCTGCCCCCACCGGTTCCCCCGTCGCTGCTGCCCCCGCAGCCCACGACCAGACCGAGAGCCGACACAGCCGACACGGCGGCCAGGACTCTCGTACGCGATTTCCTTCGGAGCTTGTCCATTTCGTCCTCCTAGCGGCGGCGCTGACGCACCGGAGTTCGATCCCCACGGACTGCTCCGTAGGTACGATTTGTCTGGTGGGAACGTTCCCAAACTGAGGTGGGAACGTGCCCAGCCGAGAGCTCGAAGCCTGGCGGCCGTCAAAGGCGTCTGTCAAGAAGTCGAAAGCACTTCGTTGCGGGAAGATGTCCTGCCCCGCGTTCGGACCCCGCGGACGCCGCGCGCCGGTCTGGCACAATGCGCGCAGGTGAGAGCCGTCCGGGCGGCGCGGAAACGAGGGAGGCGTCATGGGGGGCAGGCAACGCCCGACCATCAAGACCGTGGCAGCGCGCGCCGGCGTGGGACGCACCACGGTTTCACGAGTCATCAACGGCTCGGAGCTCGTCAGCGACAAGGCCAGGGCCGCCGTGCTCTCCGCCATCGCGGAGCTGAACTACGTCCCGAACTCGGTTGCCCGGGGGCTGGTGACGAGCAGGACGAACTCCGTGGCCCTGGTGATCCCCGAGTCGGAGAGCAGACTGGGCTCGGAGCCCTACTTCTCCGCGGTCATCCGCGGGGTCAGCACCGCCCTCGCTCAGACCCGGACGCAGCTCCAGCTGGTGCTCGTACGCGACCAGGCCGAGCGGGACCAGCTCACCGCGTCGGTGGCGGAGCGGCGGGTGGACGGGGTGCTCCTGGTCTCGGTGCACGAACACGACCCGCTGCCGGGGCTGTTGGAGGACATGGGGCTGCCCACGGTGCTCGCCGGGCGCCGCTCCCTGGACGAGTCGCTCAGCCATGTGCACTCCGACAACGCGGGCGGGGCCGCGTCGGCCGTCAGCCACCTGCTCGCGCGGGGGCGGCGGACCGTCGCCACCATCAGCGGACCGCTCGACATGGACGTGGCGCGCAGCAGGCTCCAGGGCTGGCGCGAGGCCCTCGAGAAGGCGGGCCACGAGTCCACGGACCGACTCGTGGCCTCGGCCGACTTCACCGAGGAGGGCGGCGAGGCCGCGATGCGTTCACTCGTTGAACGAGTGCCCGGACTCGACGCCGTGTTCGTCGCCTCGGACGTCATGGCGGCGGGGGCGCTGGCGGAGCTGCGCCGACTGGGCAAGAGCGTCCCCGACGACGTGGCCGTGGTCGGATTCGACGACTCCATCATCGCCCGGCACAGCAATCCGCCCCTCACCACCGTGCGTCAGCCGGTCGAGGAGATCGGCAGCATGATCGCCCACATCCTTCTGGAGGAGATCGGCGATCCGGAGGAACCGCGTCGGCACGTCACGCTTCCCACCGAGCTTGTCGTACGCGAATCGTCCTGAGCCCGTGCGGGTGCGCGCCTGAGGGTGCGCCGCACCTGAGGCACGTTCGTCGTGCTGCGCGAACCCTTGCTGCCCCAACTTCCATACTGTAGACAATATTCCGTCGACAGTGTTCGGCAATGCGCCATCTCCGCGGTATCCCTCGACCGAACGGAGCTCCCTCGTATGAAAGTCGCAGTACTCGGCGCCGGAGCCATCGGTGCCTACGTCGGCGCCGCGCTGCACCGTGCGGGCGCCGACGTCCACCTCGTCGCCCGTGGACCGCATCTCGCGGCCATGAGGCAGCACGGAGTGCGGGTGCTCAGCCCGCGCGGTGACTTCACCGCGCACGCACACGCCACCGACGATCCGGCCGAGATCGGCCCGGCCGACTACGTCTTCCTCGGCCTGAAGGCCAACTCGTACGCGGCGTGCGGGCCGCTGATCGAGCCTCTGCTGCACGACTCCACGGCGGTGATCGCCGCCCAGAACGGCATCCCCTGGTGGTACTTCCACCGGCACGGCGGCCCCCACGACGGCCACCGCCTCGAGAGCGTGGACCCCCACGGCGCGGTCAGTGCGGTGCTCGCGCCCCAACGGGCCGTCGGCTGCGTGGTCTACGCGGCGACCGAGCTCGAAGGACCTGGTCTCGTACGGCACTTGGAGGGCACCCGGTTCTCCGTCGGCGAGCCCGACCGCAGCATCTCGGCGCGCTGTCTGGCGTTCAGCGAGGCGATGCGGGCGGGCGGACTGAAGTGCCCGGTCGAACCCGAGCTGCGGGCCGACATCTGGATCAAGCTGCTCGGCAACATCTCCTTCAACCCGATCAGCGCGCTGGCCCGCGCGACCATGCGGCAGATGTGCCTGCACGGCGGCACCCGCAAGGTCATCGAGATCATGATGACCGAGACGCTCGCGGTCGCCGAGGCCCTCGGCTGCGAGGTCGGCGTCTCCGTCGAACGCCGCCTGGCGGGTGCCGAACGGGTCGGCGACCACCGCACGTCCACGCTCCAGGACCTGGAGCGCGGCAAACCGCTGGAGCTCGACGTCCTGCTGGCGGCCGTCGTCGAGCTGGCGGAGATCACCGGCGTCCAGGTGCCCACCCTGCGCACCGCGCACGCCATCTCGGACCTGCTCGCACTGAGGAGCGCCGCATGAGGAGCGCCGAGAGGAGCGCCGTATGAGGAACCGCGACCGAACTCCGAAGACCTACACCCGGCTCACCCATCCGCTGGTCCGGGACGCCCGGGACGAGCCATTCCGGCAGGCCACCTGGGAGGAGGCGCTGGATCGCGCGGCCCGGGGCCTGGCGACGGCGCGCGGCGCGTTCGGGATGTTCTCCTGCGCCCGCGCCACCAACGAAATGAACTACGTGGCGCAGAAGTTCGCCCGCGTCGTCATGGGCACCAACAACGTCGACTCCTGCAACCGGACGTGTCACGCCCCCAGCGTCGCCGGTCTCTCCGCCGCCTTCGGCTCGGGCGGCGGGACCTCGTCGTACGAGGAGATCGAGCAGGCCGACGTCATCGTGATGTGGGGCTCCAACGCCCGCTTCGCGCATCCGATCTTCTTCCAGCACGTGCTGAAGGGCATACACAACGGCGGTCGGCTGTATGCGGTCGACCCGCGACGGACCTCCACCGCCGAGTGGGCCGAGAGCTGGCTCGGCCTGAACGTCGGCACGGACATCCCCATGGCGCACGCGATCGGCCGCGAGATCATCCACGCGGGGCTCGCGAACCGGGCGTTCATCGAGCGGGCGACCAGCGACTTCGAGGAGTACCGCGAACTCGTCGAGCCGTGGACGCTGTCCCTCGCCGAGAAGGTGACGGGCGTACCGGCCGCCGCCATACGGGAGTTGGCGCACGCCTACGCCCGCGCCGAGCGCGCCCAGCTGTGCTGGACGCTCGGCATCACCGAGCACCACAACGGCACGGACAACGTCCGCGCGTTGATCAATCTGTCGTTGCTGACCGGGCATGTGGGGCGGTACGGCTCGGGGTTGCAGCCCCTGCGCGGGCAGAACAACGTGCAGGGCGGCGGGGACATGGGCGCCATCCCCAACCGGCTGCCGGGATTCCAGGACATCCTCGATCCCGAGGCGCGGCTGAAGTTCGAGTCGGCCTGGGACACCGTCATCCAGCCGCACTACGGAATGAACCTGACGGAGATGTTCGAGGCGATGGAGGAGGGCACACTCAAGGCCGTCTACTGCATCGGCGAGAACCCGGCGCAGTCGGAGGCGGACAGCGAACAGGCCGTACGGCGTATGAAAGCGCTCGACTTCCTTGTCGTGCAGGACATCTTCCTCACGAAGACGGCCGAGTTGGCGGACGTCGTGCTGCCCGCCACCGCCGGCTGGGCCGAGACGGACGGCACAACGACCAACAGCGAGCGCCGAGTTCAGCGTGTCCGGCGAGCGGTGACTCCGCCCGGTCAGGCGCGCGAGGACATCGACATCATCTGCAAGCTGGCGGCACGGCTCGGCCACGAGTGGAAGTACGCCGACGCGGAGGCCGTCTGGAACGAGCTGCGCTCGGTCTCGCCGGACCACTACGGGATGACGTACGAACGCCTGGCACAGCACCAGGGCATCCAGTGGCCGTGCCCGGACCCGGACGCGCTCGAACCCACGTATCTGCACGGCCGGTTGTGGTCGTCCGAGCCCGCCGAACGCGGTCGCCCGGCGCCGTTCGGGCTCGTCCAGCACGATCCGCCGGTCGACCTCACGGACGAGGAGTTCCCGATCCGGCTGACGACCGGCCGACGGCTGGACTCCTACAACACCGGTGTGCAGAGCGGCAGTTTCGCCTCTCCGCTCAGGCGCGGCGAGTACGTCGAGCTGTGCCCGGAGGACGCCGAGCGGTACGGGGTCGTGGTCGGCGAGGAGGTGCGGATCAGCTCGCGGCGCGGGGCGGTCGTCGCGCCCGTGTGGATCGACACCGCGCTGCGGCCCGGGCTGGCCTTCATGACCATGCATTTTCCCGACGAGGTGGACACCAACCAGCTGACCATCGAGGCGAATTGCCCGATCGCGGGGACGGCGGAGTTCAAGGCGTCGGCGATCCGGATCGAGAAGCTTCCGGTCGTGACCTACGTGAGGTGACGCAAGTGGACCTGCACTTCGGTGACAGCAAGCCGACGGACGAGGAGCGGGCGGCGGTCGACGCGCTGCTCGGCCCTCCGGAGTCCTCGTGGGAGGGGGCCGACCGCGATGAGATGAGGGCCGCCGACCTGAGGTGGGCCCGCGGCGGGCGCGCGGCCCGGGACCGCCGCGACCTGCTGTTGCCGGGGCTGCACGCGATCAACGACCGGGTCGGCTGGATCAGCGAGGGCGCCCTCGACTACCTGTGCCGACGGCTGACGGTGCCGCCGGCGGAGGCCTACGGGGTCGCGACCTTCTACGCGATGTTCTCGGTCAAACCCCGGCCCGCGACCGTGCTGCACGTGTGCACGGACCTCGCGTGCGCGGCGGCCGGGGCGTCCGAGCTGTGCGCCGGGATCGAGGCCCGGCTGGGCGTCGGCAGTGGTGTCTCGGTCGAGCGCGGCCCCTGCCTCGGCCTGTGCGAACGGGCCCCGGCCGCGCTCGCGATCAAGGCCGGGGATCCGGTGCGTACGGCGGTGTCGGCGCCGGCGACCGTGCGTGGGGCCGTGCTCGCCGCGAGCGCGCCCGATTCGGCGCCCCAGGAGCCACCGGCGGCGATGGCGGTGCCTCAGGCGGGGGATCCGTCCCTGATCCTGCTGCGCCGGGTCGGTGTCGTGGACCCGGCGAGTCTGGACGACTACCGCGCCCACGGCGGCTACACCGCCCTGCGCCGGGCCTTCGCGCTCGGTCCCGCCGCGGTCATCCGCGAGGTCACCGACTCCGGCCTGGTCGGGCGCGGGGGCGCCGCCTTCCCCACCGGCCGCAAATGGCAGGCCACGGCGTCCCAGCCCGACCACCCGCACTACCTGGTGTGCAACGCGGACGAGTCCGAGCCGGGCACCTTCAAGGACCGCGTGATCATGGAGGGCGACCCGTACGCACTGGTCGAGGCCATGACGATCGCGGCGTATGCGACGGGCGCGCACCAGGGTTACCTGTATCTGCGCGGCGAGTATCCGCGGGCAATACACCGTATGCAGTCCGCGGTCGACCAGGCGCGTGCACGCGGACTGCTCGGCGACGACGTCCTCGGTCAGGGCTACGCCTTCGACATCGAGATCCGGCGGGGCGCGGGGGCGTACATCTGCGGCGAGGAGACGGCCCTGTTCAACTCCATCGAGGGCTACCGCGGCGAGCCGCGCTCGAAGCCGCCCTTCCCCGTGGAGAAGGGCCTCTTCGGGAAGCCCACGGTCGAGAACAATGTCGAGACGCTGGTCAACGTGCTGCCGATCCTGACGATGGGCGCCCCGGCGTACGCGGCGATCGGCACGGACCGCTCCACCGGGCCGAAGCTGTTCTGCGTGTCGGGCAGTGTGGAGCGGCCCGGCATCTACGAGCTGCCGTTCGGCGCGACGCTGGGCGAGCTGCTGGAACTCGCCGGTGTACGGGACCGGCTGCGGGCGGTGCTGCTCGGCGGGGCGGCCGGCGGCTTCGTACGGCCCGACGAAACCGGCATCCCGCTCACCTTCGAAGGCACCCGGGAGGCGGGCACGACGCTCGGTTCCGGGGTTGTCATGGCCTTCGACGACACGGTGCCGCTGCCCCGCCTGCTGCTGCGGATCGCCGAGTTCTTCCGGGACGAGTCGTGCGGGCAGTGTGTGCCGTGCCGGGTCGGGACCGTGCGGCAGGAAGAGGCGCTGCACCGGATCGCGGAGCGCACGGGCGCGGCGACGGCCGACGACATCGCCCTGCTCAAAGAGGTCGGCCGCGCGATGCGGGACGCCTCGATCTGCGGTCTGGGACAGACCGCGTGGAACGCCGTGGAATCCGCCATCGATCGCCTGGGGGCGTACGAATGACCGTGACACCGCTGGGCATCCCCCGCCGCCTGCTGGAGTTCACCCTCGACGGGGAGCCGGTGCGCGCTCCCGAGGGTTCGACGATCCTGGACGCCTGCCGGGCCGCCGGAAAGGACGTCCCGACGCTCTGCCAGGGCGACACCCTCACCCCGAAGAACGCCTGCCGGGTCTGCGTCGTCGAGGTCGAGGGTTCCCGCACCCTGGTCCCGGCCTGCTCCCGCAAGGCGGAGCCCGGCATGGAGGTGCGCACCGACACCGAACGGGCCCGTCACAGCCGCAAGATCGTCCTCGAACTGCTCGCCTCCTCGGTCGACTTGTCGACGACACCGCAGGTCGCCGAGTGGATCAAGGAGTACGAGGCGAAGCCGGACCGCTTCGGCCCGGACGCGGCCCGGATCAACGAAGGACCGAAGGTCGACAACGACCTGTATGTGCGCGACTACGACAAGTGCATCCTCTGCTACAAGTGCGTGGACGCCTGCGGCGACCAGTGGCAGAACACCTTCGCGATCTCCGTCGCCGGGCGCGGCTTCGACGCCCGGATCGCGGTCGAGCACGACGCGCCGCTCACCGACTCGGCATGCGTGTACTGCGGGAACTGCATCGAGGTGTGTCCGACGGGGGCGCTGTCGTTCAAGTCGGAGTTCGACATGCGGGCGGCGGGTACGTGGGACGAGTCGGCGCAGACGGAGACGACCACGGTGTGCGCGTACTGCGGAGTGGGCTGCAACCTCACTCTGCACGTGCAGGACAATGAGATCGTGAAGGTCACCTCGCCGCACGACAACCCGGTGACCCACGGCAATCTCTGCATCAAGGGCCGTTTCGGCTACCAGCACGTACAGAACCGGGGCTGATCAGGACATGGGACGAGTCACGGAACGACGCAAGGTGATCCGCATCCGGGACGGAGTGGTCTCCAGCCGCCCGGACACGCTCGTCGCCGAGGAACCACTGGAGATCCGGCTGAACGGCAAGCCGCTCGCCATCACCATGCGCACCCCGGGTGACGACTTCGCGCTCGCCGCCGGTTTTCTGGTGAGCGAGGGTGTACTGGCTGCCGCATCCGATCTGCTGAATATCGTCTACTGTGCGGGCGCGACCGCAGACGGCTCGAACACGTACAACGTGGTGGACGTGCGGACGGCCCCGGATGTGGTGATCCCCGACATCACCCTGGAGCGGAACGTCTACACCACCTCGTCGTGCGGTCTGTGCGGCAAGGCCAGCCTCGACGCGGTCCGTACGACGGCCCGCTGGCCCATCGCCGACACTCCCCCGGTCCGCGTCGAGCCCGAGCTGCTCGCGAGCCTCCCCGACCGGCTGCGCGCGGCCCAGCGGGTCTTCGACCGGACCGGGGGCCTGCACGCGGCGGCCCTGTTCACGGAAGACGGCGAGCTGCTCGACATCCGGGAGGACGTGGGCCGGCACAACGCGGTCGACAAGCTGGTCGGCCGCGCCCTGCAGAACGGGGACCTGCCGCTGTCCCGCACGCTCCTGCTGGTGTCGGGCCGGGCCTCCTTCGAGCTGGCGCAGAAGGCCGTGATGGCGGGCATCCCGGTGCTGGCCGCCGTCTCGGCGCCCTCCTCCCTGGCCGTGGACCTGGCCGCGGAGACGGGTCTGACGCTGGTGGGCTTCCTGCGGGGCAGCTCCATGAACGTGTACGCGGGCGAGGACCGCATCGCCTTGCGGGCCGCGGCCGCCCAGGGCTGACCGGCTCCCCGCGACACGGCGGCGGGGCCCCGACCGGCGGGGAGCGCCCCCTGCGCCGCAGGGGCCCCGTCTCACACCCTCTGGCCGCCCGTCACCTCCTGCGCGGCCTCGGCGAAGGCGGCGATCAGAGGTGAGCGGCGACTCGCCTCCCAGACCAGGAACACCTGGTCGGGTTCGGCGTCGAGGACGGGCACGTACGTGATGTCGGGGCGGGAGTACTGCTCGGCGACGGACCGCGGTACGAGGGTGATGCCGAGCCCGCACGCCACGCGCTCGAACTTCTCCTCGATGGTCCGGATCGGGAGGTCGTCCGGCCGGGGATCGATGTAGCGCAGCCAGGTCTCGCCGGCCAGGTCGGCCATGGCGAGTTCCCGCTTGCCGGCGAGCCGGTGATCGGCCGGGAGCATCGCCACGCGGGTCTCGGTGTGCAGCGGCAGCAGCTTCAGTCCGCGCTCGTCGATCGGCCGCCGCAGATAGGCGAGGTCGACGCTCCCGTCGAGGATCAGCCGTTCCTGGTCGTCCCATTCCACTCGCCGGGCCTGCACGTCGACATCGGGGTGGAGGGCACCGAAGGCACGCACCGCGTGGGTGACGACCACGCCCGCCCGGAAGCCGACGACGAGGCGGCGCGGTCCGCGGGCCGCGCCCCGCACCCTGCGCCTGGTGGCGTCGGCGGAGGCGAGCAGGTGCCGGGCATCGTCGAGGAGTTGCCGACCCGCCACCGTCAAGGTCACCCCGTGGCTGTCGCGTTCGAAGAGCGTGACGGCCAAGTCCTTTTCCAGCGCGCGGATCTGACGGCTCAGCACCGGCTGCGCGATGTGCAGTCGCTCGGCGGCGCGGCCGAAGTGCAATTGCTCGGCGACCGCCACGAAGTAGCGGACCTTCCGCAGGTCGAGGTCCAAGGCATCCCCTTCCGTCGATCCGCCGACGATGCCTTCAGGGTATCGCCGACGCCGAAAGAGGTCTTGGACGGCGGGTTGGGAACGGCCGCAGGCTGAACCACGTCAACCAGGGCCTTGGAAGGGGAATGGCATGAATCTGCGAGGACAGCGGATCGTCGTCATCGGCGGTACGGGAGGGATCGGGTTCGCGGTCGCCGAGGCGGCCGCGCGTGAGGGTGCCGAGGTGGTGGTCGCCTCGCGCCGGAAGGAGAGCGTGGAGGCGGCGCTGGAGCGGCTGCCGCAGGGCGCGGAGGGCCAGGTGCTGGATGTGAAGGACGAGGATGCGGTGCGCGGCTTCTTCGGGCGGATCGGCGACTTCGACCATCTGGTGTTCACGGCCGGCGAGTCGCTGCTGATGGAGAGCGTCGCGGAGTCGGACCTGGGTCGCGCCCGGAGTTTCCTGGACACCCGTCTGTGGGGCGCGTACACGGCGGTGAAGTACGGCGCACCGTCGATACGGGAGGGCGGGTCGGTGGTGCTGACCACCGGGACGGTGGCGCGCCGGCCGATGCCGGGGACGAGCGTCGCGGCGAGCCTGTGCGGGGCGATGGAGTCGCTCACCCGGGCGCTGGCCCTGGAGTTGGCCCCGGTCCGGGTCAACGTGGTGGAGCCCGGGATGGTCCGCACCGAGCTGTGGCGGGACCTGCCCGAGGAGGCCCGGGAGGGGCTGTTCGCCGCCACCGCCCAGTCGCTTCCGGTCGGGCGGGTGGGCGAGCCGGAGGATGTGGCCGAGGCGTATCTGTATCTGATGCGCGGCGGCTTCAGCACCGGCTCGGTGGTGGTCGTGGACGGCGGAACGGTACTGGTCTGAGGGCTCAGTCCGTCGGGAAGCGCACCCTCTTCGGACATGGCCTCCCCGTGCCGGACGGCGCCTCGGCCGTCGCCGCGGTCGCCCTGGTCCGCGGCGGCCTGGTCGCGCTCGGCGCCCTGGCGACAGCGCGGCCCACGCCCGGCGAGACGGCCCTGGTCACGGCGGCGAGCGGCATGGGGCAGCTGGCCGTACAGCTCGCGCGGGCGCGCGGCGCGGCCAGGGTCGTGGGGGCGGTCTCCGACCCGGCGAAGGCCGCCTTCGTCCGCTCCCGGGGCGCCGACGCGGTCGTGGTCTGCGGCGACGACGTCTGGGGCGATCCCGCCGACCATGTCCTCGACGCGGTCGGCGGCGAACTGCTCACCCCGGCGCTCGCCGCGCTGGCCCCGGGCGGGCGGCTCGTGGCGTACAGCTCGGGCGGCGGGACGATCCAGGCGTACGACCTTCTCGTGGGCGCCAAGTCCGTGATCGGGTTCCAGATGGCGCGGATCGCCCGCGATGCGGCCGGAACGGTACGAACGGTGGCGGCTGGAGCTGTGGCGGATGTTCGCGGAGCAACCTCGGGAAGGTACTGCTGCGCCCCTGACCGCCCGCCGCCGACACCCATGCGTGCCCTGACAGTTCGTCACCACCCATCTGGAGCAGCGGCCCGCCCGCTCCGGCTGACGTATATGACGCACCGTCAGACATAGGCTGACCAGATGTTCAGACAGGAAAGGTCAGGTCGTCCCCTGCCGGCGCGGCTTCGTGCCCGTCCGGGATCCATCACCCTGACAGCGGTCATCGCCTCGGCGGCGCTGGCCGCGTCACCCATGTCCGTCCACGCCCAATCACCCGCTTCCGTGCGCGCGCCGTCACCCACTGCCGCGGCGGAGTTCGAGCAGCAGGTCGTTTTCAAGGCCTCCGAGGACCCCGGCTACGCCTGCTTCCGCATCCCGACGATCGTGCAAACGGTCGACGGCACACTGCTGGCCTTCGCCGAGGGCCGGGTCCTCAACTGCGGTGACGCCGCCGACATCGACATCGTCCTCAAGCGCTCCACGGACGGCGGCCGCACCTGGGGCCCGCTCCAGGTCGTCAGCGACGGCGGCGGCGACACACACGGCAACCCGACCCCGATCGTGGACCGGGAAACCGGCCGCATTCTGCTCGCCCAGACACACAACACGGGTCGCAGGGACAGCGCCGGCTGCTCCGTGCCCTGCGACCGGACCCCCCATCTCCAGTACAGCGACGACGACGGCCGCACCTGGTCGGCGCCGCGCGACCTGAGCCCCGAGGCCCTGCCCGCACACTGGAACTCCTGGTACGCCACCGGCCCTGTGCACGGCATCCAGCTCACCCGCGGCGCGTACGCCGGCCGGCTGGTCTTCGGCGTCAACACCGAGACGTGGAACGGCAGTCGGATCACCACCAACCACGCGGCGCTCATCGTCAGCGACGACGGCGGCGACCACTGGAAGGTCGGTGCCAGCGACTCCTGGCCGATCGGCGCGGACGGCGTCTTCGGGCAGAAGCCGTCCGAGCTGACGCTCACCGAGCGCACCGACGGCACGGTCCTGGTCAGCGGCCGCGAACAGGAGGGCACCGATATCGGCCACCGCGCGCAGGCCGTCAGCCGCGACGGCGGCACCAGCTTCACCGCCCCCTTCCAGGGCCTCCCGGACCTCTACGCGCCCCAGGTCCAGTGCGCGACACTCCCCTTCGACGACCGCCTCCTGCTGTCCTGCCCCGCCGACCCCGACCGCCGCCGGACCATGATGATCCGCTCCTCGCACGACGAAGGACGCACCTGGGAGAGCGTCGACCGCGGCACGGTCGTCACCAAGGACTGGTCCGGTTACTCCGACCTGGCACCGATCGACGCCGACACGGTGGGCCTGCTGTACGAGGGCGGCGCCGCCGACGCCCGCGACGAGATCCGCTTCGCCCGCTTCACCGAGGACTGGCTGCGAGCGCGCCGCGCCCCGGACCCGACCACCGTCGACCTCGCCCCGGGCGCCGGCGGCGCGGCCGTGCTGGGTGGCGCCCGGGCGACCGCCGGCGTGTTGGGCGGGGCGCTTCGGTTCGACGGCGCCGACGACGCCGTACGCCTGCCGTACCGCAAGCAACTCGCTCTGGGCACCAAGGAGTTCACGGCGTCCCTGCGATTCCGCTACACCGCCAGGAGCGGGGAGCAGCCGCTGCTGTGGATGGGCGGGGTCGGCAACAGCCAGCCGCAGGTCTGGTTGCGCGGCGAGCCGGCGGGCAACCGGATGCGCGGCCAGATCACCGTGCGGGAGGGCGCGAAGACCGTGCGCACCGCGTCCGTCACCACCACCGGCGCCTACAACGACGGCCGGTGGCACCGTCTGGCCCTGCGCCGCGGCGGCGGGCGACTGACACTGTTCATCGACGGCAGGGCGATCGGCACCGCGGACGTGCGGGGCTCGGTCAGCCGCAACTCGCCGTTCGGCGTGCACATCGGGCAGCGCATGGACAGCCGGGCCTTCTTCACCGGCGCGATCGACGATGTCCATGTCTGGGACCGGGCCCTCACCGACGCGGAACTCACCGCCGGGACGGCACCCCTGGGGAACACGGTTCTGTGGCTGCCCATGGACCAGGTGAGCGACAGCCGCTAACGTCGCGGAGCGTGCCCGAGGACATACGAGCACGACAGCGGATGGGAGTCGGGGCCGGCGTGGTGCTGGCCCTGGTTCTCGCGGCCGTGCTGCTCACCGCACTCCCGGAGGGTGACGACGGTCCGCAGGATGGCGGCGACTGTATACCGCATGCCGTCGACTCGTGGTCGGCGGACGACCGTCTCACCTCCGAGTTCGCCCGCTACGGCGACGACGCGACCCGCACCGATGACTGGACCGGCGGCGACGGCACCCACTCGGTGCGGCTGCCGGACGGTCGGGTGCTGTGGTTGTTCTCGGACACCTACCTCGGCCAGGTGCATGGCCCGCCGAACCCGGTCGGCGAGTCCTACGCCTGGCGGGACGGGACGGCGCCGCTCGTGCGCAACTCGGCCGTCGTGATGCGCGAGGGCCGCCTGGAGTCCACGCTCCCTTCCCCGCTCTTTCCCGACCCCGCCCCGGGCCAGTGGCGCTGGCCGGTCGCCGCCCGGGTCGAGCCCCGCTCCCCCGGCTCCTCCGAACAGGTGCTGCGGGTGCTGCTGTGGGTGCGGACCACGGGGGCGGCCCCCTGGGTCTACGGAGTGCCCACCGCCACCGAGGTCGCCACGCTCTCCCTGCCCGACCTGCGCGTCGAGTCGGTCGTACCGGTGATCGACCAGCAGCTGGTCCAGGATCCCTCCCGGCGCGTGCTGTTCGGCACGACGCTGGTCTCCCGGGGCGGCTGGACGTACGTCTTCGGCGGCGACGACGGCCAGGCCGCGTCCCGGCCCACCTCGTCGGCGTACGCGGCGCGGGTGCCGGAGGGCAGGCTCGGCGAGCCGGCCGCCTGGCAGTACTGGAACGGTTCGCGCTGGGCGGCCGGTGCCCGTCCGGCCGCGGTGCTCGGGGACGGGCGGCGCACCGGGGTGGGCAGCGCGTTCTCGGTGGTGCGCACGGGCGGGACGTACGTCCTGTTCACGATGGCCGCGGGGACGCGGGGGCTGACCACGGTGACCTCGTACTGGGCCTGCTCGCCCACCGGCCCCTGGCACGGCCCGATGAAGGACTTCGGCGCCGCGCTGCCGCGGGGCCAGGTCGCCGCCTACAACCCGCAGGTGCACACCGAACTGGGCGACGGCGGGCGGCTGGTGCTGAGTTACGACGTCAACTGGCTGGAGCCGACCGGCGCCGCCGCCCAGCTCAATCGGAACGTGTCCCTGTACCGACCGCGGTTCGTGACGCTGCGGCTGGCGCCGACAGGGTGACCTCCTGGTCCGAATCGCGGGGGTCGTGCGGATCGCGCGGGTCGTGCGAGCGGCGCTTGGCGATCACC
This sequence comes from Streptomyces sp. NPDC050619, assembly GCF_040654815.1. NCBI lineage: Bacteria > Bacillati > Actinomycetota > Actinomycetes > Kitasatosporales > Streptomycetaceae > Streptomyces > Streptomyces sp. NPDC050619. Next base: position 204,935 of record NZ_JBFAIR010000009.1, on the reverse strand, counting down.
GCGCACACCATCAGCTGCATCTGGTGGAAGAGCATCAGCGGCAGCACCGCCAGCGAGGCGTGCGCGCCGAACAGGACGCTCGCCATGGGCAGTCCGGCGGCGAGGGACTTCTTCGAGCCGGCGAACTGGATCGCGATCCGGTCCTCGCGGTCGAACCGCAGCGCCTTGCCGCCGTACCAGGTCACGGCGAGCATCACGGCGAGGATCACGGCCTCGACGAGCAGCAGGCCGCCCAGCCTGATGGGGCTCACCTGGCCCCAGATGCCCTGGACCATGCCCTCGCTGAACGCGGTGTAGACGACGAGGAGGATCGAGCCGCGGTCGACCAGGCCGAGCACCTTCTTGTGCCGGGCGACGAACCCGCCGATCCAGCGGCGCAGCAACTGCCCCGCGAGGAAGGGCACCAGCAGCTGGAGCACGATCTTCATGAGCGAGTCGGCCGAGAATCCCCCGCCACTGTTGCCGAGCAGGGCGGCGGCCAGCAGCGGGGTGATGACGATGCCGATCATGGAGGAGAAGGAGCCGGCGCAGATCGCGGCGGGCACGTTGCCGCGGGCCATCGAGGTGAAGGCGATCGACGACTGGATGGTCGACGGGACGAGGGTGAGGAAGAGCAGGCCCTGGTAGAGCGGGTGGGTCAGGAAGACCGGGACGAGTCCGCGGGCGGCCAGGCCCAGCAGCGGGAACAGGACGAACGTACAGGCCAGCACGGTGACGTGGAGCCGCCAGTGCTTGAGTCCGTCCACCGCCTCACGCGTGGACAGACGGGCGCCGTAGAGGAAGAAGAGGAAGGCGATCGCGCCCGTGGAGGCGCCGGAGGCCACGTCGGCCACACTCCCGCGGGCGGGGAGGAGCGCCGCGAGGCCCACCGTCCCGAGCAGCAGCAGGATGTACGGGTCGATCGGCATCCAGCTCGGCCATCGCAGGCGTTTCACGGTGCTCCACTTGCTTGTCACTGTCGGCTTGTCACTGTCGGCGATACGGGGGTCACGGGTCCCCCTCTCATCGTGCTCCCTCACGCGGCGATCGGGAATCCCGTATACCGCTCTCACTGTCATCGCGTTCCGCGATAGCCTGGGGGCGTGTACGACCCCTCCCAGCTGCGTACGTTCCTGGCGGTGGCGCAGACGCTGAGCTTCACCCAGGCCGCCCGGCGCCTCGGGCTGCGCCAGTCCACCGTCAGCCAGCACGTACGGCGCCTGGAGGACGCCACGGGGCGGCAGCTGTTCAGCCGGGACACGCACTCCGTGGAGCTGACGGAGGACGGCGAGGCGATGCTCGGCTTCGCGCGCCGGATCCTGGCGGTGCACGAGCAGGCGACAGCGTTCTTCACGGGGACGCGGGTGCGCGGCCGGCTGCGTTTCGGCGCGTCGGAGGACTTCGTGCTGACCCGGCTGCCCGAGATCCTGGAGGGCTTCCGCTACGACCATCCCGAGGTCGACCTGGAGCTGACGGTCGAGCTGTCCGGCACGCTGCACGAGCAGTTGGCGGCCGGGAAGCTGGACCTGGTGCTGGCGAAACGGCGCCCGGAGGATCCGCACGGCCGGCTGGTCTGGCGCGACGAACTGGCGTGGATCGGCGCGGAGCGGCTGCGGCTGGACGCGGACCGTCCGGTGCCGCTGATCGTGTACCCGCCGCCGGGGATCACCCGGGCGCTCGCCCTGGAGGCCCTGGAGCGGCAGGGGCGGCCGTGGCGCATCGCCTGCACCAGCGGCAGCCTCAACGGGCTGATCGCGGCGGCCCGCGCGGGCCTCGGGGTGATGTGCCACTCCCGGGGGCTGATCCCGCCCGGCCTGGTGCGCGTGCCCGAGCGGGCCGGGCTGCCGGAACTCGGCCGGGTCGACTTCGTGCTGGTCCACGGCCGCCGCCGCGGCGCGGCCCAGGGCGCGGCCGACGCGCTGGCGGCGGCGATCCTGGCGGGCGGGGATCGGTTGCACCGGCGCTAGGTGTGCTGACCGGACAGGTTGGTGACGCGGCCGGCTGGTGTTCGCGATCGGCGTGCGGTGTGAAGGCCCATCAGAAGCGCCCGGACGGTCAGCGCGACGGCTGCCGGTACGTGAGCTGTTTGACCCGGCGCAGGAACGGCGTCGCCTCCACGTGCTGGACGCCGGGCAGTTGCCCGAGCGGACCGCTCAGGTAGGCGTACAGACCCGCCGTGTCCTTGACGACGGCGGTCACGACGATGTTGGACGGCCCGGCCGTGGCGCTGGCGAAGGCGATCTCGTCGTGGGTGGCGAGGGCCTGGCCGACGGAGTGCAGGTCACCGGGGGCGGTGGTGATCCACAGGGCGGCGGCGTGCGCGTAGCCGAGCGTCTCCGAGTCGTACTCGACGTCGATGTACACGGCCCCGGAGGCGAGCAGGGCGGCGAGGCGGCGCTTGACGGCGGACTCGGAGCGGCCGGTGGCCCGCTGGAGTTCGGGCAGGCCGGCCCGCCCGTCGCGCTCGAGAACGGCGACCAGCGTCTCGTCCTCCGGGTCGATGCGGACCCGTCCCGGTCCGGGCTCCGGGTGCGGGCGCAGGGCGGCGGTCTGCTCGTGCGTGAGCGCCGCGAACTTCGTCAGCCAGCCCGTCGGCCCGCCGAAGTAGCGGTGGAGCAGCTGGTGGGCGCGGATCTCCATGACCGTGGGGGTGCGGGGCAGTTTGCCGAGCAGCAGTTCGTCGTGGTCCCCGGGGTTGCGCGGCCGGGTCATGCAGACGATCTCGGTGCCGCCGGAGGCGAGTGCGATCCATCCCGTGTCCGGCCGCTTGGCGAGCGCTTCCGAGATGGCCGGTGCGCTGTCGGGCGCGCAGCGCACCCGCAGCATCCACTGGTCCTGCCCGAGGCGATGGGCGTCCCGGACGGCGACGACCCTGAGCCCGCCGCGTGAGCACAGCCGGCGGAACCGGCGCGCGATGGTCTGGTCGGACGCGCCGAGGACCGCTCCGAGCCGGCTGAAGGAGGCGCGGCCGTTGACCTCCAGGGCCGACAACAGCTGAAGGTCGAGCTGGTCCAGTGTGTGGGATTCCCGCGTCAGCATGCCCGCTCCTGTCGAGTTCCGGCAGTAGGACGCCGGTCACCGTGGTGATCGACCGTGCGGCAGCCATCGTACGGAGGCACACGGATCCATCGAACGGGAGTTGAGGACATGCGCACATGGGGACCGCTGACGGCGGTGTGCCTGGGCACGTTCATGTTGTTGCTGGACGTGACGATCGCGATCGTCGCGCTGCCGGACATGGCGCGGGCGCTGGACGCCTCGCTGAGCGATCTCCAGTGGGTGATGGACGGGTACGCGCTGGCGCTGGCCGCGCTGCTGCTCGGAGTGGGGGCCGCGGCCGACGTCCTGGGGCGGCGGCGGGTGCATGTGGCGGGCGTGGTGCTGTTCGCGGTGGCGTCGCTGCTGTGCGGGCTCGCCTCCGGGCCCGGGATGCTGGTCGCCGCGCGCGGGCTCCAGGGCGTGGGCGCGGCGGCGATGTTCGCCACGACGCTGCCGCTGCTGGGCTCGGTCTACCAGGGGCGGCAGCGGTCGGTGGCGCTCGGCGTGTGGGGCGCGGTCAGCGGTGCGGCGGCCGCGGTGGGGCCGGTGGTCGGCGGACTGCTCACCGCCGGGCCGGGCTGGCGGTGGATCTTCTTCGTGAACCTGCCGGTCAGTGTGGTCTCGGTGTGGCTGACGCTGCGCGTGGTGCCGGAGTCGCGAGGGAAGCTCGGGCGCCGGGTCGACTGGGCGGGCACGGTGACGTTCGCGGCGTTCGCCGGTGCGGTGACGTACGGGGCCGTACGGGCCGGGTCGCACGGCTGGACGCAGACCGGCACGCTCGTCTGCTTCGCGCTGGCGGTCGTGGCGCTGGTCTGCTTCGTCGTGGTCGAGCGGAGCGTCGCCGACCCGCTGATCGACCCTCGGCTGTTCCTGAAGCCCGCGTTCTCCGGCGTCATGGCGGGTGCGCTCGCCTTCAACGCGGCGGCGTTCGGCGTCATGGCGTACACCTCGATCTGGCTTCAGACGCTGCTCGGGATGAGCCCGGTGCGGGGCGGCATGGTCTTCCTGTGGCTCTCGCTCGCCTCGTTCGCGGTGGCGGCGGCCGGGGGCCGGCTGCTGCACGGTGTGCCGCCGCGGATCACCATCGGGGGCGGGCTGCTGCTGATCGGTTCCGGGCAGTTCTGCATGGCCGTTCTGGACGCGGGATCGACCGCGAGCGCGCTGGTTCCGGGACTGATCCTGGTGGGTGCCGGTACGGGGCTGGTGGCGCCCGGCATCGCGGGCGCGGCGCTGGCGGCGGTGCCGCCGGAGCGGGCGGGCATGGCCGGGGGCGCGGTCAACACCTTCCGCCAGCTCGGCTACGCGCTCGGGATCGCGGTCTTCGGTACGGTGCTGACCTCCCATATGCAGGACTCGCTGCCGCACGACGCGGCCCACGCCCTGGCGGGCGGCGGCGCCGGTGCGCTGGGCGGCGTCTTCTCCGAGCACACCCTGCGATCCGCCTTCGCCTCCGGGCTCAACACGGCCGCGGTGACCGCCGGTCTGATCGCCATGATCGCCGGAGCGCTGGTGCTGACCCTGGTCAGGACACCGGGCGCGGCGCGGGAGGCGGTAACGGAACCGGCCACGGCGACGCTGACAAAGGAGAAGGCGGCAACCCGGGGATGACGGCGAACGGCCGGGCGTGTCGGGGGTAATCGGGTCGTACAGATTCGGTGGAGATTACGGCACCAAAACCTACTTCTCCGTAAGTAAACTGTCCGACCCTTCCCCATGTGGGCGCATTTCACGTCACCGAGCGGTGTGTGCCTGGGCACTGCTCGTGTTCGACCCCCCTCCCGCCCAGATCCTGGGTGGGGTAGCTTTCACCGCGCTGTGGGGAGCGTCACAAGAAGCGGGGAGCGGGGTTTGCGCGAGTTCACCAACCCTCCGTTGGCGTTGGCACCGCCGGTGGGCGGTCTGGCCGACGTCGTCTTCGAACATGCCCAGGCGGACCCGCTGTACATCGCGCTCGGCCGCAAGGACGAGGGCGGCCAGTGGCGGGACGTCACCTCCGCCGAGTTCCGCGACGAGGTCCTCGCGCTCGCCAAGGGCCTGCTCGCCCGGGGCGTCCGCTTCGGCGACCGGGTCGCGATCATCTCCCCCACCCGGTACGAGTGGACGCTGTTCGACTTCGCACTGTGGACGATCGGCGCCCAGGTGGTGCCGGTCTACCCCACCTCGTCCGCCGAGCAGTGCTTCTGGATGCTCTACGACGCCGAGGTCTCGGCCGCGATCGTGGAGCACGAGGACCACGCGATGACGATCGCCACCGTCATCGACCGGCTGCCGCAGCTGCGCCAGCTGTGGCAGCTGGACGCCGGCGCCGTACAGGAGTTGTACGACGCCGGGGCCCACCTCGACGACGAGGTGGTCCACCGGCACCGGCAGGCCGTCACCCCCGACTCGATCGCGACGATCATCTACACCTCGGGCACCACGGGCCGCCCCAAGGGCTGTGTCATCACGCACGGCAACTTCATGCACGAGGCGGACACGGTCGTCGCGCGCTGGGAGCCGGTGTTCCACTCGAAGAAGGGCGACGAGGTGGCGACGCTGCTGTTCCTGCCGCTCGCGCACGTCTTCGGACGGATGGTCCAGGTCGCCGCGATCCGCGGCAGGGTCAAGTTCGGCCACCAGCCGCAGCTGAACGCCGCCGCCCTGCTCCCCGATCTGGCCGCCTTCCGGCCCACGTTCTTCCTCGGGGTGCCGTACATCTTCGAGAAGGTGTTCAACGCCTCCCGCCGCAAGGCGGAGAAGGAGGGCAAGGCCGGACCCTTCGAGAAGGCCGTCGACGTCGCCGTGAGGTACGCGGACGCCATGGAGGCGAAGGCCTGGGGCAGCGGGCCCGGCCCGTCGACGGGTCTGCGGATGCAACACCAGCTCTTCGACAAGCTCGTCTACTCCAAGATTCGGGCCGCGATGGGTGGCCGCATCAAGCAAGCGATGACGGGCGGCTCGGCGATGGACCGGCGCCTCGGGCTGTTCTACGCGGGCGCGGGCGTGCACATCTACGAGGGCTACGGCCTCACCGAGACCACGGCGGCCGCGACCGCCAACCCGCCCGAGCGCACGCGCTACGGCACCGTCGGGCAGCCCATCCCCGGCATGACCGTGCACATCGCGGACGACGGCGAGATCTGGCTGCGCGGCGAGAACGTCTTCCAGGGCTATCTCAACAACCCCAAGGCCACCGACCAGACCCTGCACGACGGCTGGCTGGCCACCGGCGACCTGGGTTCGCTGGACGAGGACGGCTACCTCACCATCACCGGCCGCAAGAAGGAGATCCTGGTCACCTCCGGCGGCAAGAGCGTCTCCCCCGGGGTGCTGGAGGAGCGGGTGCGGGACCATCCGCTGGTCGCCCAGTGCATCGTCGTCGGCAACGACCGCCCGTACATCGCCGCCCTGGTCACCCTCGACCACGAGGCCGTCGAGCACTGGCTGACGATGCGCTCCAAGCCACAGCTGTCGCCGGCCGAGCTGGTACGCGACGCGGACCTGGAGACGGAGGTGCGGCGCGCGGTGGTCGCCGCCAACACCCTTGTCTCGCAGGCCGAGTCGATCCGCACCTTCCGCATCCTGGCCCAGCCGTTCACCGAGGAGCACGGCCTGCTGACCCCGTCGCTGAAGCTGAAGCGCAAGGCGATCGAGAACGCGTATGCCAATGAGGTCGAGGCGCTGTACCGGGCCTAGGCCACCGGCTTCACGCGGCGGGGGATGATCCTCACCCGAGCTGGTAGCCGCGGAGCTTGGTGAGCAGGAGGTAGGTGTCCCGCAGAGAGCCGGAGGTGTCGCCGAGGGAGCGGTAGATGCCCCACTTCGGGCGCACACGGTCGGCGAGGAAGGTGTCGACGCCGGTCTTCGACGCGTCGATGACGGTCGAACCGCCGCTCTTGAGGATCCAGCGGACCGAACCCGCCGAGCCGTTGCCGACCTTGATCTGGAAGTCCACGTCGGTCCACTTGTCGTGCAGGGGATCCAGATCGGTGCGGCCGACGAGGATGTCGTCGATGGCGAGCTTCAGCTCGATGGTCTGCTTGCCGTTCACCCGGCGCAGGGACTGCACGACGATCGGCGAGGTGCCGCTGCCCGGCTGCTTCATCTGCATGATGTGCGTGAAGGTGGTGGTCGCCTTCAGCGAGCTCGGGATGTACATGGAGTACGTGACCCGCCAGGTCTGGCCCTCGGTCCACTTCAAGTAGCTGCTGCCGCCGGTGCGCAGGCCGGTGACCTCCTGCCGCTGGCGGTCGGTCGACGTGTCACGGTCGACCGTATGCATGTTGAAGCGCCAGTTGTCGCCGGTGGCGTAGATGTGGGGCTGCCCCGCGGAGTGCGAGTCCGCGCGGTCCTCCTCGATCGTCTCGAAGGCGCCGAGGCCGTCACCGCTCGCGGACGGTGCCCACTTCTGCTGCCAGGAGGCGGCGTGCGCCGTGGTCGCGGCCGGCAGACCGACCGCGGCTCCCGCCGCGCCGCCGAGGGCGGCACCCAGCAGTGCTCTTCTGGATGTGCTCATGACACTAATCACCTCGCAGTTGTTCGTTCATGATCAGGAAGGCACCCAGGCCGTGGAAGTCGTTGGTCGCCCGGGGAGTTGATGGCCGCGGCTGCCGTTTCGAAAGGAACTCTTTCATCCGATGTCTGACGAACAGGAGCCTCCGCCTCGCAGAAGGCACGCGGCAGCAGAGTCGCCTCACGAGGCAGCGACGTCAATGGTCCGGACCGAATAGGTCGGATGCATTTCCGGCCAATCCACGGGATTCCACGGGATTCCACGGTCAGGAATGCATCAGGGTCCGTGATCGTTGACGACAGGAGGTATCAGAGGTAACACCTGACGACAACCGTAAGGATCAAGAGCTCGTGAGCAGCAAGGTCCCCCCGATCATCCTCAACAACGGCGTCGAGATGCCCCAGCTGGGCTTCGGCGTCTGGCAAGTGCCGGACGACGAGGCGGAGCAGGCGGTCGCCACCGCGTTGGAGGCCGGGTACCGCAGCATCGACACAGCGGCGATCTACGGCAATGAAGCAGGCACCGGCAAGGCGATCGCCGCCTCCGGCGTCCCCCGCGAGGACATCTTCCTCACCACCAAGCTCTGGAACAGCGACCAGGGATACGACTCCACGCTGCGCGCCTTCGACACGTCGCTGGAGACGCTGGGCGTGGACTACCTCGATCTGTACCTGATCCACTGGCCGTTGCCGTCCGCGGACAAGTACGTCGACACGTACAAGGCGTTCGAGAAGCTCCACGCGGACGGCCGTATCCGCGCCATCGGCGTCTCCAACTTCCTTCCGGAGCACCTGCGGCGCCTGATCGGTGAGACCTCCGTGATCCCGGCGGTCAACCAGATCGAGCTCCACCCGCACCTTCAGCAGCGCGCGGTCCGCGAGTTCCACGCGGAGCAGGGCATCGCCACCGAGGCCTGGTCGCCGCTCGGTTCGGGCAAGGGCCTGCTGGAGGTCCCGGCGATCGTGGCCATCGCACAGAAGCACGGCCGCACCCCGGCCCAGATCGTGCTGCGCTGGCACCTCCAGCTCGGCAACGTCGTCATCCCCAAGTCCGTGACTGCGTCCCGGATCAGGGAGAACATCGAGGTGTTCGACTTCAGCCTGGACGACGAGGACCTGGCGGCGATCAGCGCGCTGAACGAGGACCGTCGCCTGGGTCCGGACCCGGCGGTGTTCGACCTGGCCTGACGTCCTGGCGTACGAGGGCTCGGCAATGCGCCCCGGACACCGCCGCGAGGCGGGGTCCGGGGCGCGCTGCCGCTTTCAGTTGGGCTGCCCGATCGGCCGTATGACGACGGTGTTGACGTCGATGCCCGCGGGCTGCCCGACGGCCCACACGATCGAGTCGGCGATCTGGTCGGCGGTGAGCAGGTGACCGGGCGGCAGGCTGCCGTAGGAGTCCCAGAACGGGGTCTCCACCCGGCCGGGCGCGATCAGCGTCACGCCCACCCCGAACTCGGTCACCTGACGCCGGGTGTTCTCGGCGAGCCCGGTCACCGCCCACTTGGTCGCCCCGTAGATGTTGCCCGGCGTGGGCACGAATCCGGCGACACTGCCGACCAGCACGATCCGCCCGCGGGTCTCCTTCAGGGCGTCGATCGAGGCACGGATGAGCAGCGCGGGACCGAGCACGTTGGTCAGCACCATCTCGGTCCACCCGGCGGGATCGCCCTCGGCGACCGAATCGTGGGTGGCGAAACCGGCGTTGGCGACGACTGTGTCCAGTCGACCGAATTCCTTGAGGGTACGGTCGACCGCCGACCGTACATGGTCGTACTCGGCCGCGTTGCCAACGATCGTCAACAGGCCGTCGGGGTGGCCGAGTTCCTCGGCGAAGCCGCGCAGTCTTTCCTCGCCGCGGCCGGTGACGGCCACCCGCTGGCCGGCGTCGAGCAGCCGCCGGGCGACCGCGGCGCCGATGCCGCTGCCTGCGCCGGTGACGAGCGCGACCGGTGAGTCGGTCATGAGTACCCCCTGTTGTTCTGCGGTGGACGCCCGGAGTCCATCAGTTGGAGCACTCTCGAAGTCAAGGGCGAGAACAACAGGAGGAGGTGGCTTCAGTAGGCGTGCACCGCGGTGTACACCGTATGCGCCTCCAGGAGGAAGACATCCGGCCGGTGGTGCACGCTTGCCCGGTCGTCCGGGTCCAGGAGCCGGTCCAAGGTGTCACGGTCGGTGGCGTCGAGCTGTTCGCCGAAGGCTTCGCGGCGGCGGGAGAGGGAGGCGACGACGTAGGCGCGGGCCCGGTCCGTGGTCGGTGCGGGCAGGTCGAGCAGGAAACTGCGGGTGCCGGTGTGCCGCAGGCCGGCCGCGGCCATCAGCGCCGGCCAGTCCTCGGCCTCGGCGACGGAGCCGGGCAGGTCCGCGCGCATCGTGGCGAACCACTCCTCCTCCAGCGCGTCGAGCCGCGCCTGGAGCCCGGGCCGTCCGATGCCGATGTCGCGGGGCAGGAACCGGGCGGGCAGTCCGCCCTCCATCAGCGCGAGCGTGCCGCCGGGCGCGAGCCGGGCGGCGAAGGCGGCGAGAGCGGCACGCTGGTCGCCGAGGTGGTGCAAGCTCCGGCTGGCCCACAGCAGGTCGGCCGGGTACTCCAAGTCACCGAGGACGTCGGGCAGTTCACCGGCGAGTGTGCCGAAGCGGTCGGCGACGCCGAGCCGGGCGGCGCGGGCGCGGGCCCGTTCCAGCAGCGGCTCGGTGCCGTCGACGGCGACGACCCGGGCGCCGGGAAAGGCATCGGCGAGCAGACACGAGACGACCCCGGGTCCGCTGCCCGCGTCGACGATCAGCCCGGGCTCGGTCTGCTTGTGCCCGAGCCAGGCGAGGGCCCGTTCGTACAGGGGCGTGAACAGCTCCGCATGGCTCTCCAGCAGCGGGGCCATCTCGTTCCAGTCGATGTCGGTGTGGTGGTGGTGATGCGCCATGGGGGTCAGCCTCTCGTCCGGGTGCGGCCAGCGTGCTCCGACGCACCGTACGAGGGCCACCGGTGTTGCCGTGACGGCAAAAACGTCGGCGGAATCAGCATCGGGAATGAGATGCCGCGCGTCGCCGAGGTGGAGTTCGCGATCCGCCGGGGTCTGGCCCGCGAAGGCTGACCCCGGCGGATCATTTCAGGGTGTTACAGCGCCGGGTAGGCGTTCTTCATGAGCTCCTGGAACTGCGCCGAGAACCAGTGCCCCGACAGCGGGGAGTTCGGCAGGGCGCCGGACATGTTGTTGCCGTTGCGCGGGTTGCCCGTGTAGGTCGGGTCGCACATCCGGTCGAAGCCCTTGCCCTCGTCGTTCTCGATGAACTCGCTCGAACCGTCGGACTCGCCCGGAGGCTTCATCCACACGTACGCGTCGATCCCGGCGGCCGGGCTGGCCTGCGGGCGCTCGCCGAGGCCGGCGCCGGACTGGTTGCACCAGTTGCCGATGTGGATACGGCGGTCGTAGCGGCCGCCGTCGACGTAGGTGTCCACGCTGGTCGTGGCTCCCGGTCCGGTGGGCCGGGCGGCGCCGCCCCAGCCGTTGCGGGAGGTGTCGATCAGCATGCCGATGTCGGAGTTGAAGCCGCTGGTGACCAGCTGGTTGCGGAAGGCCTGGGCGAACGACAGCTCATCGACGTACCGGTTCCAGTCCACCCACTTCGACTCGCGGACCGACTTGCCGCCCGCGTTGTCGTTGATGGTGAAGTTGTTCTCCTTCAGGGCGCTGTAGTTGGCCGTGTTGGTGATGAAGCCGTGGACGTCGTTCACCGTGGCGCCCTCGGTGGTCGCCGCCTCCTTGAAGAGGGCGGCCGACGGGGCGAAGTTGTCGTCCCAGCCGATCCAGCCGTGGTGCCCGGCGTCGATGTAGTTGTAGACGTTCGCCGCGTCGCCCAGCTTGTTCAGGGCGTAACCGACGCCCTTCTGGTAGTTGCCGTTCGCCTTCATCACGTCGCACTCCGGCGTGGCCGTCGGGCGGCTGCCGGTGTTGGTGACGAGGTTGGGCAGCGAGTCGATCTCGATGGTGTTGACGATCCGCAGCGCGGCGTACTTCGGGTCGGCGAGGATCGCCGCGATCGGGTCGATGTACTGCGTCTTGTACTTGTCGATCTCCGTCGGGCCGAGTTCGCCGTTGGAGGCCAGGGCGGCGCAGTCGCGTCCGGGCAGGTTGTAGATGACCAGCTGGACGACGAGTTCGCCGGAGCCCTTCTGCGTCAGCGCCTCGTCGAGGTGGTCGCGCAGGCCCATGCCGCCGTTCACGCCGTTGATGGCGGCGATCCGGTCCAGCCAGACACCGGTCGGCTGGTTGGAGATACGGCTGCCGCCCGGCTCGGCGGCGGCCTTCGCGGACCACTCCGGGTTCACGTACACCTTGGCGCCGCTGTAGGGGTTGTCGACCTTGGGGCCGGTCGGACCCGGCGGATCCGTGGGACCGCCGCCGCCATCGACGTTGCAGGTCACGCCGTCGAGGGTGAAGGTGGCCGGGATCGCGTTGGTGCCGCTGTAGGTGCCCTGGAAGCCGAAGCTGGTCGAACCGCCGGTGGCCAGCGTCCCGTTGTAGCTCTCGTTGGCCGCGGTGACGGCGGCACCGCTCTGGCTGATCTTGGCGTTCCAGCCGCTGGTGACCTTCTGGTTCCCTGCGTACGACCACTTCAGCGACCAATTCGACTTGGCCGCACTGTTGTTGGTGACCGTGACGGCGGCGGTGAAGCCGGTGTCCCACTGGTTCTGCACCTTGTAGTCGACGGTGCAGGGGACGGCGGCGGCGCCGACGTCCCCGGGGACGACGGCGAATGCCGTCCCGGAGGCCCCGGCGACCAGCGCCAGGGCCGCGAGCATCGCGGTTCTCGTACGACTCATGAGTGCGGGTTCCTTCTCCGTTGCGGGTGACTCGGTTGCGGATGAGGCTCGGTTGCGGATGAGGCTCGGTTGCGGATGAGGCTCGGTTGCGGATGTAGCTCGGTTCGGGTGTGACTCGGTTGCGGGAATGGCTCGGTTGCGGGAGTGGTCAGCCGTTCAGGGCGCGCAGATGGTCGCGCAGCCCGATGCCGAAGGGCGTGGGCGTGCCGTCGTAACTGGAGATCAGGGCGGGACCGGTGTTGCAGTTCCAGGTGTTCCAGGTCCAGCCCAGGTACGACAGGCCGCGGTCGTCGAACCACTTCATGACCTGGTCGATGAAGCCGTGCGAGCAGGTGTTCTCGCCGATCTCCCCGGCCACGAGCGGTACTTGAGCGGCCACCGGGGCGAGCGTCGAGTTGAAGCAGCTCTCGGTCGAGCAGGAGTTGAAGTTGTACACGTGCCAGGCGGCGGCGAGATTGCCCGCCGGGTCGGTGGGCTTGTACGTCAGCCACTGGCTCAGGTCGTTCGAGTACGCGATACCACCGGCCAGGATCAGGTTCTTGGCGCCGGTATCGCGTACGGCGTCGACGAGATCCTGCATACCGGCGACCTCATACCCGATGCCGGGGCAGGTGCCGCCGTCCCGCCAGCACTGCCAGGCCTGGGTGACGGTGGAGGTCGCGCGGTCCGGATAGGGCTCGTTGAACAGGTCGAAGACGACGGTCGGGTCGTCCTTGAAGGTGTTCGCCACCGAGGCCCAGAAGGACGGGCTGTACCGCATGTCGGGCATCGGCTTCTGGCAGCTGGCGTACACGTCCGCACAGCCGGCGGAGTTGCCGGTGTACTGGCCGTGGGACCAGTGCAGTTCGAGCATCGGCGTCATGCCGTTCGCCTTCACCTTCGCCACCAGGTCCTTGACGGCGTTGATGTAGTGGGCGCCGGCGTACTGCGGTTCGATGTTGGACAGGCCCAGCCGGCACTCCTCGTTGAGCGGTATGCGGACGGTGTTGGCGTTCCAGCCGGCGATCGCGTTGACGGAGGCGTCGTCGACCGGGCCGTCGAAGATGCCACGGCCCTGAACACACATGAACTCGCCGCCGGACCGGTTCACCCCGAGCAGGCGGCGGGTGCCGCCCTCCGCGTCCACGAGCTTGTTGCCAGATACGCGCAGGGCGGGTGCGGTGAGTTCAGCGGCGTCCGGCGGATCCGTCGGATCCGGGGTGGGCGACGGTTCGCCCTCGACATGGACCCGACAAGGGCGACCGTGCCGGCGACGGCTGAGAGTACTGAACGCGGGGGGTGGCGCATGAGCGACTCCTTGCAGGTCGGGCACGTCTTGACAGACGCGTCGACTGATGGAACCGCTCCCACTGGTGTCAACGAAGCTAGCGCCAAGTGACGGTAAAGAACAGGGGAGTCACTGACTTTCCTTCAACATCATGTGTCGAATCTTTTCGACTCTTCAAGCACCTTGACCCCTTCGACCCCCATCCCCACTATGGGAGCGCTCCCACTGGTTCAAGCCTTGACTTCTCCGAGCCGCAAGGAGGAACCAGCACATGCCTCCAAGAACAAGACGCCGGTCCGCTCGGCGTCTGTGGACCGCTGTCGTGGCGGCCCTCGCCCTTCCGTTCACGATGCTGAGTACGGCATCAACTCCCGCACACGCGGCGCCACTTCAGTGCAGCGTCGACTACAAGACGAACGACTGGGGCGCCGGCTTCACCGCGGACCTGACCATCACCAACCGCGGCACGGACCCCATCGCCGGCTGGACCGCGACGTACGGCTACGCCGGCAACCAGAAGCTCAGCGGCACCGGCTGGAACGGCACCTGGTCCCAGTCCGGCCAGGCGATCACGGTGAAGAACGCGTCGTACAACGCCACGATCGCTCCCGGCGCCGCCGTCTCCACGGGCGCGCAGTTCACCTACAGCGGCACCAACGCCGCCCCGGCCAACTTCACGGTCAACGGCACCAGTTGTACGGGGGCACACCAGCCGCCGATCACCGTGCTGACCAGCCCCGCCGCGGGCGCGGTCTACACACAGGGTGACCCGGTCCCGCTGGCGGCGACCGCCGCGGCGGCCGACAGCGCGACGATCAGCAAGGTGGAGTTCTACGACGACACCACGCTGCTGGGTACGGACACGACCGCTCCCTTCTCTCTTTCGGTCTCAGGTTTGACCGTGGGCAGTCATTCACTCCTCGCGAAGGCGTACGACAGCCTGGGCGCGGCGGCGGAGTCAACGCCGGTCGGCATCACGGTCGCCTCGGGTCCCGCCGTGGTGGCCTCGACCAACCAGCTGGCCGTCCAGCAGGGCAAGACGGGCACGTACGACGTGAAGCTGTCGACCCAGCCGTCCGCCAACGTGACCGTGACGACCGCCCGCACCGGCGGGAACACGGGCCTGACGGTGACCGGCGGGGCCTCGCTCACCTTCACCCCGTCGAACTGGAACACCGCCCAGAAGGTGACCGTCACGGCGGGCTCCTCCGGTACGGGGGCGGCGACCTTCGAGTCGACGGCCGCAGGGCACGGAAAGGCCGCGGTCACGGTCACCCAGATCGCGGCGACGAAGGCGTACGACGCCCGGTTCCTGGACCTGTACGGCAAGATCACCAACCCGGCCAACGGCTACTTCTCGCCCGAGGGCATCCCCTACCACTCGGTCGAGACGCTGATCGTCGAGGCGCCGGACCACGGCCACGAGACCACCTCGGAGGCGTACAGCTACCTCCTGTGGCTCCAGGCCATGTACGGCAAGGTCACCGGCGACTGGACCAAGTTCAACGGCGCCTGGGAGATCATGGAGAAGTACATGATCCCGACCCACGCCGACCAGCCGACGAACTCCTTCTACAACGCCTCGAAGCCGGCGACGTACGCACCCGAGCTGGACACTCCCCAGGAGTACCCGGCGAAACTGGATGCCAATGTCTCGGTCGGATCGGATCCGATCGCCGGTGAACTGAAGACCGCATACGGTACGGACGATGTCTACGGTATGCACTGGTTGCAGGACGTCGACAACGTCTACGGGTACGGCAACGCGCCGGGCAAGTGCGAGGCGGGTCCGGCGGACACCGGACCGTCGTACATCAACACCTTCCAGCGCGGTGCGCAGGAGTCGGTGTGGGAGACGGTGCCGCAGCCGACCTGCGACGCCTTCAAGTACGGCGGCCCGAACGGCTACCTGGACCTGTTCACGGGTGACGCCTCCTATGCCAAGCAGTGGAAGTTCACCAACGCCCCGGACGCCGACGCACGCGCCGTGCAGGCCGCGTACTGGGCCGACAAGTGGGCCGAGGAGCAGGGCAAGGGCGGTGACGTCTCGGCGACCGTGGGCAAGGCCGCGAAGATGGGCGACTACCTGCGCTACTCGATGCACGACAAGTACTTCAAGAAGGTCGGCAACTGTGTCGGGCCCAGCACCTGCCCGGCCGGCACCGGCAAGGACGCCTCGATGTACCTGATGTCCTGGTACTACGCGTGGGGCGGTGCCACCGACACCTCGGCGGGCTGGTCCTGGCGCATCGGCTCCAGTCACGCGCACGGCGGCTACCAGAACCCCCTGGCCGCGTACGCGCTGAGCAGTTACGCCGACCTCAAGCCCAAGTCGGCGACGGGCCAGGCGGACTGGGCCAAGTCGCTGGACCGGCAGCTGGAGTTCTACCGCTGGCTCCAGTCCGACGAGGGTGCCATCGCGGGTGGCGCGACCAACAGCTGGGCGGGCCGGTACGCGACGCCGCCGGCCGGGAAGTCCACCTTCTACGGCATGTACTACGACCAGCAGCCCGTCTACCACGACCCGCCGTCCAACCAGTGGTTCGGCTTCCAGGCGTGGTCGATGGAGCGGGTGGCCGAGTACTACCAGCAGTCGGGTGACGCGGAGGCCAAGGCGGTCCTCGACAAGTGGGTGGACTGGGCGCTGTCCAAGACCACGATCAACCCGGACGGCACCTACCTGATCCCGTCCACACTCCAGTGGTCGGGCCAGCCGGACACCTGGAACGCGTCAAGTCCCGGTGCCAACAGCGGACTTCACGTCACCGTCGCCGACTACACCAACGACGTCGGGGTGGCCGCCGCGTACGCCAAGACCCTGACGTACTACGCGGACCGCTCCGGTGACACCCAGGCCGCGTCGACGGCGAAGGCGCTCCTCGACGGCATGTGGAACAACTACCAGGACAGCCTGGGCATCGCCGTCCCGGAGACCCGCGCCGACTACAACCGCTTCGACGACGGTGTCCACGTCCCGAGCGGCTGGACCGGCACCATGCCGAACGGCGACGCGATCAACGCCTCGTCGACCTTCGACTCCATCCGCTCCTTCTACGAGGACGACCCGGCCTGGTCGAAGATCGAGGCCTATCTGGCGGGCGGAGCCGCGCCCTCCTTCACGTACCACCGGTTCTGGGCCCAGGCGGACATCGCCTTGGCCATGGGCTCGTACTCGGAGCTTCTCGAATAGTCCCCGCGAAGCGCTCCGCGGGAAGGCCGTGTTCGACTGCGGGTCCGTTGTGGCTGGTCGCGCAGTTCCCCGCGCCCCTGAGGGCTCTGTGGTCACCGTTCTTCTCCGGAACCGCTTGAAAGCTCCGTGTACGCGGTCTCGTCACCTGACGACGAGGCCACCTGGCCGGGCGGCCCCCACCCGCACTGGGGGCCGCCCGGTTCTCGCGCGCTTCCCTGAACGGCCCTCCTGAAAGGAAGGTCCCCCACCGTGCGAAGAACCCGCATCCTCACGGCCGTGCTGGCACTGGCGGCCGGCCTGCTCGCGGGCACCCCGCCCGCACTCGCCGCCGATCCGGTGAAGCCGGTGCTCGCCGCCGACACGTACACCTGGAAGAACGCCCGGATCGACGGCGGCGGTTTCGTCCCCGGCATCGTCTTCAACCGCAGCGAGAAGAACCTGGCCTACGCCCGCACCGACATCGGCGGCGCCTACCGCTGGCAGGAGTCGACGAAGACCTGGACGCCGCTGCTGGACTCGGTCGGCTGGGACGACTGGGGGCACACGGGCGTGGTCAGCCTGGCCTCCGACTCCGTCGACCCGAACAAGGTGTACGCGGCCGTCGGCACCTACACGAACAGCTGGGATCCAGGGAACGGGGCCGTGCTCAGGTCCTCGAACCGGGGCGCCAGCTGGCAGAAGGCGGCGCTCCCCTTCAAGCTGGGCGGCAACATGCCCGGCCGGGGCATGGGCGAGCGGCTCGTGGTCGACCCGAACAAGAACAGCGTGCTGTATCTCGGCGCGCCCAGCGGCAAGGGCCTGTGGCGGTCGACGGACTCCGGCGCCAGCTGGTCGCAGGTGGGCAACTTCCCCAACGTCGGCAACTACGCGCAGGATCCGAGCGACACGAGCGGCTACGCCAGCGACAACCAGGGCATCGTCTGGGTCACCTTCGACGAGTCGACGGGCACGTCCGGGAACGCGACGAAGACGATCTACGTCGGGGTCGCCGACAAGGACAACGCGGTGTACCGGTCGACGGACGCGGGCGCGACCTGGACCCGGCTCGCCGGGCAGCCGACGGGATACCTCGCCCACAAGGGCGTACTGGATACAGAAAACGGCTATCTGTATCTCGCATACAGCGACAAGGGCGGCCCGTACGACGGCGGCAAGGGCCAGCTGTGGCGGTACGCGACCGCGACCGGCACCTGGACGAACATCAGCCCGGTCGCCGAGGCCGACACCTATTACGGCTTCAGCGGGCTGACGGTGGACCGGCAGAAGCCCGGCACCCTCATGGCCACCGCATACAGTTCCTGGTGGCCGGACACCCAGATCTTCCGTTCCACGGACAGCGGCGCGACCTGGACGAAGGCCTGGGACACCCCCTCGTATCCCACCCGCTCGAACCGGTACACGATGGACGTCTCGTCCTCGCCGTGGCTGTCCTGGGGCGCGAACCCGTCACCGCCCGAACAGGCCCCGAAACTGGGCTGGATGACGGAGTCGATGGAGATCGACCCGTTCGACTCGAACAGGATGATGTACGGGACGGGCGCGACGATCTACGGCACCGAGAACCTCACCAACTGGGACAGCGGCAGCCAGTTCACCGTCAAGCCGATGGTGCAGGGCCTGGAGGAGACGGCGGTCAACGACCTCGCCTCTCCCCCGTCCGGAGCCCCGCTGCTCAGCGCCCTCGGTGACATCGGCGGCTTCCGGCACACGGACCTGACCAAGGTCCCGTCGATGATGTACACCTCGCCGAACTTCACCACGACCACCAGCCTGGACTTCGCCGAGACCAGCCCGAACACGGTCGTCCGGGTCGGCAATCTCGACTCGGGTCCGCACATCGCGTTCTCGACGGACAACGGCGCCAACTGGTTCGCGGGGACGGACCCTTCGGGAGTGAGCGGCGGAGGCACCGTCGCCGCCGCCGCCGACGGCAGCCGCTTCGTGTGGAGTCCGGCCGGCGCCGCCGTGCAGTACGCGACCGGCTTCGGCACCTCCTGGGCCGCCTCCAGCGGCATCCCGGCGGACGCGATCGTCGAGTCCGACCGGGTCGACCCGAAGACCTTCTACGGCTTCAAGTCCGGGAAGTTCTACGTGAGTACGGACGGCGGCGCGACCTTCACGGCCTCCGCTGCCACCGGTCTGCCGAGCGGCGACAGCGTCCGCTTCAAGGCGCTGCCCGGCACGAAGGGCGATGTGTGGCTGGCGGGCGGTGCGAGCGACGGCGCGTACGGCCTGTGGCACTCGACGGACGGCGGCGCCACCTTCGCCAAGCTCCCGGGCGTCGAGCAGGCCGACACGATCGGCTTCGGCAAGGCGGCGCCGGGAGCGTCGTACCAGACGCTGTACACCAGCGCGAAGATCGGCGGCGTGCGCGGCATCTTCCGCTCGACCGACAAGGGCGCGACCTGGACCCGCATCAACGACGATGCCCACCAGTGGGGTTGGACGGGTGCGGCGATCAGCGGTGACCCGCGGGTGTACGGCCGAGTGTACGTGTCGACCAACGGCCGCGGGGTCGTCTACGGCGACAGCTCCGACGTCACGGGTCCGGGCCCGGGTCCCGATCCGAGCGGCGCCTGCGCGGTGACGTACAAGGTCACCAACCAGTGGTCGGGCGGCTTCCAGGCCGACGTGCAGCTCGCCAACACCGGCTCGAGTGCCTGGAGCGGCTGGTCACTCGGCTGGACCTTCGGCGAGGGCCAGAAGGTCACGCAGGCGTGGAACGCCGAGACCGCGCAGTCCGGTACGGCGGTGACGGCGAAGAACGTCGGCTGGAACGGCACCGTGGCGGCGGGCTCGTCGGTGGGCTTCGGGTTCACGGGCAGTTGGTCGGGGACGAACACGAAACCCGCGGCCTTCAAGCTGGGTGACAAGACCTGCACGGTGAACTGACGGTCAGGAGGACCGAGATGCGGTGGGTGCGTGCTCCCCGAGGGGGCACGCACCCACCGTCGTTCAGGGGGTGTAGACCGTCGGCCTGGGCGCCGTCGCCATCCCGTTGCCGATGAAGAAGCTCGGGTGCGGCGGCTGATTGTATGCAGTATTCTGCCAGGCCAGCGCCGTGCGGTACATCGTGTCGTGCAGCAGAGTCGTGATCTTGGTGCTGGTCTCGACCGGTGTCGAGTAGACGCGCAGAGCCGTGTTGTTCGACGTCGGCCAGACGACCTCCTCGCGCCAGTCGCCGAGGATGTCACCGGACAGGGACGGCGTGGCCTTGGTGCCGTTGTTGGAGTGGACGCCGGATCCGGTCAGCAGGCGGGTGTCGCCGGAGGTGCCGTACTTGTCGATGCGGGTGCCGTCGAGAAGCTCGCGGACGGGGTCGCCGTCCCACCAGCTGAGGAAGTTGATGCTGGAGGGCTCCCGGCCGAGGGAGGCGCCGGTCGCCGAGCGCAGGGTGGTGTCGGAGGCGGACCAGGCCTCGGCACCCGCGCTGCCGGCGTAGACGTCGGCGGCGACTCCGCGGCCGTTGTCGGCGCCGGAGGCCGTCTGCCAGAGGAGGGAGCCGGTGCGTGCGTCGGCCATCCAGGAGCTGGGCTGGCTGGTGCTCTCGGAGACCTTGAAGTACTCCAGGCCCGCCCGGGAGGGGTTGAGGTCGCCGACGTGGCCGGCGTCGCCGTGGCCCGTCTTGGTCGTCCACAGCCCGTAGCCGTTGTCGTCCACGGTCATGGCGCCGTACACGATCTCGTCCTTGCCGTCGGCGTCGACGTCGGCGATCGACAGGCTGTGGTTGCCCTGGCCGTCGAAGCCCTTGCCGCTGTTGGTGGAGGAGTTGGTGTCGAAGGTCCAGCGGCGGGTGAAGGCGCCGTTTCGCCAGTCCCAGGCGGCGATGACCGAGCGGGTGTAGTAGCCGCGGGCCATGATCAGGGAGGGGCGGGAGCCGTCCAGGTAGGCCGTTCCCGCGAGGAAGCGGTCGACGCGGTTGCCGTAGTTGTCGCCCCAGGAGGACACGTTGCCGCGGGCCGGGACGTAGTCGACGCTCTGCATCGCCTTGCCGGTCTGGCCGTTGAACATGGTCAGGAACTCGGGGCCGGACAGCACGTACCCGCCGGAGTTGCGGTGGTCGGCCGAGGAGCTGCCGATCACCGCGCCGGTGCCGTCCCTCGTGCCGTCGGCGGTCTTCATGGCGACCTCGGCCTTGCCGTCTCCGTCGTAGTCGTACGCCTGGAACTGTGTGTAGTGGGCGCCGGAGCGGATGTTGCGGCCCAGGTCGATGCGCCACAGGCGGGTGCCGTCGAGCTTGATGCCGTCGACGATCGTGTTGCCGGTGTAGCCGGACTGGGAGTTGTCCTTGGCGTTGGTCGGGTTCCACTTGAGGACGAAGTCGAGGGCGCCGTCGCCGTCGAGGTCGGCGACGGAGGCGTCGTTGGCCTCGTAGGTGTAGGCGACGCCGTCGGGGGTGGTGCCGCCGGCCGGCGGAGTGATCGGGACGTCCTTGTAGCCGGTGCGCAGTTGCACGGCGTGGACGGAGTCGGCCTGCTCCACGCCGCCGACGATCGCGCGGACCGTGTAGTCGGCCTGGGAGGGGGCGCCGGAGTGGAAGTAGTTCGTGGAGCCGGTGATCGGGGTGGAGTTGACCTTGGTGCCGGCCCGGTAGACGTTGAAGGAGACGTCGTTCGCGTCGGTGCCGAGCCAGCGCCAGCTGACCAGGTTGCCGCTGTCGGTGTGCACGCTGACCACACCGCGGTCGAGCTTCTCGACCTGGCGGGCGGTGGCGGCCTCGGCGGAGTCGGTGCCGATCGTGGCGGTGAGCCCGGCGCCGACGAGGGTCGCGGCGGCGACCGCCGACGACAGGAGCACTCGGCGTCTGCGGTGCTTGCGGGGGTGCGGGTCGGGGTGCGGGTGCGGGTGCTGCACGGGGCTGACCTCCTGAGAGGGCGGAAGGATTCCGTTCCCCCTCAGTCGCCGCCGCACGGCCCCGAGTTGCCGTATTTTTCGGCCAATTCGTGGACCGTCCGGGCGATCTTCTCGCGCAGCTCGGGTGGCTCGAGGACCTCGATGTCGGCACCCAGGCGCAGGAATTCGGCGTGGGCGCGGTCGTCGGACTCGATGGGGACGGTGACCAGAGTCCAACCGTCCTCCTGCGTACCGCCGTTGAGCGTCACCGGCCCGGTGAGCCGCACGCCCGGGGCCAGCCGGACCACCGCCTCGCCCCGGTTCAGCCGGTCATGGAAGTCGCGCTGGTATGCCGTCCAGTAGGCGGCCAGGTCGAAGTCGTCGGGGCGAGTGAACTCCTCATCCATCGCGGTGAGTTGAAGGATCTGGTCGACGCGGAAGGTGCGGGGACCGGGGCCCGCGACGACGTACCAGCGGCCGGCCTTGAGGACGAGTCCGTACGGTTCCAGGCGGCGCTCCACGTCGGTGGGTTCGCGCCAGCGGCGGTATACGACATGCAGGACACGGTTGTTCCATACGGCGTCGGCGACCGCAGGCAGATACGGCGCCTCGTCGGCGTCCGCGTACCAGCCCGGGGCGTCCAGGTGGAAGCGGCCGCTGACGCGGTCGGCATGGGCGCGCAGTTCTGGCGGCAGGGCGGCGCGGACCTTCAGCTGGGCGGCGGCCAGGACGGAGCCGAGGCCGAGTTCGGCGGCGGGTCCGGGGGCGCCCGCGAGGAAGAGGGCCTCGGCCTCGCCGGCGGTGAGACCGGTCAGACGGGTGCGGTAGCCGTCGAGGAGGCGGTAGCCGCCGGCGTGCCCCGCGTCGCCGTACAGCGGGACACCGGCCGCGCTCAGCGCCTCGACATCGCGGTAGACCGTGCGGACCGACACCTCCAGTTCCTCGGCGAGCTGGGCGGCGGTCATCCGGTCCCGGGTCTGGAGCAACAGCAGGATGGACACCAGTCGGCTGGACTTCACTGACACAGGATGTCAGTGAAGCGGCTCTAGCGTCCCGTTCATGGTCTTCAAGAAGAAGTTCACGGAGAGACTGCTGACCGTGCCGCCGCCGATCGAGCTGGCGGGGCGGCGGATCAAGCGCTATCACGTCACGGCGGATCCGGCCGGCATCGCGCCCGAGGTGGCGAAGGCGGCGTACGAGATCCTGCCGGAGCTGCTGCCGGAGCCGGACGGCACGCCGCCGGCGACGTTCGTCGTGCTGCACCGCGGCGGTGACGACAGCGCCTATCTGAACGCGTACAGCTGGGTGTGGGACAACGTCCTGCACTTCCGCGGCGCCGCGGCGGGCCAGCCGGTCCTCGGCTGCCCCGACCACGACCCCACCCACTTCGTCCGGCCCGACCTGCCATGGATCGGCTGCGTCTGGGAACTTCCGCCGATCCTGCACGAACGGGACGCCTGGGTAAGGCACCTGCTCGCACCCGACGTCCCCGACCTCGACGCCTATATCACCGACACCCTCCCCGAGGGCACGACTGGAGACCGTTCATGAGCACGCCGCACGACTTCGGCTTCCTGCACGGCGAGTGGGACATCGTCAACCGCCGCCTCCTGGACTACCTGGACCCGGAGAGCGGCTGGGAGGAGTTCCCCGCCACCCACTGGTGCCGGAGCCTGCACGACGGGGCCGCGAACATCGACGAGATGGACTGCCCCACCAAGGGCTTCAAGGGCGTGACCCTGCGATTGTTCGACCGGGAGACGCGGGACTGGAACCTGTACTGGTCGCCGAGCCAGACCGGCACGCTGTTCCCGCCGGTGATCGGCCGCTTCGGCGCGGACAAGCGCGGCGAGTTCCACGGCGACGACACCTACCGCGGCAAGGACGTACGGGTCCGCTATCTGTGGTCGGTGCTGTCGCGGACGGCGGCCCACTGGGAGATGGCGTTCTCGGCGGACGGCGGGCAGACCTGGGTGCGGAACTGGACCATGGACTTCACGCGGCGGCCCGCTTCCTGAAGGCCCGTAGCTTGAACTCCGGGTCCGGACGCGGCCGGTCCTGGTCGGGCAGCGCCGCCAGCCGTACGGCGAACCGTTCGGCGAGCGGGTCGCCGGGCGGCAGCCGGGTGAACCAGCCGCGCCGCAGGTCGGCGATCGTGCCGCGCGGGCTGCGGCCCTGGCCGTGACCGGGAAAGCGGGCCTGCCCCGCCGGGACCAGTCCGTGCGCGGCGGCGTACGTGGTGACGGCCTCGGCGGCGTCCTGGGCCGGCCGGCGCGGTCGCGGGGCGAGCACCGCGTCGATGTCGCTGCCGACGTCGTGCGCGGCGGCCTTGTCGACGGTCGTGACGTACACGCCGCCGGGCCGCAGCACACGGGCGCACTCGGCGACGACGGCCTGTAGGTCGCCCGGCCCGTCGAGCAGGTGCAGCAGCCACACACTGCTGACGGCGTCGAACGCCTCGTCGGGAAACGGCAGCCGGCGGCTGTCCGCCAGCACGATCGCGCCTGGCAGGCGTACGGCGGCCATCCGGGCCATCCCGTACGTCAGGTCCGCGCCCGTCACCCGCAGGCCGGGGCGGGCCGCGGCGAGCCGCCGGGTCACGATCCCCGTGCCGCAGGCGAGGTCGAGGAGCCGGCGGGCGTCCGCGGGAACCAGGCCGAGGACGGCATCGGCGGCGGCCGCGGCTCTGGGCTCGCCGCCGCGGGAGGCGTCGTAGGCGCCGGCTTCCTTGTCGTAGTCGAGCACCCGCGTCACTGGGCCCCGTGGCCGACGGCGAGCGCCTCCACTTTTCGCGCCAGCTCGACGTCGAGTTCCGTCACCGCGCCGCCCACGCTGTGGGTGTTCACGGTCAGGGACACGGTGTTGTAGCCGAGGGTGAGGTCGGAGTGGTGGCCGAGCTCCTCCTGGACCTGGGCGATGTGGACGACCATCGCGGTCGCGGCGAGGTGCGTGCCGAGCCGGTAGGAACGGCTGAGGCGGTCGCCGTCGAGGGACCAGCCGGGCAGCTCGGCGAGCCGGTCCTCGATCTCCTTCTGCGGCAGCGGTTCGACGGGCATGGTCTCGCTCCTTCCTGGATACCGGGGTGCTGAGGGTTCCTCTTCAGGCTGCCACAGGTGTGCCGCCGCGGCCCTGGTCAGGAGGGTTCCCCTCGGTCAGTGACGGACACCTGTGGCCGCGAGGTCGTCGGCGAGCATCGCGATCCGGGCCCTGCCCTCGATCTGCCTGACCCATGCGTGGGGCAGGGTGCTGTCACCGCGCTGGGCGCCGCGGAGATTGCCGCAGATCGAGCCGGTGGAGTCGCTGTCGCCGGAGTGGTTGACGGACATCAGCAGGGCGTCCTCGGTGCGCATCTTCAGCAGCGCGCAGTAGACGCCGATGGCCAGCGCTTCCTCGGCCACCCAGCCCGCCCCGAGGGACTCGACCCGCTCCGCCCTCGCCACCGTCGAGTCCGCGGCCAGTTCGACCGCCCGGTGCAGGGCGGCCGAGGTCTCCTCGTGGCCGGGGAAGTGCTTCAGCAGCTGGAGGGCGCGCAGCACCGAGCCCTCCATGGAGTCCCCCTCGACCAGGTTCGCCACGATCGCGGCCAGCGCGCCCGCCGCGTAGTAGCCGGTGGGGTGGCCGTGGGTGATCTGGGCGGCGCGGGCGGCCATGGAGAAGGCCACGTGGTCGTTGGTGACGAGGCCGAAGGGGGCCGAGCGCATCACCGCGCCGCAGCCCTTGGAGTCGGGGTTGACCGGCCCCGGCTTGCCGTCGAGGGCGAGCCACGGGTCGGGGGCGTACATCTGGGCGACCCCGGACAGGCAGGCGTTGCCGGGGGCGCGGCGGGCGTACAGCCAGGGCTCGGTGATCAGGCCGCCCTCGGGACCTCCGTTCTCCGGGGGCGCGGCCTGCTCCGGGCCAGGCTTCCGCTGGGTCTCCAGCCACTGCTCGTACGCCCGGCGCATCAGCATGATCCACCCGTCGCTGATGCCCTTCTCCGGCGCCCGGTGCCGTTTGCCTTCCTGGTCCTGGATGAGAGCCTCGGCGGTGAACAGGGTCATCTGCGTGTCGTCGCTGATCAGGCCCACCGCACCGTTCTCGCCGGGCACGAGCCCGGTGACCCCCTGCTGCCCGTGGGCCGCGCGGATCCGGTCGAGGGAGGAGAACTCGACGGGGTAACCGAGGGCGTCACCGACCGCCCCGCCCAGCAGACAGCCGCGCACTCTGGCGCGGAACACCGCTGCGGTCTCCATCGTCCACGGCCCGTTCATGCGCCCACTCCTCGACTGCCGGCGACCGTTTCTCGACTACGGTCGTGTGTATGAGCATTGTCGCGTCCGGTTCCGGCTCGTCCGCCGCCGCCCCCGCCGACAAGGGCGTCGGTCCGCTGCTGCGGGCCTGGCGGGAGCAGCGGCGGGTCAGTCAGCTGGAGTTGGCGTTGCGTGCCGATTCCTCGGCCCGGCACATCAGCTTCGTCGAGACGGGGCGGTCCCGGCCGAGCGAGGAGATGGTGCTGCGGCTGGCCGAGCATCTGGACGTCCCCGTCCGGGAGCGCAACGCGCTGCTGCTGGCGGCGGGTTACGCCCCCCGCTACCCCGAAACCCCGCTGGCCGACCCGGCGTTGGACGCCCTGCGCGAGGGGGTGGAGCGGCTGATCCAGGGCTACGAGCCCTACCCGGCCCTCGTGGTGGACGCGATGTACAACGTCGTCGCGGCGAACCGGGGCATCCTCATGCTGCTCGACGGCGTTCCCGCCTCGCTGCTCGCCGCGCCGCTCAACGCGATGCGGCTGACACTCCACCCGGAGGGTCTGGCGCCGCGCATCCGCAATCTCCGTGCGTGGCGCGGGCATCTGCTCGACCAGATGGACCGGCAGATCGCGCTGCGCCGCTCCGAGCCGCTGCGGGCGCTGTACGAGGAGGTCGCGGCGTACCCGGTGCCGGAGGAGGAAGAGGGAGAGGGAGAGGGAGAGACCGACTACGGCCAACCGGCCGAGCCGGTACCGTACTTCGCGCTGCCGATGCTGATCGAGCACGAGGGCCGGACGCTGTCGTTCATCTCCTCCATCTCCACGTTCAACACGCCCATGGACGTGACCGTCGCCGAGCTGGCCATCGAGACGCTGCTCCCGGCCGACCCGGCGACGGTCAAGTACCTTCAGTCGCTGACGCCCTGACGTGCCCTCAGGGCGGCGTACTGCACCAGCGCGAATCCGGTCACGGTGAGCGCCTGGAGCACCGTCCAGACGGCACCCGCCGTGGTCGGCGACAGCCACAGGCCGAGCGCGGCGAAACTCAGCGCCGCCCAGGCGAGGTTGGCCTCGACCACGGCCCGGACCGGCAGTGCGGCCGGGCGGGCGCGGACGGCGAGCAGGCCGACGGCCGCCGCGTACACCGTGAGGAACGCCCCGAGTACGAGCAGCAGGCCGTCGTCGGCGCCGAGGAAACGGCCCAGCGGGCCGGCGGCGGCGAGGTAGGCGAGTCCGTTCGCGCCGGTCACCGCCGCGTCCAGGGCGAGGAAGCGACGCAGCATGGTGTGCGGGTCGCGGGTCCGGGCGAGTGCGGCGAGCTGGGTCGCGGACATGACGAATCACCCTCCGTCGAGGTCGGGTTGCGGTCTTGCGGTCTTGCGGTGGACTGGAGCCCGGATCCCGGGCCGGAGTGCGCCGGCCCGGAACCCGGTACCACCACGATCCCGCCCGCCGAAACCACTGTCGATTACCCCTGAGGTAATCCCCGGGGAACCGGCCCCAGGAGACTGATGAGACGGACAGCGGAACATGACAGACTGCACACGAGCTTCGACGCGTAGGGGAGGCGTGGCGTGAGTGAGCGGCGTCCCGCGCCCACCGTGGGTCAGGTGGTGCTCGGCAGGCGCTTGCAGGAACTGCGGGAGGCGGCCGGCCTCAAACGCGAGGAGGCCGCGCAGGTGCTGCGGGTGGCCCCCGCGACCGTTCGGCGGATGGAGACGGCCGACGTCGCGCTGAAGATCCCGTATGTCCAGGTGCTGCTGGAGACGTACGGCGTCCCGGACGACGAGACGGCCGCGTTCGTCGCGCTGGCCGAGGAGGCGAACCAGCCGGGCTGGTGGCAGCGGTTCCACGACGTGCTGCCGGAATGGTTCAGCCTGTACGTGAGCCTGGAGGGCGCCGCCCGGATCATCCGGTCCTACGAGCCGCACTTCGTGCCGGGGCTGCTACAGACCGAGGAGTACGCGCGCGCCGTCATGGAGGCCGGGACCATCGGGCAGACGGGGCCCGAGACGATCGAGCGGCATGTGTCCCTGCGCATGACCCGGCAGCGGCTGCTGGAGCGCCCGGACTCGCCCCACCTCTGGGTGATCATGGACGAGACGGTGCTGCGGCGGCCCGTGAGCATCCGCGGCGAGGTCATGCGCGACCAGTTGGACAAGCTCCTCCAGTTCGCCGAGCGCGACCGGGTCACACTCCAGGTCGCCGAGTTCGAGGAGGGCCCGCACCCGGGGACGTACGCGCCCTTCTCGCTCTTCCGCTTCGGCGAGCCGGAGCTGCCCGACATGGTCTTCACCGAGTACCTCACCGGCGCCCTCTACCTCGACTCCCGCAAGGAGGTCGCCGCGCACCTGGAGGTCCTGGACCACATGTCGGCGCGCGCCGCCTCGGCCGAGCGCACCAAGTTTCTCCTGCGGGAATGCCGCGAGGCGTACTGAACCGCACGACCGAGTTCGAGTTCGAGGAGAAGACTCCGCATGACCGGATCCGACGCCGAGCCCGTCCGCATCGACACCAGCCGGCCCCATCCGGCCCGGGTGCCCTGTCCCTGGTCGCGCTCACCCATTACCTGGGCGACGAGCCGGACGGTGACGACGTGTACGGCCTCCTCGAGCGGTATGTCGGCGAGCTCGCCCCCGGCAGCTACCTGATCCTGTCGCAGGTCACCCCCGTCCCTGCTCGGTCCCGGCGTGATCCCCGTCTCCGGTTGGCGGCCGGGGCCCGAGGACGTGGCGGCGCAGGCGGAGGGCATCGTGCCCGTGTACGCGGGGGTCGCCCGCACGTCCTGAACCCGTACGGGTGCCGCCGACAGGTGCGCTCCCCCGCCCCGCCCTAGGTTCGAAGGAGCCACGGGCAAGCAAGGGAGTGAGGAGGCCCGATGCCCTCGGACGCGGTGCTGTACCAGGCGGCGGCACTCTGCCTGACCTACCCGGACGACGACTTCCGGGCCCGGCTGCCCCTGCTGCGCGAAGCGGCCCCGCAGCTGCGGGAGTTCGCCGACCACGCGGCCCGCACGCCCGCGCACGAACTGGCGGCGCACTACGTCCAGGTCTTCGACCCCAGGGACCGCCACGGCCTCTACCTGAGCCGGTGGCAGAACGTGTCGCCGGCCCGCTTCAAGGACGTCTACCGCGCCCACGGCCTGACGTTCACCGGCGAGGAACTGCCCGACTTCCTGCCCTCGGTGCTGGAGTTCGCGGCCCGCACCGGCGACACGGGCCTGCTCACCGAGCACCGGGACGGCCTGGAGCGGCTCCGGGCCCGGCTCACCGACCGCGGTACGCCGTACGCGACCGTACTGGACGCCGTATGCGCCACACTGCCGACCGCATACACAGGGGAGAGCTAAGCAGCCTAAGCAGCCCCGCCCTTCTGGTCCTTCTCATCGTCGACGATCTCCGCGTCCACGACCCCTTCCTCCTCCTGCGGCGAGGTGGCCTGTTCGGCGCCTTCCGTCGGGGTCTGCTGGGCCTGGGCGTACATGGCCTGGCCCATCTTCTGGCTGACGGAGGCGAGTTTCTCCACGCCCGTGCGCAGCTCGCTCGTCTCGGCGTTCCGTTCCAGGAGCTGCTTGAGTTCGGTGACGGCCGACTGCACCTCGGTCCTGGTGTCCGCCGCGACGCGCTCCTCGTTCTCGCGCAGGAACTTCTCGGTCTGGTAGACGAGTTGCTCGGCCTGGTTCCTGGTCTCGGCCGACTCCCGGCGTTGGCGGTCCTCCTCGGCGTACTGCTCGGCCTCCCGCATCATGCGGTCGATGTCGTCCTTGGGGAGGGCCGATCCGCCGGTCACGGTCATCTTCTGTTCGCGGCCGGTCGCCAGGTCCTTCGCCGACACGTGCATGATGCCGTTGGCGTCGATGTCGAAGGCGACCTCGATCTGCGGGACGCCGCGCGGGGCGGGCGGCAGGCCGGTGAGGTCGAAGACGCCGAGCTTCTTGTTGTAGGCGGCGATCTCGCGTTCGCCCTGGTAGACCTGGATGCCGACCGAGGGCTGGTTGTCCGTCGCCGTCGTGAAGATCTCCGAACGCCGGGTCGGGATGGTCGTGTTGCGTTCGATGAGCTTCGTCATGATGCCGCCCTTGGTCTCGATGCCCAGGGACAGCGGGGTGACGTCCAGCAGCAGGACGTCCTTCACATCGCCACGGATGACGCCCGCCTGGAGCGCGGCGCCGAGGGCCACGACCTCGTCCGGGTTGACGCCCTTGTGCGGGTCCTTGCCGGTGAGCTCCTTGACCAGTCCGGTGACGGCGGGCATCCGGGTGGAGCCGCCGACGAGGATGACGTGGTTGACCGCCTCGAGCTTGATGCCGGCGTCCTTCACCGCCTGGTGGAAGGGGTTCTTGCAGCGGTCGAGCAGATCGGCGGTGAGCTCCTGGAACTGGGCGCGGGTCAGCTTCTCGTCGAGGTGGAGGGGGCCCTCGGCGGAGGCGGTGATGTAGGGAAGGTTGATCGTCGTCTCGGTCGAGCTGGACAGTTCGATCTTGGCCTTCTCCGCGCCCTCGCGCAGCCGTTGCAGGGCCATCTTGTCGTTGCCCAGATCGACGCCGTACTGGCCCTTGAACTTCTTCACCAGGTGTTCGACGACCCGCTGGTCCCAGTCGTCGCCGCCGAGATGGGTGTCGCCGTTGGTGGCCTTGACCTCGATGACGCCCTCGCCGATCTCCAGCAACGACACGTCGAAGGTGCCGCCGCCGAGGTCGAAGACGAGCACGGTCTGCTCCTCGCCCCGGTCGAGGCCGTAGGCGAGGGCGGCGGCCGTGGGCTCGTTGATGATCCGCAGCACCTTCAGGCCCGCGATCTCCCCGGCCTCCTTGGTGGCCTGCCGCTGGGAGTCGTCGAAGTAGGCGGGGACGGTGATCACGGCGTCCGTGACGTCCTCGCCGAGGTAGGACTCCGCGTCGCGCTTCAGCTTCTGGAGCACCCGCGCGGAGAGTTCCTGCGCCTGGTAGCGGGTGCCGTCGACGGAGCCCTCCGACGGGAATCGCCAGCTGCCGTCGCCCATGTGGCGCTTGACGGACCGGGCGGTCCGCTCCACGTTCGTCACGGCCTGGCGCTTGGCGACCTCGCCGACCAGCACCTCGCCGTTCTTCGCGAAGGCCACGACCGACGGTGTGGTCCTGGCCCCCTCCGCGTTGGCGACAACGGTGGGTTCACCGCCCTCCAGCACCGCCACCACCGAGTTGGTGGTCCCCAGATCGATTCCGACCGCACGTCCCATCGTTGTCCCCTTCCGCCGAGAGCCTTCCGCCAGGGAGCCTTCCCGCACTCCAGCACAAAACTTGAGTGAGCTCTTGTCAAGGGTCTTGTCATTCGGTGGCTCTGGTCCGCGGCTGCCTTGTCAGTGAGTGGCTCCTGTCAAGGCGACGGGTACCCCAACGAGCGCTCGTCGTGCCGCCCGCCGCGCAGGGCGAGGGCCCTGCGGGGAAAATCGGTGATCAGGACGTCCACGCGCGGGTCGGCGAGAAACGCCCGCATCGGCACCTCCTCGTTGACCGTCCACACCATGCTGAACAGACCGTGCCGGGCCGCCTCGCGCAGGACACCCGCGCGCGCCAGCCGGTGGTGCACGGCGACCCCGGTGGCACCGCAGGCCCGGACCCGCCGCATGGGCAGCAGCTCGCTCACCCTGGTCCCCGCGACGCGGACCGCCGAGCCGATCTCCCTCCGGTCACGCCCCAGGGACAGGGCCGTACGCACCCCGGGGAACATCCGCGTGATGGCGGCGACGGAACGATCCTCCAGGGTGGTGGCGACGAAGCCCTCCGCGCCGAGCAGGGCGATCGCCCGGTCGATCACCTCGCGCTCGTACCCCACTTCCTTCAGGTCCAGGTGCCCCACCAGCTTCCCGGCGATCAAGGACATGACGTCGTCCACGACCGGGACCGCGTATCCGGCCAGCTCGCTCAGCTCGGCGTGGGTGAGCCGGGACAGGAGCGGGCCGGTGTGCGCCACCCTCGGGTCGTGGTACACGACCAGGACGCCGTCGGCGGTGCGCCGGATGTCGAACTCGACGTACTCCGCGCCGGACAGGATCGCGTCCTCGTACGCCTCCCAGGTGGCCGAGCCGGCTCGTTCGGATCCTCCGCGGTGGGCGGAGACGGCGGGTCGTCGCGACATCGTCGGGTCATCCTCCGGACGGGGAGCGGGGCGCGGGCACCGGGGCGGGCCGGCCGTCGGGCGGGGACAGCGGCGGGGACAGGAAGGAGCCGGAGCGCCGGCTGACCCGTCTGAGCAGGACGTATCCGGTCACGGCGAGGGCGACGAAGGGGAGCCAGGCCAGCGCGTACGCCGGGCCGTAGGCCCCGAGGTCGAGGATGGAGCGGCCGGAATCGACGTTCGTGCCGTTGACCCCGAAGAACGCCAGCAGCAGGGTCGGCGGCAGCGCGATCAGTGTGGCCACGGCCACCAGGGCGGAGACAGTGCGGTCGCGGCGGTCGTCGCGTTCCGCGAGTTCGGCGTCCAGGGCGGCGGAGCGGGCGTTGATGACGGAGGTGAGGCGCTCGACCATGCGTGCCGAGTTCTCCAGGCTGTCGCGGATGCCGAGGGCGTCGCGCAGGGAGGACTGGAAGTTCTCCATGAGCATCTCGGGGATCAGCAGGCTGTCGACGTAGGCCTCGACCCCGAAGGCCAGGTCCAGCTGTAGTTCGTTCACACCGGCCGACAGACGGGAGATGAGCGAGCGGATCTCGTACGGCGAGTCCGCCAGGGCACGCTCATTGGCCCGCATCGTCTCGAAGGCGGCCAGCCGGGTGCGCTGGAGGACGGCGAGCGCGGAGATCATGCCGACGGCGACCAGGGTCAGCGCGTTCTCGACGTGCGGGGCCCAGCCCGCCTGGACGGAGACGCCCCGGCCGTGGGCGGCGAGCGTGACGCCGTGGTTCCTGAGATTGGGCGCAAGGCCCGCCTCGGAGTCGGGCGTGAGGGCGGGCGGCATCCGGCCGCGGTAGACGATCTCGTTCAGCAGGGCGGGCCTGCGGGACACGTCGGCGAGGTCGGCGCTCAGCAGGTCGCGCATCAACTGTCCGCCGGGGAAGACGAGTTGGTGGACGTTCTGGCCGAGGGCAAGAGGGGTGGGCAGGGCGAGCCGTTCGCCCAGGACGGCGAGCAGCGGTCTGCCGGCGAGCCGGATCCGCGCGCGGTCGAAGCAGGTGTCCGCGAGCCAGGAGGCGAGGGCGCCGGGCTCGGTCTCGCCCGCGAATCCGCAGTCCAGGACGAGGGTCACATCGCCGCGCGGGGTGGCGAGGACCAGGATCTCGGCCGAGGCGAGGGGCAGGCCCCGGTCGCCGTGCGGCAGTTCCAGCTCGTTGGGTGCCACGCGTTCGGCCAGGACGGGTACGGGGAGCACGGCCTCGCTGGACCTCAGATGCGGCTCGAAGCGGCCGTAGTCGAACCGGTCGACGAGGCCGCCCTGCCGGGTGCCCGTCGGCCGTATCCGGCCGTCCAGGCTGAACAGCAGGACCGCGCGGGTGAGTTCACGTGTCGCGGAGTCAAGTACCGTCGCACCGCTGGAGGTTCCCGGCACCATCGAAGTCCTTCCGACGCCGTCAGTCTTCTTACCCGGGCCGGCGTCCGCGAACCGGTGCGAGCCGGCCGTGCCGCGGGCCGCCTCCGCGAGGAGACGGCCCACGTACTGCGCTGTCCGGTGTGCCGGGTCAGGCGAGCTTCGCCGACAGCGTGATCGGTACGGCCTTCAGGGCCTGGCTGACCGGGCAGTTGGCCTTGGCGTCCTCGGCGGCGGCGACGAAGCCGTCCTCGTCGAGGCCCGGCACCGTGCCCTCCACCGTGAGGTGGATGCCGGTGATGCCCTCGCCCGGCTGGAAGGTGACGTCGGCCGAGGTGGTGAGCTTGGTGGGTGGGGTGCCGGCCCCGGCGAGGGCGTGCGAGAACGCCATGGCGAAGCAGCTGGAGTGGGCGGCCGCGATCAGCTCCTCGGGGCTGGTCTTGCCGTTCGCTTCCTGGGCGCGGGAAGCCCACGTCACCGGCTGCTGCGCGATGGCGCCGGAGGAGTCGAAGGCGACAACTCCGTTGCCCTCGAGCAGGTTGCCTTCCCAGACGGTGTGTGCGGAGCGCGTGGTGGCCACGGTCATTCCTTTCGTACGGTCCCGGTTTCCGGGTTCAGGACTCCATCCGATCACACTCCGGCTCGGCTCACCCGGAAGACCCCGGCCCACGCGGGTACCGGGTCAGACCGCGCTTCGGTCCTCGCCCGCCGCCAAGGGGACCTGAGGGCCGTCCGATTCGCGCAGCCAGCGGCGCAGGACCTGGTGGATGTGCTCGGCGCCGGCGAGTTCCGCCCCGTCCTCGGCGGGGTCGGAGAAGGCGCGCGGGGACAGCAGGAAGGGCTTCGCCTGGGCGCCGCCGAGGCCGCCGTGCGAGCCGATCTGCTCCTCGAAGGCGAGGACTTCGCCCTCGGCGGGGTCGAACCAGGAGTTGACCATGATGTCGGCGGCGTGCGGGAAGGAGTGCGTACGGCGCACGGCGTCAGCGGCTCCGAACCCGAAGTCGGCGAGCGGGCCGGGGTTCTCGTCGAGCTCCGCCAGGGGGACCTCCGTGCCGAACGGGCCGAGGACGACGCCGCCGTGCTCCTCGCTGCGGACCAGCAGGAAGCCGATGCCGGGGTGGTTGGCGAGGGTCGTCAGCAGGGCGGGGTGGCGGGCGTCGATCTCCTCCTTGCTCATCCGGTGCGGCACGTCCGGGAAGGAGACCAGGCCGAGGTTGCCGGAGGCCAGCACGATCGGCTCCGAGCGGCGGCTCGACGGGCGGCGCTGCTCGCCGCCCTCCTCGACGGGCCGGCGCAACGCCGCGCGCACGGCCGCGCGGGCTTCGGCTCCGCTGTGGGTGCGCTCGGCCTTGCGCGGCACGGGCAGCCCGCAGCCGGCCCGGACGAGGTCGCCGAGGGTGAGGCCGTAGCGGGTGCGGAAGGTCTCGCCGGGGCTCTGGCCGTGGTCGGAGAGCACCACGATCCGGTACGGGCGCGGGGCGTGCTCGGCGACGTTCTCGATCAGGGCGAGCGACCGGTCGAGGCGTTCGAGGACCTTGAGGGCGTCGCGGCTCATCGGCCCGGAGTGGTGCGCCACTTCGTCGTAGGCGACGAGGTCGGCGTAGACGGCGGTGCGGCCGGCGAGCATGTCGCCCATCACCGCGGCGACGACGACATCGCGTTCGACGACGGTCGCGAAGGCGCGCACGAAGGGGTAGAGGCCGCCGCGTCCCACCCGCGGGCGGACCTTGCGGACGCGGGTTTGGCCGGCCTGGACCATCTCGCGGCCGACCTCGGCGACGAAGGACAGGGCGGTGCGCACCGCGTTGGCCGGGTCGGAGAAGTAGGCGAAGTAGCCCGCCCGGGAGCGGTTCTCGCGGCTGCGGCGGCGGGCGGCGATGGACAGCACGAGGGCCTGTTCGTCGGCGCCGCCGGAGAAGAGGTTGCCGCGGCTGGCGCCGTCGGCGCCGAGCAGTCCGCCGTCGCCGGTGGCCTCGACGGCGCGGCGCTGGAGTTCGGCGGCGCTGGCCGGGCGGTTGCAGACCATGACCTCCCGGCGGTCCTTCTCGTACCAGCGGAAGGCCGGGATGTCGTGGTTGCTGCCGTGCAGGATGCCGAGCTGGCTGGCGCCGGTCTGGCTGGACCAGTCGGTGCGCCAGGAGGTGAGCCGGTGGCTGGGTCTGCGTCCGTCACCGCCGGCGAGCCAGCGGGCGACGGTGGGCATCAGGCCCTGTCCGACCGCGTCGAGCAGGACGTCGTGGCCGACGCCGTCGAGTTGCAGGAAGAGGGTGCCGGGGGTGGCGGGGCAGGCCGGGCCGGACCTGCGGCGGCGGTCGGCGAGGCGGTAGAGCCGGCGCCGGTAGGCGTCGTCGTCGCGCACGGCCAGGGCGGCGCCGGTGGCGGAGGCGACGGCGGACATCACGGCCGCGACCACGACCGCGGTCTCGGGGGCCACGTCGCCCCGATCGGACGGGTTCACCCGCAGCGCGATGAGCAGCAGCCCGCCGTTGAGGAAGAAGACCAGCAGGCCGAGGACGAGCGCCGGGACGAGCAGCAGCAGCCGTACGAGAAGGGGCCAGACGAGCGCCGACAGCAGACCGAAGGCGCCGGCGCCGAGCGCGGCGGTGACGGCGATACGGGTGGCGCTGTCGCCGTCGGCGGACTGGAGCCGGAAGTCCGGCAGGGCGCCGGCCAGCACCAACATCGTGAGAGTGGAGACGGCCCACACCGCGACGCTCCGCCCGACCTGACTGGCGACCCGCCGCCAACGCCCTCCACGCACGCCCCGCACACCTCACGTCCCGGCCCGGCCCGTCGTCGGTGCGGGCCCGCGGCCAAGCCTGTCATACGGGCCCGGCCGACCGGCTCGGGTCCGGTGGCTTCGCCAGGCCGGTCCAGTGGCTTCGCCAGGCCGGGCCGGCGAAGAGGCCTACCGTCCGTCGTAGCCGGCCGTCGGCATCGACAGGCGGCGGTGCACCCGCGCCTTCATCTGGGCGTCGTACGACGGCTCCGCGTGGCCGACCGTCTCCACGCCGACCCCCCGCCGTGCGCACTCGGCGGTGAACTCGTCGACCGACGACAGCGCGCTGCGCAGCACGCGCAGGCTCGGTGCGACGAACAGGTCGCGGCCCGGGCGCACGCCCTCCCACAGGACGCAGTGGTCGGGACGCAGTCCGCGCACCAGCAGTTCCCGGGTGACGACGTAGCCCCGCTCCGCGGCCCAGCGGGCGCACATCGCGTGCTGGCTACGGGAGTCGACCAGGAAGGGGTCGTCGTCGAGTTCCTCGAGGGGCGTCAGGCTGGCGATCGCCGTGACGCGCGGCGGCGAGGGCGTGCCGTGGACACCGCGAACCTCTCCCATGGAGTCCCCCCTCACCTCCGGTTTCGCCGCCGACCCTACTCCTGCCCGTAGGCTTCGGGGAGTCGCGCGAAGGAGGCAAAGAGGTGCCGGTGGAGATCACCTGGTGGGGTCACGCCACCTGCACGATCGAGGACTCGAACACCCGTGTCCTCACCGATCCTCTGTTCGCCCGCCGGCTGGCGCATCTGCGGCGCCGTCGGGGCGCGCTGCCGTCGCCCGACGCCCGGCGCACGGACGTGGCGCTGGTCTCCCATCTGCACGCCGACCATTTGCACGTTCCCTCGCTGGCGCGGCTCGCCCCGGGCACGCGCCTGCTCGTGCCCCGGGGCGCACCACGGTCGGTGCCGGGGCTGCGCCGGCTCGCGCATCTGCGGGTGAGCGAGGTGACGCCCGGGGACGAGATGGCCGTCGGCGAGCTGGTGGTACGGGTGGTGCCCGCCCGGCACGACGGCCGGCGGCTGCCGGTCGGTCCGCACCGCTCCCCCGCCCTCGGCTACGTCGTCGAGGGCGAGGCCCGCACCTATTTCGCCGGGGACACCGGCCTGTTCGACGAGATGGCCGAGGAGGTGGGGCAGGTCGACGTGGCGCTGCTGCCGGTGGGCGGCTGGGGGCCGTACCTCGGCGAGGGGCACCTCGACGCCGGCCGGGCCGCCCAGGCGCTGGCGCGGTTGGCGCCGCGCAGTGCGGTGCCGGTGCACTACGGCACGTACTGGCCGATCGGCATGGACGCCGTGCGCCCGCACGAATTCCACACGCCGGGCGAGGAGTTCGTACGCCTCGCCGCCGAGCACGCTCCGCAGGTGGCGGTGCACCGGCTCGGGCACGGGGAGAGCGTGCGGCTGGAGGTCGCCCGGTGACGGGGCTTGCCGCCGCCGCGACGACCGTGGCGCCCGAGTCCAC
Source organism: Streptomyces sp. NPDC050619 (assembly GCF_040654815.1). Classification (NCBI taxonomy): domain Bacteria; kingdom Bacillati; phylum Actinomycetota; class Actinomycetes; order Kitasatosporales; family Streptomycetaceae; genus Streptomyces; species Streptomyces sp. NPDC050619. Next base: position 167,346 of record NZ_JBFAIR010000009.1, on the reverse strand, counting down.
CCAGCAGGCCATCGGCTATCCGACGCTGTTCCTGCTGGTGCTGATCGGGGCGCTGGTGCCGGTGGTGCCGACGGGAGCGCTGGTGAGTTCGGCGGCCGTGGTCGCCTTTCACCAGACGGCGCCGTTCTCGCTGGCGCTGGTGTTCGTGACCGCCTCGGCGGCCGCGTTCCTCGGTGATGCCGCGCTGTACTGGCTGGGGCGGCGCGGGATGCGGTCCAAGAACGGTTCGCGGTGGCTGGAGACCATACGGTCGCGCGCACCCGAGGACCGCCTCGGTCAGGCGCAGGAGAAGCTCGCCGAGCACGGTGTGGCGGTGCTGGTGCTGTCCCGGCTGGTGCCGGCCGGACGCATCCCGATCATGCTGGCCTGCCTCATGGCGAACTGGCCGATGCGCCGCTTCGCCCGCGGCAACCTGCCGGCCTGTCTGGCCTGGGCCGTGACCTACCAGCTGATCGGGATCCTCGGCGGGTCGCTGTTCAAGGAGCCCTGGGAGGGCGTGGTCGCGGCGGTCGCGCTCACCGTGGTGATCAGTGCGGCGCCGAGTCTGTGGCGGCGGGTGCGGAAGACCAGGACGGCCTAGTTCAGTGACCGCTTTTTTGGAACCTCCTAGTTCAGTACGCGTGAGCCTCCCACCGGCAGGTCCCACAGGTCGTCGCGGTCCAGGCCCGCCTTCTCCCAGGCGGCCCGGACCCGGGTGAGGGGTTCGAGGACGGGCTCGGCGGACAGGACGAAGGTGGCCCAGTGCATGGGCGCCATCCGGCGCGCGCCGAGGTCCTGCGCGGCCCGCACCGCCTCCTCCGGGTCGCAGTGGACGTCGCTCAGCCACCAGCGGGGGTCGTAGGCGCCGATGGGCAGCAGTGCGAGGTCGATGCCCGGGTAGCGCCGGCCGATGCGGGCGAACCAGTGGCCGTATCCCGTGTCGCCCGCGAAGTGGACCCGCTTGCCGTCGGGGGCGGTGAGCACCCAGCCGCCCCACAGGGTGCGGCAGGTGTCGGTGAGGGTGCGCTTGGACCAGTGGTGGGCGGGCACGAAGTCGAAGCGCACGCCGTCCAGTTCGGCCGCCTCCCACCAGTCCAGCTCGGTGACGCGGGTGAAGCGGCGGCGGTGGAACCAGCGGCCGAGGCCGGCCGGCACGAACACCGGGGTGTCGCGCGGGAGGCGACGCAGTGTGGGGGCGTCCAGGTGGTCGTAGTGGTTGTGGCTGATGACGACGGCGTCGATGCGCGGCAGGGCGCTCCAGGCGATGCCGACCGGGGTGATGCGGGCCGGGGTGCCGAGGATGCGGCGGGACCAGACCGGGTCGGCGAGGACGGTCAGCCCGCCGATCTGTACGACCCAACTGGCGTGGCCCGCCCAGGAGACGGCGACCGTGCGCGCGTCCACCTGGGGCAGCGGGCCCGGTTCGAAGGGCAGCCGGGGGATGTCGGCGAGGCCTTCCCGGCCGGGGCGGACGGCGCCCTCGCGGGCGAAGCGGGCCATGGCCTTCAGGTCGGGCAGCGGGGCGGTCAGACGGTCGTGGAAGGTGCGCGGCCACACCCGGCGCTCGCCGAGCGGTCTCGGGGCCGCGAGGGGTGTGGGGGGCGGTGTGCGGGGTGCGAAGGGTGACGTGGCCGCCGGCTCGTCGGTTTCCTGGGCGGGCGTGCTCTTGGTCGACTCGGACTGCTGCGTCATCGAGGAGGCTCCCTTCGCAGAGCTTCGTCGCGGAGATCGTCGAAGACCGTTTTCAAAAGGATCAACGCGCGTCGCACGTGTGGCAGTTCCAACGGAGAGGGCGATCCGAGACATTCCGCGCGCTCCTCGTCCGTGCCGCCCAGCAGCGGGCCGGTGGACAGCCGCACACGCAGTGCGCCGAGGTCGTCGCCGAACCGGTGGCCGCCCGGTGCGGGCATGCCGAGCCGGGTGGCGAGGAAGTCCTCCAGTTCCTGGGCGTCGCCCACTCCCCGCGGGGTGAGCGCGGAGCGCAGCGGGCCGAGGTCGACGTAGAGGTGGCGGCCGGCCTGCGGGGGCCGGGCCAGGGCGCCCGCGGTGACGACGGCGGTGTGCGCGGCGGCGGCCACGCGCGCGTGCAGGCGTACGGCGGCGGCGACGCGGGCGGTGACCGGCTCGGGCTCGCCGAGGGCGTGGACGGCCGCGGCGGCGACCGGTGCGGCGACGCGGGCGCCGAGCGCGGTGAGGACGTCGAGCACGCGCGCGTGGAGGTCGTCGCCGGTCTGCCCCGCGGGGAAGCGGGCGACCGCGGCCGGCCAGCCGGTCGGGAGCAGGGCGCCGGCCAGGTCGGTGACGACGGTGACCCGCTCGGGCAGCATCTCGGCGGGACTGAGCAGCACGGTGTCGTGCGGGGCGTGCAGGGTGTCGCGCCAGGTCTCGTCGCTGACCAGGTGCAGACCTTCGCCGGTGGCGGCCTCGATGGTCTCGTGCAGCAGTTCGGGCGGGGCCACGGTGGCGGTGGGGTCGTCGGCGACGGACAGCACGAGCAGCCGCGGGTCGCCGCCCTCGGCACGGACCCGGCGCACGGTCTCCAGCAGGGCGTACGCGTCCGGGACACCGCCGCAGTCGGCCGGTGTCGCCACATGGAAGACGGGTCTTCCCAACAGGCGGGCGTACGGCGCCCACCAGGCAGCGCAGGGCCGAGGCACCAGGACGTCGCCGCCGAGGGCGGCGGTCAGGGCGAGCAGCAGGGACGGTGCGCCCGGGGCGGCGACCACGCGGTCGGGCCCGGCGGACAGTCCGCGCCGGTCCCAGTAGCCGCACGCGGCCTCCCGCAACGCGGATCCGCCGCCGACCGGCTCGCTCTCCGGGCGTCCGGCGGCCGCGGCGAGCACGGCGGACAACTCGGGCAGCACAGGCAGCCCGTCCTCGGGAAGCGGCGGCCCGAAACGGACGGGGCCATGCCCTTCCAGGTCCGTCCGCGGCATGCCTACCTCCGGGGTGGGGCTTCTTCTTTTTCCGCTTTCCGCTTTCCGATCTCCGCCACTGACCGTGGCCTCGCAGGGTGCGGGTCGCGCGCGGACCGCACCCTCGGCCTCTGAGTACCCAGCAAGTCACCGGCCCATGGGGGGCGTGGGGGTTGCGCGAGTCACATGGCGTGGGCCGGGTCCGGTCACGTCCCGGAGTCGTTCCCGAGTCACGTCCGGGGCCAGGTCCGGGGCGCGTCCCCAGGTCAGGTCCCAGGGCCGATGCGGGTCAGCCCCAGGCCTCCGCCTCAGGTCCGGTCAGGGGCCAGGGCGGATCCTTCCTCAGCCGTCCGGCGCGGGCCGCTTCGGAGCAGCCAGTACCCCGCCGCGCCGAACGCGCCCGCGATCAGCAGGCCGCCGGTGACCAAGGCAGGCACGGAGTCGGTGAAGCTTCCGCCCTCGCCCGCCCGCACGCCGTGCTCCATCATCGCGCCGCCGCAGGAGTCGTCGTGCGGCTCGGCGCACGGGCTGCTGCTGGCGCAGGAGGCGCCCTGCGACTCGGTGCACGGTTTGCTGTCCCCGTGGGTGGAGTTGAACGTGGCGCTCCACTGCTTGCCCTTCCCGCCGGGCGCCGCCGGGCAGGTGCCGTCGACGGTCCACGCGGAGCCCTTGCCGGCCGCGTCCGCGCCACCCGCGAAGTTCTCGACGCCCTCGACGCCCACGCCGCCCTCGACGTCCGCGTCACCCTCCACGCCCACATCACCCTCCACGCCCACATCACCCTCCAACTCCACGCCCCCCTCCCCGGCAGCGACGCTCGCGGTGCCCCGGTATGCCAGGCCGGAGGCCTCGTCCTCGTTGCCCTCGACCAGTGTTAGCTCGGCGGTGCCCGTCTCGAAGGCCTGCGAGGTGGCTTCGATCGTGTCGGGCGGGGAGCCTCCGGTCGGGTCGCAGGTGACCGAGACGGTGACGCTGCCGCCCGGGGAGACGGTGCTCGGACTGACTTCGGCGGCCGGCTCCGCGAAGGCGGCCGGCCCGGCGAGGCCCAGGGCGGCACCGGCCAGGACGGCGACGGACAGGGCACGGGCGCTGCGGCGCATGGGGTGGACTCCTTCGGCCGACGGCGGGGTCTGGCGACAGAACCGGCAGAACCCCCTGGGACACGGCTCTCGTGCCCCGCAGCCATCACAGCCCGCCCACCGCCGGGTCGCGCGCGGCCGGACACCATTCGCGGGACGGGGACGGCCGAGCGGGTGACACGGCGGGTTTCGACGTGCCGCACGCCCCGGCTACCCCTCGGCTCGCTCCCCCTCGGCTCACTCCCCCCGGCTCACTCCCCCGGCCTCAGTTCAACAGCGAAGCCAGTTCCCTCTCCAGCCCCCGCCCCCGCCTGCCCACCACCGCCGCCGCGACCTCCGTCAGCTTGCGGTTCGTACCCTGCGAGATGCGCCGCAGTACGCCGAACGCGGCGTCGGCGTCGCAGCCCAGGACGTGCATGACGATGCCGCAGGCCTGGTCGACGACGGGGCGGGAGCGCAGGGCGGTGCCGAGCTGGTCGAGCTCGGTGAGCGCGGCCCGGTAGGAGCGGTCGCGGACGAAGCAGGTCGTGGCGAGGTCGCCGAGCGCGCGGGCGGGCCCGTGCGGGGCGTCCTGGAGGGCGCCGGGCCGGAAGCTGTAGAGGCTGAGGGCCACCGTCAGCGCGGAGCGGCGGAAGGGGATCGTCACGCTGGAGCGCACCCCGGAGTCGAGCGCCAGGGCGCGGTACTCCGGCCAGCGTTCCTCACGCAGCAGGTCCGCGCTGTCCACGGGCTCCCCGCGTTCGAGGGCGGCCGGGATGGGCCCGTCCCCGGAGCGGAGCTGCACGGCGACGAGCGCGGCGAGGTCGGGATGGGTGACGGCCGCGGGCGGTTCCCCGCCATCACCGCTCACCATGCCGCTGGCGCCGCAGCAGCCGTCGGTGCAGCGCACGGCCTGCTCGACCAGATCCGACAGCCGCCGTCCGGGCAGGGCGGACTCGGCAGACTCCGTTCCCCACAGGCCGGGGTGTTCGGTGTCCGGCATGCTGCCCTCCTCCTTTCCTGCGCCTTCCCGGTGACCCGGGCGGAAAACGGGCACCACGAGTTCTGTCCGCCCTGCCTCGGGCCACGAGGACGCGCGATACGTTCATCGCATGGCGCAGACGGACGAATTCGGTGAAGAGCTCGTGGACTTCGTACGCCGCGTCGCGGAACTCAAGTCGGCGCGGTCCGCGTCGGGCGGAGACCTGCCGACCGTGCTGGACGCGGCGATCTTCGAGCTCGATCACGTCGCCGACCAGCTGTGGCCGTGGTACGAGCGGCTCTCGGCGGGCGGAACCGCCCGCACCACCCCCGCCGACCGTGCCGACCGCCAGGAGCAGCAGCTGCTGCGCGCGGTGTTCCAGCGCTTCCCGCTGCCGGTGGCACTGGTGGACCGCGAGACGGTCGTACGCCGCCTGAACTTCGCGGCGACCGCCTTCACCGGCGTCCGCGCCGGATACGCGACCGGCCGTCCCCTGACGGGGCTCCTCGCGCACGCCGACCGGGCGGCGTTCCGTTCGCAGGCCGCGGCGGTGGCGCGCGGCGAGGGCGACCGGAGCCTGACGGTCCATCTCCAGCAGCGCCCGTCCGTTCCGGTGCACGCCACGCTCACCGCCGTACATCCGAGCGGTGAGCCGCGCACCACGGTCCTGGTGGTGTTACAGCCGGGCGGGCCGAAGCCTCCCGCCGAGCCGACCCTCGGGGAGGGCGCGAACGGTCCGCTGCCCGACCTCGCCGAGGCCACCCGGCACGCGGCCCTGATGGAGCTCCTGGACACGATGACCACGACCCTGCTGACCACGCCGCCCGGCGATCGCGGGGCGGTCCTGGAACGGGCGGCACGGGCGCTGCACGGCCGCTTCGCCGACTGGGTGATCGCCGACACGGGAGCCGCACACCTCGCCCGTACGACCGTCCTCGGCCCGTCGGGCAAGGAAGGGGCCACCGTGTCGGCCCAGGACCCGGCCACCTGCCCCCTCGTCGTCGAGGCGGCCCGGGGCGGCTCCACCGTGCTCCAGATCCGCCCGGAGGATCCCGAGGCCTTCGGCCATGACACGACCGGCGCCCCGGTCCTGGCCCAGGCGAACGTCACGTCGCTGCTGTGCGTACCGCTGCGAGTGGACGGCGCGGTACGAGGCGTGCTCACCTTGTTCCGCTGCGGCCCCCGCCTGGCCTTTTCCATGGCGGAGGCCCAGGCGATGGACATCATGTCCCGCCATGTGGCACTGGCCATGCGCCAAGACAGGTCCTAGACGGGTCCTAGACGGGTCCTAGACGGGGTCCTAGAAGGCGGCGTCCCGCAGAACCTGCTCCCGCACCCGGCCGCAGCACCGGCTGATCAGCCGGGACACGTGCATCTGCGAGATCCCCAGCTGCTCGGCGATCCGGCTCTGCGTCATGTCCCCGAAGAACCGCATGTACAGAATCGCCCGCTCACGTTCGGGCAGGGCGGCCAGCCGGGGCTTGACGGCCTCCCGGTCCACGACCGTGTCCAGTGCGGGATCGGACGAGCCGAGCGCGTCACTCAGCGAGTAGCCGTCCTCGCTGCCGGGCAGCTCCGCGTCCAGGGACAGCGCGGTGAAGCTCTCCAGGGCCTCCAGGCCCACCAGGACGTCTTCCTCGCTCATGTTCGCCCGCTCGGCGATCTCCGCGACCGTGGGCCTGCGGCCCGAGACGGTCTGGGACAGGTCCTGGCAGGCGAAGCGGACGCGATTGCGCAGGTCCTGGACCCGGCGCGGCACATGCAGGGTCCACATGTGGTCGCGGAAGTGCCGCTTGATCTCGCCGGTGATGGTCGGCACGGCGTAGCTCTCGAAGGCGTTGCCGCGCTCGGGGTCGTACCGGTCGACGGCCTTGACGAGGCCGAGGGCCGCCACCTGGCGCAGATCCTCGAAGGCCTCGCCGCGGCTTCGGAAGCGTCCCGCGAGCCGGTCGGCCATGGGCAGCCACGCCTCGACGATCTCCGCACGGAGCGTGTCGCGCTGATGCCCCGGGGGTAGCTCGGCGAGCTTGCGGAACGCCTCTGCCGTGTCGGGTGCGTCGTCGTGCGAGTGGTGCTTCGCGCTCACTTTGGTCGGCATGGTGCGTCGCAACTCCCTAGGAGGTGCTTTGGGATGGACGGTCACCGTGGGAGCGCGCCTGCGATTCGGACAGACGCGGCCGTGGCGGCGGATCGCCGCTCCCACGGACGTGCCTCCGGTCCGAAGCACTGAGAATGCGCCTGCCCGGCGCCCCCGGCCGCAAACACGGGGCAGGTTTTCCGGGGGCGTGCCGGGTGACTCGTAGAGCTGCTGCCTGTGTTTGTCGATTGTCTGTCGATGCCCGGGAGGTCCGTCCATGAGCACCAAGGTCTCCGACCACGTCCTTCAGCGGCTGCGCGAGTGGGGTGTGGAGCACGTCTTCGGTTATCCCGGCGACGGGATCAACGGACTGCTCGCCGCCTGGGGGCGGGCCGAGAACCAGCCGCGTTTCATCCAGTCCCGGCACGAGGAGATGTCCGCGTTCCAGGCGGTCGGCTACGCCAAGTTCAGCGGACGTGTCGGAGTGTGCGCGGCGACCTCGGGTCCCGGCGCGATCCACCTGCTCAACGGGCTGTACGACGCCAAGCTGGACCATGTGCCGGTGCTGGCGATCGTCGGCCAGACGAACCGCAGCGCGATGGGCGGCTCCTACCAGCAGGAGGTGGACCTGCACACGCTGTACAAGGACGTCGCCTCCGAGTTCGTGGAGACGGTGACGGTCCCCGAGCAGCTGCCGAACGTGCTGGACCGCGCGATCCGCACCGCGTACGCGCGCCGCTGTCCGACGGCGGTCATCATCCCCGGCGATGTGCAGGACCTCGACTACTCGCCGCCCACGCACGAGTTCAAGATGGTGCCCTCCAGCCTGGACCGCAGCGCCTGGACGGCGACTCCGTCGGAGGATTCCCTCCGGCGGGCGGCGGAGGTCCTCGACTCCGGTGACAAGGTGGCGATCCTGGTCGGCCAGGGCGCGGCCGGAGCGCGCGGCGAGGTGGAGCGGATCGCCGAACTGCTCGGCGCCGGCGTGGCCAAGGCGCTGCTCGGCAAGGACGTCCTGAGCGACGAACTGCCGTATGTCACCGGCGCGATCGGGTTGCTGGGCACGCGTCCGTCTTACGAGCTGATGCGGGACTGCGACACCCTGCTGACCGTCGGGTCGTCCTTCCCGTACACGCAGTTCATGCCGGACTTCGGCAAGGCGCGGGGCGTGCAGATCGACATCGATCCGCACATGGTGGGGATGCGCTATCCGTACGAGGTGAATCTCGTCGGCGACGCGAAGGCGACCCTTCAGCGGCTGATCCCGATGCTGGACGCGGACCGCGGCGGGCGCGAGTGGTACGACACGGTGTGCGCCAACGTGTCGCGCTGGCGCGGGGTGATGGAGCGGCGGGCGGGCCTGTCGGCCCACCCGATCAACCCGGAGTACGTCGCCCACACCCTGGATCCGCTGCTGCCGGACAACGCGATCATCACCTCCGACTCGGGCTCGGCGGCGAACTGGTACGCACGGCACCTGACCATGCGGCCCGGTATGCGCGGCTCGTTGTCCGGGACGCTGGCGACGATGGGCTGCGGTGTGCCGTACGCGATCGGCGCGAAGTTCGCGCACCCGCACCGGCCGGTGATCGCGCTGGTCGGGGACGGCGCGATGCAGATGAACGGGCTGGCGGAGCTGATCACGGCCGCGAAGTACCGCGACCTGTGGGAGGACCCGCGGCTGCTCGTCGCCGTCTGGAACAACCACGACCTCAACCAGGTGACCTGGGAGATGCGGGCCATGGAGGGTGCCCCGTCCTTCCTGCCCTCGCAGGAGATCCCGGACGTGCAGTACGCGGCGTTCGCCCGCACGCTCGGGCTGACCGCGGTGCGGGTGGAGAAGCCTGAGGACGTCGAGGCGGGCTGGCGCGCCGGTCTGGAGGCGGACGGCCCGGCGGTGATCGAGTTCCTCACCGACCCGGCCGTACCGCCGGTCCCGCCGCATGCCACCTGGGAGCAGATGGAGTCGACGGCCGCCTCGATCCTGAAGGGCGACGCGGACCGCGGGCCTGTGGTCAAGCAGGGGTTCAAGGCGAAGGTGCAGGAGTTCCTGCCGGGCCGGGAGAAGAAGTAGGCGAGTGTGTGTTGAACCGCAGTGAGTAGTTCAGTTGCGCACGAAACAGTTCAGCGGGTAGTTCAGTAGCGCACTGAACTGTTCAGTGCCGTCTGTCGATTCTGTCCCTTCACATCGAACCGTGGCTTGCCGCACGGATCTGTGCACCGAGCTTGCGGTGCGAGGGCCGGGGCAAGTTCGAATGAGGCGGTGTCCCACCTTGGGGCGGCTCTTGCCTCAGTTTGTCCCAATCAGCGGACATCGCCCCCGGTGGGGGCGCATAGACTCAACATCACGCCCCCACCTGCTTCCGCTGCGTGAGATGGTCGTGCCCATGCGAAAAGGTGCGGTGATCTCACTCCCCGCCTGTCAGTAGTGATCGCCATCGCGGGATATGACCAACCCGAAACTGACCACCGGCAGTATTTGGCGGCTCTACCCACGCTCGGGGGGCCGCATCCGAACATGCGTGTGGGTCGCTTGAGGTACTCGGACTTTGACGGGTGGAAGTAGAGGATCTGCCCGCGCACGGGGCTACATCTCGCATCAGTGTGTCTTGGCACGTGCCCAGGACGGTGATGCCGTGGGCGGTGGCGACTTTGGTGATCGCGCTGAGCACTTCGCGGCGGTGTTCTTGGCCCAAGGAGTCGCCTAGTTCTGGACCCCTTAGCATGGCGGGCTGCTTGGCGAGTGTCCGTTGACGGACTGCATCTGCGTTGCGATAGAACGCAGACGGTCGGCAAGTTCTGGCTGGTCGTACCGGGTGAAGATCTGGGTTCACGTGCGGCACCGTCCAGGGCTGGCCCCTGCCCATCGCGGCCGGTGCGGGTGGTCATCGCGACGCGGTGGGGACGCAGCGGGTCCATCAACTCCGCTTTGACGGTGACGTAGAGGGCGACGTTGCCCTCCTCGTCCGTGGTGAGCAACTCAAGGAAGACGGCCTGTTCTTCCGTTGTGAGGTCCTTGAACCCGCAGGTGATCTTGAAAGTGCCCGCGCGGCCGCCGGGTCCGACGTGGAAGTCGTCGCGTGTGATGCGGTAGAAGTCAGCCGCGGTCGTCAGCAGGCACAGGCGGATCGCGTCGATGATGGCCGTCTTGCCGCTGTCGTTCTCGCCGACGAGGACGTTCGCGGCGGGACCGAAGTCCAGGCGCAGGCTGGCGTCCTTGTCGCCTTCCTTCTGCGGCGCCGCGCCGAAGATCCGGAAGTTCTCCGCATACAGACAGGCAAGTACACCGACATCCCCCGAGCGATGAGGCCCGCGCCCTCGACGACACAGGCGGTTGTAACCGCCTCAAGTGCCTTAAACGAATCCCTCCCCATGGCTGGAAATGGACACGTCAGGTAGCCCAACTCCAGGCAGCAGTGCGCGACCGTCATTGCGGCACAGCGGCAGGGGGAGATGGACCCTCACGACTGATAGGTGCCACAGCAGGGCGCCTCCTACGCACAGGACGCGTCGACACCGCACGGAGTGAGCGCCTCTACGGGTTCGTGCGCACCTCCTGCGCGGGGCCCGATCAGCAAATCCGGCGGGCCAGGCAAGCATGATCCGAAGACCGTCCAGGCGCTCTCACGGCACGCCCGCTTCACCGAAACATGGGATACCCATGCGCGCCCACCGAGGGCGACAGAAGGCCTGCGCGTAACCGCGTTCGGCGATGCCTTCCGCTCAATGCAGCAGAGCAGGGGCCGAGTTGCAGCACGGTCACCAGTGTGCCGGAGAGAACCCGGATTACCACGTCGACGCCCTATGCGCGAGCTGATCCGCAAACGGCCCTGGCTGACGGTCTTCCGCTTCCCGACCTACACCCCGACCTCAATCCGGCCGAGGGTGGTCTGGGCGCACCTGAAGAAGAGCCTGCGCCCAGACCACCGGACCGATTACGCCGTAAGGCCGGCGCGCTCTCACATGCGCTGGCTTTCCGCTTTCGAGTGGTTCAGGGTCACAGCCATTCCTGGTTGGCCGGTCGCACTTTGTCCAGTGCCTCGCGGATCTTCTGGCCGATCGTGATGAGGCGTGATTCCGGGAGGCGGGTGGTGGGCCCGGCGACGGCGATCGCGGCGCGTGGGGTGACCGCGACCGCGACACACGAGATACCTGCCTGCTGGCTGTCCAGGTCGAGGGCGAAGCCGTGGTGCTTGGCGTCGGCGATCTCCTGCGCGTGGCGTTCCCACCGATCCGGGTCATCGGCGCGGACCAAGTGGGCGAGGTCTGCGTCGGCTGCGAGCAGGGCGTGGCCGAGCGCCTCGCCGATCAGTGGCTTTCGCTCGCCGGGCCTGACGGCGAGGTGCAGGGGCTGGTCCGATTGCACGGCGTCCACGCACAGGTAGTCGGTGCCGGTGGCGAACGCGAGGAAGGTGGACTCACCCGATGCCTGGCTCACGTTTTTGAGCACGGGCCGGATGCGGGCGCGCAGCGCGTGCTCCACCTCGGCGTCCAGGCGCAGCAGGCGGTTGAGCTTGCCGGTCAGCCGGTAGGCGGCGCCCTTCTTGTCCTGGGTGATGTAGCCGAGCCCTTCGAGGGAGGCGAGCAGATTGTGGGCGGTGCTGCGGTTCAGGCCGGCGCCGTCGGCGAGTTCGCTCAATCGCGCGCCTTCGGGGTGCGTCGCGATGCGTTCCAGCAAGTCGAAGGCCCGCTGTACGGACTGGAGAACGCGGCCTGATGATTCCCGAGATTCCATAATGTTGAACTCTAGCAGATTGAGACCCTAATTGTTTGACATCGTGAACTCACAGAGCCAAGGTGGTGATCGAGGGCGCGTCCGTAGTGGACGCCGCATCAGCGGCCGTACCGGCCGGCCCCCAGCCATCGCCCCCCGTAGGAAAGAGACACAGGTATGTCACGCGTCATCCTCATCACCGGCGCGAACCGCGGCATCGGCCGCGAGCTCGCCGCCCAGTTCGCCGCGGACGGCGACACCGTGCTGCTCAGCGCCCGCAACGGCGACGCCGCAGCGCAGGCATCCGCAGAGATCGGCGGCGACACCCACCCGGTCCAGCTCGACGCCTCGGACCCGGCGAGCATCAAGACCGCGGCGCAGAAGGTCGAGGCCGAGCACGGCCGTCTTGACGTGCTGGTCAACAACGTCGGTGGCATCTTCGACTACGCCCAGCAGGCATCCACCGCCGACCTCGGCGTGGTGCAGGAAGCGCTGGAGATCAACCTCTTCAGCACGTGGCGTGTCACCCAGGCCATGCTGCCGCTGCTGCGCAAGGCGCAGGGTGCCCGCATCGTCAACGTGTCCAGCGAGGCCGCGTCGCTGGCGCGCATGGGGGCGAGCACTCCTGCTTACGGCGCGTCCAAGGCGGCTCTGAACGCGCTGACCCGTTCGCTGGCCGCGGAGCTCGCCGAGGACGGGATCACCGTTCACGCCGCGAGCCCAGGCTGGACGGCGAGTGATCTCGGTGGTGAGGGCGGCCGTCCCCTCGCGGAGGGCGCGGCCAGCATCAAGCACGTCGTCAACCTGCCCGCCGAGGCGGGCACCGGCGCCTTTTACCAGGACGAGCAGATCCTGCCCTGGTAACACCCGATGCGCGGGGTCAGCACCGAGAATGGGGTCCTGGCCTTGCCGCCCTTTCAAGGGCGGGGCGCCGGCGGTCGGCGACCGGACAAGCCCCCGCCCGCACCCCGAAGGCGCGGAGACCATGACGGACAACTCACCCGCACATTCACACACGTCCAGCCAGAGCCCCGCGCGGGAGCTCTCCCGGCCACTGGTGCCGGTGTTGTGGCTCGTGCTCATGGCGTCGCCGGTGGCCGCCGCGAACAACGCGACGGTGCTCATCCTCGACGACATCGGCACCGCGCTGGACACGACCGCCGCGACCGCTTCCTGGCTCGCCACCGTGTTCGCGCTCGTCCTGGCGGTTGCGACACCGCTGCAAGCCGCGCTCATGAGGCATCGCGGCAGGCACACGGTGCTCTTCACGAGCGCCGCGCTCGTCGCCGCCGGCACGCTCTTCGTCCTGTTCTCGCCCTGGCTGCCCCTGGCCGTGGCCGGACGGGCCACCCAGGCCGCCGGCGGAGCCGGCCTGAACGTGCTCGCCATCGCCCTGGCCGGCAGCGCCCGCAGGATCGGCGCCATCAGCGCCGCGATGGGGCTGTTCGGTGCGGTCAGTCCGCTGATCGGCACCCAGCTCACCGACGTCCTGTCGTGGCGCGTCGCGCTCTCCATGCTGGCGATCACGCTGATCGCCGTACCCGCCGTCAGCCGCCGCGCCGCACCAGGCGCAGCCGGCACAGACCGTTTCGACGCGTGGGGCGCGCTGCTGGTCGCGGTGCTCTCCGGAAGCGTCGTGATGGTCGCCTCGAACCCGCTGCCGGCCCTGGCAGCGACGGCCATCTCGATCATCTGGCTCATCATCCATACGCGCCGCCGCCCCGACGGTTATGTGCCCGTGGCCACGATCCGATCGGCGAGGTTCCAGACCGCCACCTGCCTGACACTCGCTCTCTCCGCGGGGTACTTCACCCTGCTGTTCGTCATCCCCCAGCTGCTCATCACCCGCGCCCACTGAACCAAAGACGCCGCCGCCACCGGGCAGCTCGTCGCGATGGTCCTGGCCTCGCTCGCCACCCTCGCATTCACCTCCATCGCCGCCCGGTTCTCCCGCACGAACGTACGGATCGTCCTCGCCGCAGCCGGGACCGCCGCCGCACTCGCCGCGGTCCTCGCGAGTGCGCCGGTTCTCCTCCTGGCCGGGATCTTCCTGGCGCTGTTCACCGCCACCTCGGCCAACGCCACCCAGGTCATCGCGGCCACGGCCTCCGTGCCCGAACAGGACAAGCCGACAGCGATCGGGCTGTTCACCCTGCTCTACCTCCTCGGCGGCGCGATCGGCCCCGCGCTCGCCTCCGCACTGGTGCTCTGAACGCAAACGGCAGCCGGCGTCGCGCGACACGGGCCCGTCCGCCACGGCGCCGGCACACACACCCGATGCCACCCCGCAGGGGCGCATCCGCGCCCCACCTGACAGGTGGGGCCAGGACTCACCCGAACTCACACAACAGGAAGACGCCATGCGCACAATCCTCTGGAAGCGTTCGCCCGCCCGTGTCCTGAAGGGCGTACCCGTCACGTTCCTCGCAGCGGGACTGCTCGTCGCGGGTTCCCACACGGCAACCTCTGCTGTGGCCGCCACCCCCACCGCCCACCACGTGGCCTTGCAGGACAAGGTGATCACCCTGCCCGGCGCCACCTCCGCCGAGGGCATCGCGGCAGGCAAGGGCACGACCTTCTACGCCGGCGACCTCTACGCCGGAGACATCTACCGCGGTGACATCCGCACCGGCACCGCCGAACGCTTCATCGACGCCCCCGCCGGCCGGGCAGCAGTGGGCATGAAGGCCGACACACGCCACGGTCTGCTCTTCGTCGCCGGCGACAAGAGCGGCCAGGCCTACGTGTACAGCACCTCCACCGGTGCAGAGGTCGCCACCCTCCAACTCGCCGTCCCCGGCACCACCAGCCTCATCAACGACGTGGCGCTCACCGCGGTCGGCGCCTGGTTCACCGACTCCGCGCAGGCCAAGCTCCACTTCGTGCCCGTCAGCAAGCAGGGCACCCTGGGACAGGTCCGCACCCTCGACGTCACCGGCCCGGCCGCTGAGCTGAGCGGCGAGTACAACCTCAACGGGATCGAGACCACGCCCGACGGCAAGACGCTGATCGTCGGTCACTTCGCGAACCAACGGATCTACACGGTCGACCCGGACACCGGGGCCTCCGCAGTGATAAGGGGCGTCAAGGCACCCAACGCCGACGGTCTCGTGCTCCACGGCCGGGATCTGTGGGTGGTGGAGGGCTTCGACAACAAGATCTCCCGCTTCCGCCTCAGCGGCGACCTGCGCAGCGGCACCCTGGAGAAGGAGATCACCAGCCCGGCCTACGGCGTCCCGGCCACCGCGGCGCGCTTCGGCCCTCTGCTCGCCGCGGTGAACGCCCACTTCGACACCCGCCCCACGCCGCAGGACCCGCCCGCCTCACCCACCTACGAAGTGGTCGTCACCAAGTCCTGACCCCGACCACTGCACCCGAGGCCGCCGCCGCGCAGACGCCGTCCGCCCGAGGCGCCTGCACCAATTGGGCCGCCCTCGGACATGGCGGCGGCCTGGCCGAGGCGTCGGTGTGCTGCGGCTTCCTCGCTACGACACACACCCCGCGGGGTGGGGGGTCGAGCTTGTCCCCCCTATAAATGCGACCTGCCACGCCTGGCGCAGAAGCGGTTTCCTGAAATCGCGCCTCGGTCACGAGATCACCGACCGTCGCGCCCTTTCCTCCACCGATCGAGTTTGAGGTCGCCTCCATGGAACGTCGTAAAGCGCTCGGACTGATCGCCTCTACCGGCGCCGCCTCCGTCGCGGCTGTGCCCTCCTTCGGTGCGGAGACGAGCCGCGCCGCGGGCGCTACAGGACAGGGCAAGGCCACGGACAAGGGCGGCTACACCTTCGCACTGGACAAGAACGTCAAGCGGTCCTCCGTGCGGTTCAAGAACCGCTACGGCATCGAGGTCGCTGCGGACCTCTACGTGCCGAAGAACGCCAGGGGCAAGCTGCCCGCCCTGGTGGTCAGCGGCCCGATCGGCGCGGTCAAGGAACAGTCCTCGGGGCTCTACGCCAACGAGTTCGCCCGTCGCGGCTACGTCGCCCTTGCCTTCGACCCCTCCTTCTCCGGGGAGAGCGGCGGCACGGTGCGCGATGTGGCCTCGCCAGACATCTACACCGAGGACTACAGCGCCGCCGTCGACTTCCTCGGCCTGCAGAAGATCGTCGACCGCAAGCGGATCGGCGCGCAGGCCGTCTGCGGCTTGAGCGCTATGGCGCTCACCGCGGCGGCTGCAGACAGCCGTATCAAGGCGGTCGCCACGGCCTCGATGTACGACATGTCGCGCAGCATGTCCCGCGGCCACAAGGACTACTACACACGTGAGCAGCGCCAGAAGGTCGTGGACCACCTCAGCCGGCAGCGCTGGATCGACGCCGAGAACGGCACCTACGCGCGACTCTCACACGAGGTCCCCTTCGACGACAACGGCAACGTCGCCCCCACAAACCGCGTCCTTCCCGAGACCCTCCCGACAGACGCCGACCCGATTACGGCGATCTTCTTCGACTACTACCGCACCGAGCGCGGCTACCACCCGCGCTCGATCAACTCCACCACCGCATTCACCGGCACCACGCCGATGTCGTTCTTCGCTTTCCAGCTGGCGACGAACATCGACATGCTGGCACCCCGCAAGGCCCTCCTGGTGGCAGGCGCCGACGCGCACTCCCGTTACTACTCCGAGGACATCCAGGCCAAGGCACCCGACAACATCGACCTCGTAATCGTCCCAGGCGCGGACCACGTCGACCTGTACGACCGCAAAGACCTCATCCCCTTCGACAGGTTCGACGAGTTCTTCACCAAGAACCTCGCCTGACCGAAAGCGCCCCCGACAGGCCGGTACCACCACCGGCCTGTCAGATGAGCCCCCACGGCGGAAGCGGCCCCTCGGAAACGGATACAGGGCCCCTGCCCATCGACCGGCCCGGGTGGAAGCGGTCGCGGGATCCCTCTCGATGGTCCGGGCCTTCGCACCCCAGATCGTGGCGGGCGGCGGTGGCGCGATCCTGAACATCCTGTCCGGCCTGTCATGGGTCAGCTTCCCGGAGGCCGGCGCCTACTGCGCCGACAAGTCCGCACAGTGGGGGCTCTCCGGAAGCGTCGTGATGGTCGCCTCGAACCCGCTGCCGGCCCTGGCAGCGACGGCCAACTCAATCATCTGGCTCATCATCCATACGCGCCGCCGCCCCGACGGCTATGTGCCGATGACGACAATCCGGTCCGCGCGGTTCCAGACCGCCACCTGCCTGACACTCGCTCTCTCCGCGGGGTACTTCACCCTGCTGTTCGTCATCCCCCAGCTGCTCATCACCCGCGCCCACTGGACCAAAGACGCCGCCGCCACCGGGCAGCTCGTCGCGATGGTCCTGGCCTCGCTCACCACCCTCGCATTCACCTCCATCGCCGCCCGGTTCTCCCGCACGAACGTACGGATCGTCCTCGCCGCAGCCGGGACCGCCGCCGCACTCGCCGCGGTCCTCGCGAGTGCGCCGGTTCTCCTCCTGGCCGGGATCTTCCTGGCGCTGTTCGCCGCCACCTCAGCCAACGCCACCCAGGTCATCGCGGCCACGGCCTCCGTGCCCGAACAGGACAAGCCGACAGCGATCGGGCTGTTCACCCTGCTCTACCTCCTCGGCGGCGCGATCGGCCCCGCGCTCGCCTCCGCACTGGTGCTCTGAACGCAAACGGCAGCCGGCGTTGCGCGACACGGGAGCGCGGTGACTCGCGCGGTGTTACGAGCGGTTCCGATCACCTCGAAGCCCGACACGACGAGGGCGCGGGCCGCCTCCTTGTCTTGCGGTCACCAGGCTCATAGGATTATGAGCGTACTTTAATTGCTCGAGGGAGCCCATCAGCAGGCGCAGCCGATGCGCCGCCACAGCGCCCTTCCCACATCGCGAGGAGCTTTTCATGGACCTCTCCACCAGCACCGCCCTCGTCACCGGAGCCAACCGGGGCCTGGGCCGGGCCCTCGCCACCGAGTTGCTCAGCCGCGGCGCCACGGTCTACGCCGGCGCCCGCAACCCCGACCAAGTCGACCTGCCCGGCGCCAAGCCGATCGCGATCGACATCACCGACCCCGCCTCCGTCGCGGCCGCCGCCCAGGCCACCGGCGACGTGACCGTCCTGATCAACAACGCAGGGTCCTCCACCGGGGCCGATCTACTGGCCGCCGGCCTGAACGACATCCGCCTGGAGATGGACACCCACTACTTCGGCACCCTCTCGGTGGTCCGGGCCTTCGCACCCCAGATCGCAGCGGGCGGCGGTGGCGCGATCCTGAACATCCTCTCGGGCCTGTCCTGGTTCAGCTTCCCGGAGGCCGGCGCCTACTGCGCCGCCAAGTCCGCACAGTGGTCACTCACCAACACCCTGCGCCTCCAACTCGCCGACCAGGGCATCCGCGTCGCCGGCCTGCACGTCGGCTACATGGACACCGACATGGCCCGGGCCGTCGACGCGCCCAAGTCCGACCCCGCCGACATCGCCCGCATCGCCATCGACGGCATCGCCGCCGGCGCCTACGAGATCCTCGCGGACGACGCCGCCCACCAGGCACAGGCCGCACTGTCGGGGGGCGTCTCGACGCTCTACCCCCAGCTTCCCTGAAAACCAGCGGCCGGGAATCCACCCGGTCCAGTGAGCACCAGAACCAACGGCACAGACCGAGGGCGTGCACTCAAAGCAGGCCGGGCTCGCGGGTGGCGTGCTGACACCGCTATAAAATTTCCCCACTGTCCTCTTCGCCGTCCTGCCCACGCTCCCCAGCGACGCCTCGCCCCCTGGCAGCCCTTGCCGTCGCGGCCCCTCTCCTGAAACACGCGGGCGGGTGCGGATGGACGGCGTCGCCTGAGTTTCGGCCCACCAGGACCGTATCTCGACGGGCCTCCGTCCAGAGGCGGCATGCTCGGTGTTTCGCCTGGGACGCGGCTCCGCACTTGTCCCTCAACGCAGCACATTGACCAGCGGGCGCCCCGGCGTCCTCGTTCCGCACCGCGGTTCTGCTGGCGGCGGCGAGACCACGGGGCCCCAGGATGCGCCGGCACCCCAGCAAGTCCCCATAGCTTCCTGGGCGGCGGCCGACTTCACTTTGATCCGCGTGCGCGACTCTGTGCCGCCTGATGGCCCGCTCCCCGCAGAAGTCGGACGGCTGTTCTCGCGCCGCCCCGAGCAGAGCATCCCTGCGGCGGCATTCACCGGCGACAGCATGAACTGGCACGGCGGCGGTGGCTGCGCCGACGTTGGGTGCGTGACCACGATCAAGATCTTGATCCTCACGTCAGCGAACTATCCATGACGGCCGCTGAGTTGGCATGAGCCGGAACTACATCGTGAGTCGCTCGTGGTGGGTGCGGCCTCTTGATACCCCGATGCGGCGCAGCGTGCGTTGGGTGGCCAGCACGGCTGGGTTGGGCCCGACGACGAAGAATGCCCCACGCGCGACCTCCTCGTCGGACAGGGCATGGGTCAGATCGTCTCGGGTGAACCGCCCGGTCCGGACAGTGACGGTGAGGCGACCGCCGCTGAGGTTTTCGTACTCCTGCAGAAGGGTGTCGTAGTAGGCGTCCTCGGGACGGCGGACCGACCAGAGCAGGTGAATGCGCCGATCCCCTCGATGGGCTGCGATCAGACCTAGCAGCGGTGCGACACCTGCGCCCATGCCGACGAGCACGAGCGGTGCACCGACAGGGTGTTGCCGGACAGTCTGGTCGAACTGTCCGAACGGCCCTTCCAGGCGTACTGGTGTTCCGGGCGCGACGCCGCCGGCCTTGCGGGTGTAGTCGCCGGTCTGCCGGATCGTGAACGTCAGGGTGTCGTGACGGTCGTCGGTCGCGGAGAAGGGATGCCACTCCCGGCCGATGCCCGGGTCCTCGAACCGGAGGAAGTAGAAGTCGCCGGGCCGTGACGTCGTCGACGTACGGTCGAGTGTGACCGCCAGCCTGCGGGTCGCCCGGTTCAGTGCGACGTTGTCCTGCACTCTTCCCGTGAGGTAGCTGTCTGGTGCGATCCACTTCTTCCAGACGTGGATACCGAGCACCACAACCGTGTGAAGGTCGAAGAGGACCATGAACGCGAAGTGCTGGGCCACCCGGTCGATCACGTGGACGTGCAGCCAGATCAGGAGGACGGCGGCCAGGTTGAGCCGATGTATCCAGACCGAGAGCTGGTGCCGGAAGGCGAGTTCGAGCCGGCTCTTCACCTTCAGCAGGAGAGGCGACCTGTCGGTCAGCCATCCGCTCATGAACAGGAGCGAATAGCACAGCACCGCGAACGCCGCCCAGAACGCCCAGTCACCGAGGTCCCTGGCCCAGGTGCTCGGGGCGAAGGTGTTCTCGCGGTGCAGATATGCCGGGATGAGGGCGAGGATGCCGAGCACACCGTGCAGCGCGTAGATGTGCCGCAGCCCTACTGCCCGGTCCAGCCAGGACGGGCGCACACTGAGCAGGATCGCCAGCAGCCACCAGCAGTACGCGACCAGCCCCAGGGATATGTAGAGCCGCATGTTCGTCACGTCCGTGAGCTGGGCGTTCAGCGTGAGCACGAGGGGCAGCGGGAACACCGCGACAAGGCCCCACAGCAGTAGCGTCCTGGCCATCAGAACCCCAGTTCTTCCAGCCAGGAGTTGACCTGGGTCCGGGTGCCGTCAGGATCGCGGTAGACCTGCTGGCCCTGCCGGGCGTAGCCGTCCAGGACGTCTGCCTGGGGGTAGTAGCGCTCGAGGATTTCAAGTGAGTTACCGAACTGCGAGCCTTCGTGGGTGACGAAGGGGACGATCCTGGCGCCGTTCAGATCGTGATCCCGCATGAAGGTCTGCATCGCCATCGGCTGTTCGCCCCACCAGACCGGGAAGCCGAGGAAGACTGTGCCGTATTGGTCGGTGTCGGGTGTGCCGGGCTTGATGGGACGGTAGAGGCGCTCACTCGCCTCGCGTTGCGCCATCCTGTCGGTCTCGTCGTAGTCGGCGGGGTATGGCTCGGCCGGGACGACCTCGTATCTGCCCCCGCCGACTCGGTCGTGGATGAATCCGGCGACCTGGGCGGTGTTGCCGACTTCGAGGTTGAGGTCGGGGAAGTTCCTGCCGGTCTTGGAGTAGAAGACGACCAGGGTCTTGTTGCCCCGCCTCGGTGGGGTGCCCCCGGCGTTGACCGGGGAGATGCCCGGCCAGCCAGGGTCGGACGCGTTCTGCCAGTTCACGGCCAGGAGCCCCGCTGCGGCAGCGGAGCCGGCGGTGATCAGTCCCAGCAGTTTGCGGCGGCTGACGCCGTGCGGATTCACGGCCGACCCCCTCGACGACGCCGACGTACTGTGTCCCATGGGGTGGGGCCGTCGATGGTGTCCACGCCGCGGTAGGGCCAGAGGCTCGAGCAGCAGACGCAGGAAGCTGAGAGCCGGATGAGGGCATCTGTCGGGGCGGTGCTCTTCGGGGCGGCGATCTCTTCCACACGTACGTCGCCGGGGGCGTGCAGTACTGCAGCGTGCATGGGGTTGCTCCTTTGCGGTTTCGGGTCGGCCACCGAGGCGGTCGGGACGG
The DNA here is from genome assembly GCF_040654815.1 of Streptomyces sp. NPDC050619. Classification (NCBI taxonomy): domain Bacteria; kingdom Bacillati; phylum Actinomycetota; class Actinomycetes; order Kitasatosporales; family Streptomycetaceae; genus Streptomyces; species Streptomyces sp. NPDC050619. Next base: position 146,140 of record NZ_JBFAIR010000009.1, on the reverse strand, counting down.
TTCCTTGCCATGTCTTGGGCCCGGCCCGGTGGACGCGGTGGGGGGCGCCGGTGGTCGGCCGTCATCTCACCCGCGTGCCCGAGCGTCCGTTTTGATCGGTCCTCTGATGGGTGCGGTCCTGACCAGCGATGGCTCAGGCCTGCTCGGCGTGGGTTGGGGCTGAGCTGTGGATGCCGGCGGCCGTGGAAGCCGCGGGTCGGCGGCGCTGAGCGCAATGGCGAAGTCGACCGCGGCCGAAGACCAGCATGCGCGGGCGCGACGCCTGGACGTGGACGAGGACGGTCAGCGGTTCAGGGCATCCGTCCCCGCTGCCGCCGACCGTGACGCGGGCGGTGCGGCCTGCCCGCAGCAGGGCCCGGGCTTCCTCCGCCACCAGCCGGTCCGCCGATCCGTCGCCCAGGGTGCCGTAGGTCATGCTGCCGTCGGCGAGGACGCTCAAGGTGGAGCCGAGGACGTCGTCCGGGCCGTCGACGACCTGGGCCACGGCCGCGGGCCTCCCTTCCACGACCTCACCCAGAGCCGCCGCGAGGTGAGGTCCGTCGGACCAGTCGACGCGCTGCACAAACACGTCGAGCTCGCCGCCGCAGGTCAGCCCGACAGCGAAAGCGTCGTCGTCGGAGTACTCGAACCAGGCCCGCTGCGGGGCGCCCCCGTCGTGCAGCACCTGTCGGCACAGCTCGTACACGGCGCCCTCGACGCAGCCGCCGGAGATGCTGCCGACCGCGTTTCCCTCCGCGTCCACCGCGACCGACGTACCCGTGGGCAGGGGTGCGCTGCCCCGCACGTCGACGACGGTGGCCAGGGCGAAGGGACGTGCCTCGCGGCACCAACGGTTCAGCGTGTCCGCGATGTTCAGCATGGGCGGGTCTCCGTGTGAGACGACGGGGGACGACGATTCTTGGAGTGCGACGGCTTGGGCAGGTGGGCCGCCGCTGTGTCGTCGGGGGGAGTGACACGGCGGCGGCCCCGGGGTCCGGCGGCCAGGCATGGTCGGCCGCCGGACGGTAGGGGGAGCACCCCGGGCGGTCGTCTCACCTCGAAACCGGCCGCCCGGGGGCTCGTATCGGGGCTTCGGCTCAGAGCAACGCCTCGGCGGTGATGGGCAGTTCGCGGATCCGGCGTCCGGTGGCGTTGAAGACCGCGTTGGCGATGGCGGCCGCCACCCCGACCTGGACGATCTCTCCGACCCCCTTGACGCCGAGCGGGTCGGCCTACATGTCCTCGCCCTGTAGGTAGATGGCCTTGATCTCGGGGATGTCGGCGTTGACCGGGACCAGGTAGCCGGCGAGGTCGGCGTTGACGATACGACCGTCGCGGTGGTCGGTGACCGTGTGCTCAAGGAGTGCCTGGCCGATGCCGCCGACCATGCCGCCCAGGGCCTGGCTGTCGGCGAGCTTGGGGCTGACGATGCGTCCGCAGTCGTACACGCCGAGCATCCGCCGCACCCGCACCAGGCCCAGGGTCGCGTCGACCCCGACCTCGGTGAAGACCGCGCCGTAGGAGTAGTACGAGTGCCGCTCGGGATCCTGCGGCCCGGCCCAGGAGCCGTCGGCTTCGATGTGGGTGAGGTTGTTGCGGGCGAGCAGCCGTTGGTAGGTCTCGCCGCGCGCCGTGTTGCTCCGCACGTGCAACCGCCCGCTGCGCACCACGATGTCCTCGGCTTTGACGCCGTACAGGGGTGATTTCTCGTCCTCTACGGCCAGTTCGATCGCCTGTTGGCGGATCTTGTTGCAGGCGTCGAGGTTGGCGGAGCCGACGCACATCATGGTCATGGAGCCGCCGTGCGGCGGGGTCTGCGGATACAGGGAGTCGCCGAGCCGGAAGGTCACCGCGCGCATGGCGAGTCCGAGGGCGTCGGCGGCGACCTGGGTCTGGGAGGTGTAGGTGCCCGGGCCCATGTCGCTGGCGGCGGCCTCGACCACCGCGGTGCCGTCCGCGTTCAGGCGGGCGCGGGCGTGCGCCTCCATGTTGTTGGGGTCGTACACGGCCGCCGCCATGCCCAGACCGATCAGCCAGTCGCCATCCCGCCTCGAGCGGGGTTTCGGATTGTGCCGGTGCCAGCCGAACTCCCGGGCGCCGACGGTGTAGCACTCGCGCAGTCGGCGGGTGGACCAGGGCAGCCCGTTGGACTCGTCCTCGGCCGGTTCGTTGCGCAGGCGCAGCTCGATCGGGTCGATGCGGAGGCGGTGCGCGAGTTCGTCCATGGCCGACTCGATGGCGAAGGAAGCGTTCGCGAAGCCCGGGCCGCGCATCCAGATCGGGCTGTTCACGTCCAGGGGCACCTTGCGGTACTCCTGGCTGACGTTGGGGGTGCTGTAGAACATCTGGCCGGCAAGCATGATGGCCTCTTCGAACGTCTCGTACGACGAGGTCTCCGCGTCTATCTCGTGGACCGTGGCCTTGAGGCGGCCCCGCCGGTCACTGCCCAGGCGCAGCCGGTACTCGTACAGGGGCCGGAAGCCGGTACCGAAGTACATCTGTTTGCGGGTCAGGACCACCTTGACGGGACGCTTCATCTCGCGGGCGGCCAGCGCGGCGACGACCGTGTGCGGCCAGCAGCGCAGTCCGCTGCCGAAGCCGCCGCCGACGAAGGGGTTGATGACCCGCACGGAGTCCAGCGGCACATCGAACACCGTGGAGAGTTCCGTCTGGGTGCCCACCACCCACTGCGTCTTGTCCCACACGGTGAGCTTGTTGCCGTTCCAGCGGGCGATGGTGGCGTGCGTCTCCATCGGGTTGTGGTGGTTGCGCGCCATCCGGTACGTCAGATCCATCCGCACCGCCGCCTCGCGCAGGCCGGCCTCGGCGTCACCGCGTGCGTACTCGGTCGGCTCGCCCGCCTTGGCCTCGTGCAGGTCGGTCGAGGGCTGCTCGGCGTCGTACTCGACCTTGACCAGGCTCGCGCCGTGCTGCGCTGCCTCCAGGGTGGTGGCCACCACGACGGCGACCGGCTGACCATGGAAGAGGACCTTGTCGTCCTGGAAGACCCGCAGCCTGCGGCCGGGAAGGTTGTTCGAACCCGGATTGTCGCGGTACGGCAGCTTCGGCGCGTTGCCGTGATGGATCACCCGCAACACGCCCGGATGGGCTTCGGCGTCACGCGTGTCGACGCCGGTGATACGGCCGCGCCCGACGCTCGCGTCGACGATGACCGCGTGCACCACCCCGTCGACATCGAACTCGGCGGCGTACAGCGCCTTGCCCGTGACCTTCAGCCGCCCGTCCACCCGGGACAGCGGCGCACCCACGGCTGCCTGGGGCTGGGGGCTCACTTGGTACCTCCTACGACGCGCAGCTGACGCTCGACGGTCCGCTTCAGCAGCGCGACCTTGAACCGGTTGTTCTCCAGCGGACGAACCCCCTGCACCGCCTCCTCGGCGGCGGCTGTCCACAGGGCGTCCGAGGGACGTTCCCCGACGAGGTGCCGCTCGACGGCGGGCAGCTTCCACGGCACCGTGCCCACTCCCCCGGCGGCGGCCTTCGCCTCACGGATCACCCCGCCGCGCACGTGCAGGGCGACGGCCGCCGAGGTCAGGGCGAACTCGTACGACTGCCGGTCACGTACCTTCAGGTAGCCGGACTTCAGCGGGCGCGGCAGGGCGGGGATCTCCACCGCCGTGATCAACTCGCCCTTGCGGAGGGCGTGTTCACGGTTGGGGGCATTGCCAGGCCGCAGCAGGAAGTCGGCGAAGGGCACCGTGCGCTCCCCTTCCGGGCCCAGCAGATGCACGGTCGCCTCCAGCGCCGCGAACGCCACCGCCACGTCGGACGGATGCGTGGCCACACAGGCATCGGAGGTGCCCAGGATCGCGTGCATGCGGTTGAAGCCGTGCAGAGCGGCGCAGCCCGAGCCGGGCTCACGCTTGTTGCAGTCGGCGCTCACGTCCCGGAAGTAAGTGCACCGGGTGCGCTGCATGATGTTGCCGCCGATGGTCGCCATGTTCCGCAGCTGCGCCGACGCGCTCAGCTCCAGCGCCTCGGAGATGACCGGGAACAGGGAACGCACCTTGGGGTGGGCGGCGGTCTCGGCCATGCTCACCAGCGCGCCGATGCGAAAGCCCCCACGCTCGGTGACCCTGATGTCGCGCAGTGGCAGGTCGCTGATGTCGACCAGGGTCTCGGGGCGCTCGACCGTCTCGCGCATCAGGTCGACGAGGGTGGTGCCGCCGGCGATATAACGACCGCCGCGACGGCCCGCGTTGAGGGCCTCACGGGTATCTGCGGCCTTCATGAAGGAGAAGGGATGCATGTCAGCGGCTCCTTACTTCCGGCCGGCGGTCTGCTCGACCGCGCGCACGATCTTCACGTAACAGCCGCAGCGGCAGATGTTGCCGCTCATCCACTCCCGGATCTCCTCCGGCGAACCGGTGTGCCCCTCCTGGATGCAGCCGACCCCGGACATGATCTGGCCGGGCGTGCAGTAGCCACACTGGAAGGCGTCCTCGTCGATGAACGCCTGCTGGAGCGGGTGCAGTTCGTCGCCCTCGGCCAGGCCCTCGACCGTGGTGACCTCGGCACCCTCCAGACGCACCGCCAGCGTCAGACAGGAGTTCACCCGACGCCCGTCGACCAAAACCGTGCACGCCCCGCAAGCTCCGGCGTTGCACCCCTTCTTCGAGCCGGTCAGGCCGAACTGCTCGCGCAGCAGATCCAGCAGCGAGGTGCGGTTGTCCACGGTCACGGTCCGCCGGGTGCCGTTGACCGTCAAGGAGACCCGGCTCTCAGGCGGGGCCTCGGCGGCGGCCACCTCGTCATCGACGAGCAAGGTGCCTCCGATCACACCGCCCGCAACGACAGCACCACCGACCACGGTGGTGGTGGCGATGAAGGTGCGCCGGGTGGGCGCCGAGGAGGGCTCGTCGACTCCGGCGGGGGGAGGAACGGAGGACTGAGGGAATTCAGTAGACATTCGTACGCCTTCACATCACGGACGGATCAACCACGCACAGGGCTCTGCGGCAGCTCAAGCGGGAAGTCGTGCAGTACGGGATACGGAACGTGATCGAGCTGCGGTGCTTCAGGAAACCGGCTCAGCCGCGCGTGAGGAAGGTCGTGTCTATAGGGGGCATAAACTCAACCCCCCTCCCGAGCAGGCTCACGACTACCGTCTGGGGCCATGAACCCCTGACCCTCGGCGACCAAGCCGACAACCACTCGGAGATGGCACGCCTACTGGCGTACCGGGTGCGACGCGGCCGACCTTGCGGGTGAAGTCGCGGAGCCACTCGCGCCCAATGCCGGCGGCTTCGAAGCGGAGGAAGCAGTAGTCGCCGGAGCGTGCGGCCGTCGCTGGCCGGTCGAGCGCCACGGACAGCCGACGAGTCACCTCGTTCAGGGCGGTGTTGTCATACACGTGACCCGTGAGGTAGCTGTCCGGTGTGACCCACTTCTTCCGCCGCGTGGAGCGCCGCCTCGGTGAGCACTCAATGCCCGGCTCACTTCATGGCTGCTCGTTCTCTCACGGCCGGCCGGTGGATCGGGCCGCTGGTCGACGACAGGGGCAGCCCGGTGCCCAGGTTGGTGTGGGCGATGATCTCCGCTGTGATGGAGACGGCGGTCTCCTGCGGAGTGCGGGCGCCGAGGTCAAGGCCGATGGGGGACCGCAGCCGGGCCAGTTGGTCCTCGGTGAGGCCGGCCTGCCTCAGCAGGTGCAGGCGCTCGTGGTGGGTGCGCCGTGAGCCCATCGCGCCGATGTAGGCGGCAGACGTGCCGAGCGCCAGGCGCAGTAGGGGGATGTCGAACTTGGCATCGTGGGTGAGGACGCAGATGGCGGTGCGTTCGTCCACATCGGTGTGTTCCAGGTAGCGGTGAGGCCAGTCGGTCACGACCTCGTCCGCGTGCGGGAAGCGGGCCGTGGTGGCGAAGACGGGGCGGGCGTCGCACACGGTGACCCGGTAGCCGAGGAAGGCCCCGGCCTGGCTGAGGGCGGCGGCGAAGTCGACGGCGCCGAAGATCAGCATGCGCGGGCGGGCGGCGTGGACGTGCACCAGCACGGACAGCGGTTCCGGACAGTCGTCTCCCCCGCCGCCGGCCTCCGCGCGTCCGGTGCGCCCCATACGCATCAGGGCACGGGCCTGGTCCGCCACCGCCCGGTATACCGGTCCGCTGCCCATGGTCCCGTGGGCGACGTCGTCGTCGCCGAGGATGCTGAGAGTCGCGCCGATGAGGTGGTCAGGGCCGTCCACGATCTGTGCCACGGCGGCCGGTCGGCCCTCGGTGACCTCGGCGAAGGCGGCGGTCAGGTGGGGCTGCTGTGCGGGGTCGATCCGCTGGACGAGGACGTCCAGTTCGCCGCCGCAGGTCAGGCCGACGGCGAAGGCATCGTCGTCGGAGTAGCCGAACCAGGCGCGTTGTGGGGCGCCCCGGTCGTAGAGCACCTGTTGACACAGCTCATACACCGCGCCTTCGACGCAGCCGCCGGAGATGCTGCCGACCGCGTTGCCTTCTTCGTCGACCGCGACCGACGTACCGATAGGCAGGGGCGCACTGCCGGTGACGTCGACGACGGTCGCCAGGGCGAAGGGACGGGCTGCGCGGCACCAGCGGTGCAGTACGTCTGCGATGTTGAGCATGGGACTGCCTCCGGGGAGTGCTTCTTCGTGCGATGGGGCGGGCCGCCGCCGCACCCTTCGGGGAGCGGAGAGCGGCGGCGGCCCTGAATGGCCCGGCAGCCGGACGCGATCGTGGACCGACCACCCGTGCCCAGGAGCACGGCTGGGTGACTCGCCATCGCCGCAGGAGGGGATGGCCGTGCGCGGGGGCCGTCGCCCGCACGCGGTATGTCGCGCAATGACGGGTGACAGAACGGAACGGCTGGGGAGTCGCCACGCCGCGCCGCAGTCGAGTCTCCTCAGCCCGCTCCGTCTTCTGCCGTGGTGGGGAGCGGGCGGAGAAGGGGTGTGAGAGGCGGGATCAGAAGGTGAGGATCACCTTGGTGGCGCGCCGCTCGTCCATCGCCTTGTAGCCCTCCGGGGCCTGTTCCAGCGGCAGGGTGAGGTCGAAGACCTTGCCGGGGTCGATCTTGCGGTCCCAGATGAGCTGGATCAGGTCGGGCAGGAACCGGCGTACCGGGGCAGGGCCGCCGAGCGTGTGGATGCCGGCGAAGAACAGCTCGATGCCGGGGATGGACACGTCGTAGTTCACACCCACGTAGCCAAGGTGTCCGCCGCCGCGGGTGGCGCCGACGGCCTGCATGAAGGACTCCTGGGTGCCGACCGCCTCGATGACCGAGTGCGCTCCGAGGCCGCCCGTGAGTTCCTTGATTTTCGCGACGCCTTCATCACCGCGCTCTTCGACGATGTCGGTGGCGCCGTAGTAGCGGGCCAGCTTCTGCCGCTCGGGGTGGCGGGACATCGCGATGATGCGTTCCGCGCCGAGCTGCTTGGCGGCCAGGACGGCCATCAGGCCGACGGCGCCGTCGCCGACGACCGCGACGGTCTTGCCGGGCCCGGCCTCGGCGGCGACGGCGGCGTACCAGCCGGTGCCGAGCACGTCGGAGGCGGCCAGCAGGGAGGGGATCAGCTCGGGATCGGGCTGTCCCGGAGTGGCGACGAGGGTGCCGTCGGCGTGCGGAATGCGGGCCTTCTCGGCCTGGGTGCCGATCGTCTGCGCGACGAACTCGGCGTGCACGCACTTGGACTGGAACCCGGCCTGGCAGATCTCGCAGGTGTTGTCGGAGATGACGAAGGACCCGACGACGAAGTCGCCGACCTTGACGTTCTTGACCTCGGAGCCGACTTCCTCGACGACGCCGGCGTACTCGTGTCCCATGACCTGGTGGTCGGCGGGCTCGATGCCGCGGTACGGCCACAGGTCCGAGCCGCAGATGCAGGTCGCGGTCAGCTTCACGATGGCGTCGGTGGGCTCGACGATCTTCGGATCCTCGCGCTCCTCCACCCGAACGTCACCGGCCGTGTACATCACTACTCCACGCATGGTGGATCTCCTTGCTCTGTTGTGCTGGCGCCTGGGGCGCCGTTTCGTGTTAGTCGGTTTGTGGGGCTCATGCCGCCGGGCGCCGGCGCTGGGTGAGCGCGATGGCGATCGTGGGGACCAGGGTCAATGCGGCGATGACGGTGCCGATGACGGCGGGGCCCGTGGCCCCCAAGGGGGATGCGAGGGCCACTCCGGCGATCCAGGAGCCGATGGCGGTGCCGAGATTGAACGCCGACACGGTCAGTGCTGATCCCAGAGTGGGTGCCTGGCCTGCGAAGCGCACCGCCAGGGCGATGAGGACCGGGTTCGCGCCCAGACCGAACAGTCCCAGCAGGGCGATCAGCGCGACCGTCGGCACGGCGTGGGTGGACAGCAGGCAGATCGCCAGCAGCAGGGCCGTGGTCACCGCGGGGGCCACGATCGTGATCGTGTGCGGACGGCGGTCCCCCAGGCGGCCTCCCACCAGGAACCCTGCCAGGGCGCCGACGCCGAAGCCGACCAGCACCAGCGGCACCAGGGTGGCGGCCAGACCGGCCCGGTCGGTCAGCAACGGCGAGATATAGGTGTACGTCGACAGCACGCCGCCGGTCGTGGTCGTGCAGGCCGCCAGTGCCAGCCACAGGCGCCCCGAGCGCAGAGCCGACAGCTCGGAGCGCACGGAGATCGCCTGGCCGCCGTCGGTGTCGCGCGGAACCTGGCGGGCGATGAGCACCATGGCCGTCGCCCCGAAGACGGCCAGGGCCCAGAACGGTCCCCGCCAGCCCAGGAGCTGCCCGGCGAAAGCGCCGAGCGGCACGCCGACGACGTTGGCGAGCATCGCGCCGGCGCCCACGACGCCCAGAGCACGGGAGCTCGCGGCGGGACCGGCCGCACGGGCGGCCACCACGTTGGCCACCGCCCAGAACGCCCCGGTCGCCAGCGCGGTCAAGAACCGCGCGGCCAGCAGCAGCGTGAAGCTGGAACCGAGCGCGACGATGACGTGTCCGGCCGCGAAGACGCCCAGGGCGAGGATCAGCGTCAGCCGCTGGGGCAGCCGTAGCGTCAGCATCGCCATCAGCGGCGCGCCGACGATCATCCCGACCGCGAACACCGTGATCAGCAGCCCGGCCCGGGCCACACTGACCTGCACATCGCCCGCTATCTCCGGCAGCAGGCCCGCCACCACGAACTCGGTCGTGCCCATCAGGAACGTGCCCAGGGCCAGCACGTACACGACGAGCGGAAGCCGGGCGGGCGGACGCTCGCGGTCACCGGTGCGGCCATCGGCGGGGGCGTGGAGGGCTCCTCCTCGCAGGGTCATGCATCATCTCCGCAGCGATCGAGATCGGGGTGCGCATCCCACGAAACCGCTCCTGTCGCCCGCGCGGGAGGCTGCATTTATGGGGGGTACAAGCTCAACCCCCTTTGCCCCGGTTGCGGGCCGTAGCGTGGGAAGCATGGAAAGCCGCTCCGACAACCGCGCCGACATCCGTGACTTCCTCGCCCGCCGACGCGCCCAGCTCACCCCCGAACAGGTTGGCCTGCCCACCAGCGGCCGGCGTCGCGTGCCCGGGCTGCGCCGCGAGGAGGTCGCCGTCCTCGCCGGGGTGAGCACCGAGTGGTACACACGGCTGGAGAAAGGCCACATCAGCGGCGTGTCCGAGGATGTCCTCGACGCCGTGGCCCGCACCCTGCAGCTGAGCGAGGACGAACGCATCTACCTGTTCGACCTGGCCAAGGCTGCTCATCCCAGCCCTGCGAACCGGAGCCGCCACAAGGCCGTCGACGTCCCGCCCCGCGTCCAGTGGCTGCTCGACTCCATGACGCTGTCCGCGGCATTCGTCAGCAACGGTCGCCTGGACATCGTGGCCACCAACGCTCTCGCCCGCGCCCTGTTCGCACCGATGTTCGACAGTCGCACCACCGGCGAGCGCCATCGCCCCAACTTCGCCCGCTACTACTTCCTCGACGACGCCTCCCACGACTTCGTCGACGACTGGGACCGCGCCGCGAACACCACCGTCGCACTGTTGCGCGCCGAAGCCGGCCGATACCCCCACGACAAGGCACTGCGCGAACTCGTCGGTGAGCTGTCCACCGTCAGCACCGAATTCCGCACCCGGTGGGCCGCCCACAACGTGCGCATCCACCACGGCGGCGTCAAACACTTCCACCACCCTGACGCAGGCCCTCTGGAACTCACCTACCAGCCACTGGACCTGCCGATCTCCGCCCGCGAGGCGCACTCGCTGACCATCTACACCGCCCAGCCGGGCACCCCGGACGAAGAACGACTCAAACTGCTCGCCAGTTGGACGGCCACCCCCCGACCTGCCCACTCGCTGCGCCGGCGGTCGTGAGCCGGGCGAGCTGGACCGTTGCGGTGCAGGAGATGCGAGATGAGGCGACGCCCGCAGGCCGGCGAGTGGGCAGGTCGGCCAGCAGCAGGCCTGACTGCAGGGCGGCGGGCAGACGGCGAACAAGCTTGCTGAACCTGGCGAGCGACTCGAAAGCCGCAGCAAAGAGGGCGCAGGTGCGGCACTCGATTGGCAGCCCAGTGAGCAGAACCCCGTCGCCGCGCCGGCGCCGGTGAAGGTCATGGAGTTCTTCCAGCGTGCGGGTCTGCCCCGAGGGAATGTTGACCATCGGCCGCAGGCGGCAGCAAACCGCCGAGCAGCTCGTCGACGACCCGCACGTCCCGGCGGTTTCGTTCGTAGGCTCCAATGCCACCGCACAGGCGACACGGGCGGCCTTTTGGTCGCAGGATCCCGAGTGTGAACAGATGGCCCGGCGGCGCGTCCACTCCTCGAGAGCGCACCGTGCCGATGGCGCTCATCGGCATCAATTGGCCGGGTCTCATCGTCGCGGTCAGCTGCGCGGGCGTCGCGACGCCGGGCCGCATGCTCTCCCGCAGCGGACCACTGGACCTGGACGCCTCCGCCCGGGTGGTCGGAGTCAACCTCGTCGGTTCAACGTCTTCCGGCTCGCCGCCCAGCGCATCGCCGTGCTCAACGGCGAGGTCATCCGCCTCGACGGCGCCATCCGCATGGCACCGCGCTTCCGGAGGGCCCCAGCAGATGTGAGAGCCCAGGCCGAGGCGACCATTTGACGAAAGGTGAATGGTGCTTCACTCTACTAGGTGAAGCCACATTCACGTTATGGAGGTTGATCATCATGGCCAGCAGGAGCAACCGGTGGACCGAACAGGACATCCCCGCCCAGGACGGCAGGGTCGCCGTCGTCACCGGCGCCAACAGCGGACTCGGGCTGGAGACCGCGCGGGCCCTGGCCGAGCACGGCGCGCACGTCGTCCTCGCCGTGCGCAACCCCGGCAAGGGCCACCAGGCCCTCGCCCGCATCAGGGAAAGCGCCCCGGGCGCCAAGCTCAGCCTTCAGCGCCTGGACCTCGCCAGCCTCAAATCGGTACGCGAGGCCGCCGATGAGCTGCACGCCGCGCACCCGAAGATCGACCTGCTCATCAACAACGCGGGCGTGATGTACACCCCCCGGCAGAAGACCGAGGACGGGTTCGACATGCAGTTCGGGGTCAACCACCTCGGGCACTTCGCGCTCACCGGCCTGCTGCTGGACCTGATGCTGCCCGTGCCCGGCTCCCGGGTGGTCACCGTCAGCAGCGTCGGCCACCGCATCCGGGCCGACATCCACTTCGACGACCTGCAGTTCGACCGCTCCTACAACCGGGTTGCCGCCTACGGGCAGGCCAAGCTGGCCAACCTGATGTTCACCTACGAGCTCCAGCGCCGCCTCGCCCCGCACCGCACCACCATCGCCGCCGCCGCGCATCCCGGCGCGTCGGATACCGAACTCAATCAGAACATGAGCGGCCTGGCGCGCAAGGGAGCCGAACTGGTCCAGCCTCTGGTCACCCAGTCGGCCTCCATGGGGGCGCTGCCCAGCCTGAGGGCGGCCACCGATCCCGCCGTCACCGGCGGCCAGTTCTACGGCCCCAGAGGCATGGGCGGAACCCGCGGATACCCCAAGGTGGTCGCCTCCAGCAAGAAGTCACACGACACGGCCGTCCAGCAGCGCCTGTGGGCCGTGTCCGAACAGCTCACCGACGTCACGTACCCCGCCTGAGGCGCCCACCCGCGAGCCGGCCGACCAAAATGAGAGGGTCGGCCTGCGCGCAGTCCTCGCTCGGTGAGACCCGGCATATGTGCCGCGCCTGGGCGTCGCCGTGCCACTCAACAGCACACACACTCTGCGTACCCGCATCTCCGTGCTGGACCGACAGCACCGGAGCGGCCCGCAGGTGACCAGTCCGACGAGCCTGCACCCACCGGAGCTGACGGCCGACGTGACCGGCACCCTGCCGCCTCCGCACCGGCTGGCTCTTCGCCCGCCTACGACGAGGACATCCGGCTCCACGTCGAGGTACAGCTTCTGAGTGCCGTCGAGGCGCAACTGCTCGACCAGCGCCTCTCCACAGGCTGCCTGGACTGCTCGCCGAGCACCGGCACCACGGCAACCACAACCAATAGGCCGACGAAGGACGCCACCGATGCACCTGCGCAGTCAAGTCATCGAGCGCATCATGCGCCTTCCCGCACCCGCGACCAGGGATCTGGTCGTCGAACGCGTAGGTGGCATCGAGAGAGACATAGGGGAAGCGGATGTGATCCAGCGGGCGGGTGCGGAACGCATCGAGTTGTTCGTCGAGGTCCGCGCAGATCCGGGAGACCTCGCTCTTCGGTATGCCGGTGTCCGAGCCGAGGGCTTTGACCAGGTCGTCGACCGAGCGGGTGGAGACGCCGTGGACGTATGCCTCCATGACGACCGCGTAGAGGGCCTGGTCGATCCGGCGCCGTGCTCGAGCAGGCTCGGGAAGAAACTGCCGGCCCGCAGTTTCGGGATCGCGAGCTCCAGGTCGCCGGCCAGCGTGGTCACGGTCTTCTCCCGGTGCCCGTTGCGCCAGGTGGTGCGGCTGTCGGTCCTCTCGCCCCGCTCCGCACCGATACGGGCGGTGGCCTCGGCCTCGATCAGTTCCTGCAGCAGCCGATCAGCGACCTCGCGGACGAGTTCAAGACCGTCTGCCGAACGTAGTGACTCAAGCAAGCGAAGTAGGTCATGCCGGGACAAGGCCACCGGGCACCCCCTTGGACCGAACTGGCAGTTCACCAAGGACAGTTGCACGGTGGCCTGCCCCGTTCTCAGGGAGCGTTCACCGGCAGTCGATGCACGCGAGGGCACGGAAACGGCGCACTTCCCAGCCTCGCCCCGGGCACCCACCAGAGCCGTTCGCAACCCTCCGGCCCCCACCCTGTCCGCACCCATCCGACCGCAGGTTGACAGCAACCCGGCACTCGCAATATGGTTGACATTGTCACTGAGTGAGGATCTCAATGATTGACAATAGCGCCCATGTTGTGGAACTCGTCCCGGCGCTGATGCGGCTCGTGGCCGAGTTGACGAGAAAGACACGCGCACTCTTCGGGGCCGGCGGTCTGGATTTGACGCCGGATCAGTTCGCGGTGCTCCAAGCCCTCGCAGAGCACACCGACCTGATCACCCAGGCTCAGCTCGCCGCCGAGCTCGCCAGGGAGAAGACCGTCGTGCTGCGGCAGATCGACTCGCTCGAGAAGCGAGGACTACTCGAACGGGTTGCCGACCCGGACGACCGGCGCAAGAGAGGCCTGGTCCTGACCGATGAAGGCCGTCGCGTCCACGCCGCAGCCAAGATCATCGTCGAGCAGCTGATGACGGAGCTGGTCGGTGACATGCCGGCCGAAGAACTCAGGGGCGTAGTCAAGTCTCTCGACGAGATTCGCGCCAAAACCCAGTCGCTCTGAACCGAATCCCGATCGGCCAGTGCCGGCAACGGCGTCGCCGGGCTCGACTCCACCTTGCTCTGTTTCCAGGGAGGTTCACGATGGAAGGAACGCCGAACCATGCCAGAAAACTTAGTTGTGGTCGGGGCCGGACAGGCCGGCAGTGAACTCGCGACGACGTTGCGCCAGCGCGGCTGGAGCGGCGGCATCACCCTCGTCGGAGACGAGCTGAGCCCGCCGTACCAGCGCCCGCCACTCTCGAAGGGCTTCCTCCTCGGAAAACTCTCCCGGCAACAGCTTTACCTCAAGCCTGCCGCGACGTACGAACGCTTCAACATCGCACTGCGGCTGGGCACATGGGTGGAAGCGATCGACCGGGCGGTGAAAGAACTCGTCGTCAGCGACGGCAGCCGCCTGCCGTACGACAGACTCGTCCTGGCGACAGGAGGCCGCGCGCGGCGCCTGACGCTGCCAGGCGTGGACATGGACCGGCTCGACAACCTCTTCACGCTGCGCCGGATCGACGACGTCGACGCGCTGCGTCCGCAGTTCGTCCCGGGCCGCAAGCTCGTCCTCATCGGCGGTGGCTACGTCGGCCTGGAGATCGCTGCGGTGGCCACACAGCTTGGCCTCGACGTCACCGTCGTCGAGGCGGCTGAGCGACTCCTGGCGCGCGTGACCGGGCCGGAGGTGAGCGACTTCCTTGAGGACGTTCACCGCTCCCACGGTGTCCGCTTCCGACTCGCTGCCACGGTGACCGACGTGGCCGTGGACGCGTCAGGACGCCGGGTGACCGGGGTGGAGGTGTCGGTCTCCGGGGTCATGGACCGGCTCGACGCCGACCTCGTACTCGTCGGGATCGGCATGGAGCCGAACACCGGCCTGGCTTCCGCAGCAGGTCTGCAGGTCGACAACGGCATCGTCGTCGACGAGTTCGCACGTACGAGCGACGCGGACATCCTCGCCATCGGCGACTGTGCCAACCAGCCCAGCGCCTACGCCGGCAGGCGCATCCGACTGGAGTCGGCGCCCAATGCCATCGAGCACGCCAAGGTCGCCGCGGCGACCATCCTCGGCCAGCCACAGGCGTCCACGGCGACGCCGTGGTTCTGGTCGGAACAGTACGACCTGAAGCTCCAGATGGTGGGCCTGTCAGCCGGCCACGACCGGTGTATCACCCGCAGTGGTACGGGCACGACGTTGTCTGCCTTCTACCTCACGGGCGACAGGGTTGTCGCCGCCGACGTCATCAGCCGACCGGGCGACTTCGCCACCGCGCGGCAGCTCGTCACCAGTGGCCGTCCCGTCGACCCCGAGCGACTGGCCGACTGCGAGATCCCCCTGGCTCAGGCCGCACTCTGATCCCGGCCGCCCCCACGGGGCGGTGACTGCTCCTGGGCCCGCCGAGGCGGCCAAAAGGGCCGCCTGTTCATGAAACACACCCACGCGAGGAGGGGAGTTCACCATGCCCAAGATCACCTTCATCGAGGACGACGGCACCGAGCACGCCGTCGAGGCAGCCGCCGACGCGTCTGTCATGCAGGCCGCGATGGACAACCTCGTCCCCGGCATCGTCGCCGAGTGCGGCGGTTACGCCAACTGCGCCACCTGTCACGTCTACATCGACCCGGCATGGGCCGACAAGCTGCCTGCGCCCGAGGAGGCCGAGGAAGTCATGATCGAGGCCGCCTTCGACGTCCGGCCCACAAGCCGACTGTCCTGCCAGGTCCAGGTGACCGAGGACACCGACGGCCTGATCGTGAGGCTCCCTGCCTCCCAGACCGGCGCCTGACTCGCCCTTTCCTCCCAGCGCCCGACCACCCTGACGAGAGAGGTGACACGATGACCACAAGCTCCACGATGGACATCCCCGCGCACGTACCGGAAGACCGCGTCGTCGACTTCGACTACCTGCGGCCGGCAGGCATCAACGAGGACCTGCACGTGGCCTGGAAGAACGCGCAGGACACCCTGCCCGACATCTTCTGGACCCCCCGCAACGGCGGCCACTGGGTCGTCACACGCGCCGACGCCATCAAGGCGATCCAGCTCGACCACAAGCGCTTCTCGCACGCGCGCCTCTCGATCGGAGGCGAGTACGCGCGCGAGGGATCCGTCGTCCAGATGGACCCGCCACGGCACGGCTCGTACCGGATGCTCGTGTCTCCCACTTTCTCCCCCAAGGCCGTAGCGGCCCTGGAGCCGATCGTGCGGGAGACCACCGTTTCGATCGTCGAGGAGCTGCGCCCCAAGGGTGAGTGCGAGTTCGTCGGCGATTTCGCCCAGATCGTGCCCGTCGTCGTCTTCCTCGGCACCGTCGACCTTCCGCCGGAAGACCGCGACTACCTCCTGCCGCTCGCGGAGAAGGTCATTCGCCCGCGGGATCAGCAGGAGCACCATGAAGGCCACACCGCTCTGGGCGAGTACGTCGCCCGAGCCCTGGCCGCACGGGCCGAGCAGCCGGGCAGCGACCTCCTGAGCAAGATCGTGACGGCGAAGATCGGTGGCGAGCCCATCGCCTTCGAGGCGGCCGTGGCGCTGTCCCAAGTCGTCCTGGCCGCCGGTCTGGACACCGTCGCCTCGATCCTCGGCTTCGTCGTACGGTTCCTCGCGCTGAACCCGGGACACCGGCAGCAGCTGATCGACGACGCCTCCCTCGTGCCCAACGCCGTCGAGGAGCTCATCCGCCGCCACGGGCTCGTCAACAGCGCACGGCTGATCACGCAGGACACCGAGTTCCACGGTATGCGACTCAAGGAGGGGGAGCAGATCCTCGTCCCCAACCACCTCTACGGCCTCGACGAGCGGCAGGTCGACAACCCGCTCGTCGTCGACTTCACCCGGCCCCACCCCGAGCAGCACTACGCGGCCTTCGGCAACGGCCCCCACCGGTGTCCTGGCTCCTTCCTCGCCAAGCTCGAACTCACGGTGTTTCTCCAGGAGTGGCTAGCCCGGATCCCGGACTTCGTCATCAAGCCCGGCACGACGCCCCGCATAGCATCCGGTCCCGTCAACACCATCCAAGAACTCCACCTCGCGTGGGACACCGATCCCCGCTGATCTACCCGCTCAGCGAACCCGGCCGGCAGGTCAGCACCATCACACCGGTCCTCCGGCGCCAAGACCCAGAAGCATCCATGTCCCAGATCACCTTCACCGATCGTGTTGTCGCGATCACGGGCGCCGGCCGAGGACCGGGAACACGCCCTGGACTTCGCCCGCCGGGGAGCGGCGGTCGACTGGCCCCCGTAGAGCACCGCGCGCACCGCACCGGACACCACGACGGGCACGGCTACGACGGAGCGGATCCCCTCCCTCAGCACGGGGGCGGTCGTAGTCGTGCGTGATCGAGCGGGCCGATCTGTAGTCGGTCACCTTGGTCGGCCGCCCCGTGGTGAGAACCCGGCCGCCCAGCCCGGCCTCGGCGCGCACCCTGAGGCCGCGCAGACCCGCCGTCCGCACACCGATGAACTGCGACAGGCTCAGCCGTGTGTTCTCCACCTGTCCGCCGAACAGGACGGGGATGCCGGAGTGGCCGTGGAGCTGGCGAAGCACCTGCCGGAGCGCGTCGCCGTCGTCGGACCGCAGAGGCGCACAGGGCTGTGCGCTCCTGCCTCGCGGGCGGTCAGCGTGCGGTGAGGCCGGTGAGGAGAAGGGCGAGCCATCGGGTGCGGGCGGTGGGCGGCTGGTCGGCGGGGAGGGTGGAGAGCATCAGGTACAGGTCGTCGAGGGTGAAGTCGGCGCGCAGGGCGCCCTGAGCCTGTGCGCTGCGGATGAGCCCGCCGAGGGCCTGGGTGACGCGGGTTTCCACGGCCTGCATGGCGGGGTGGGCGGTGTGGTCGGCGCTGAGCGCGTAAGCGGCTGCTTTGACGGCGCGGTTGTGGGCGACGGTGTCCATCACACGGCTGAGGAAGCCGGTGAGCTCCGCCATGGCGGGTGAACCCTGGACCTCGCGTCGCAGACACTCTTCGGCGTCATCGGCGAGCGTTTCGAACGAGGCGGCGACCACGGATGCGACCAGGTCGTTCTTGTTCGGGAAGTGCTTGTACAGGGTGCCCACCGCGACGCCCGCGGCAGCGGCGATCTGCTCCATCGACACCTCGGGCCCGTGCTCGGTGATCTGCTGATGCGCCGCGGTCATGATCCGGGTGCGGTTGCGCGCCGCGTCGGCGCGCAGCGGTCGGGGTGAGGTCATGAGGGCGGCCCTCCGGCATCATTTGACGAAAGATGAATGATACTTCACCATACAACATGAAGCACCATTCACGTTATGGAGGTTGATCATCATGGCCAGCACGACCGACCGGTGGACCGAACAGGACATCCCCGCCCAGGACGGCAGGGTCGCCGTCGTCACCGGCGCCAACAGCGGCCTCGGGCTGGAGACCGCGCGGGCCCTGGCCGAGCACGGCGCACACATCGTCCTCGCCGTGCGCAACCTCGACAAGGGCCTCCAGGCCCTCGCCCGCATCAGGGAGAGCGCCCCGGGCGCCAAGCTCAGCCTCCAGCGCCTGGACCTCGCCTCCCTCAAGTCGGTACGCGCGGCCGCCGATGAGCTGCACACCACGCACCCGAAGATCGACCTGCTCATCAACAACGCGGGCGTGTGTTACACGCCGCCGGTGAAGACCGAGGACGGGTTCGACATGCAGTTCGGGGTCAACCACCTCGGGCACTTCGCGCTCACCGGCCTGCTGCTGGACCTGATGCTGCCCGTGCCCGGCTCCCGGGTGGTCACCGTCAGCAGCGTCGGCCACCGCATCCGGGCCGACATCCACTTCGACGACCTGCAGTTCGACCGCTCCTACAACCGGGTTGTCGCCTACGGGCAGTCCAAGCTGGCCAACCTGATGTTCACCTACGAACTCCAGCGCCGCCTCGCCCCGCACCACAGCACCATCGCCGCCGCCGCGCATCCCGGCACCGCGGACACCGAACTCTCGCAGAACCTGAGCGGCCTGATGCGCAAGGGAGCAGACCTGCTCAACCCCCTGTTCAGCCAGCCGGCCTCCATGGGAGCGCTGCCCACCCTGAGGGCGGCCACCGATCCCTCCGTCACCGGCGGCCAGTACTACGGCCCCAACCGCATGGGCGAAACCCGCGGATACCCCAAGGTGGTCACCTCCAGCAAGAAGTCCCACGACACGGCCCTCCAGCAGCGCCTGTGGGCCGTGTCCCAGCAGCTCACCGACGTCACGTCCCCCGTCTGAGGCGCCCACCCGCGATCCGGCCGACCAAGCCGTATGACAGAACAGGATCACCGTGCGCATCATCATCTTCGGGGCCACCGGCGTGGTTGGCCAGGGGGCTCTGGAAGCCTGCCTACGTGACGAGGAGGTCACCGACGTCCTCGTCGTCGGCCGCACCCCCACCGACCGCACCCACCCCAAGCTCCACGAGCTCCGCCACGAGGACTTCACCGACTTCACCACCGTCCAAGACCGGCTGACCGGCTACGACGCCTGCTTCTACTGCCTGGGCACCTCGGCCATCGGCATGAGCCAGGCCGACTACAGGGTCGTCTCCTACGATTACCCGCTCGCCGCCGCCCGCGCCCTGCTGGCCGTCAGCCCCGGCCTCGCCTTCGCTTACGTCTCCGGCGTCGGCACCGACAGGACCGGCAAGAGCCGCATGATGTGGGCGCGGGTGAAGGGCGAGGCGGAGAACGCCCTGCTGGAGCTGTCACCGCGGGCCCGCATGTTCCGCCCGGCGTTCGTCCTGCCCCTGCCGGGTACCAAGGCGAAGGCCAGGGTCCACGTCCTGATGTACCGGCTGCTCACTCCGCTGTACCCGGTGCTGCGGCGCATCGCGCCGCGCTACGTCACCACCAGTGTGCAGCTGGGCAGGGCCATGATCCAGACGGCCCGTAGCGGCGGGAGGCGCCGCGTCCTGACCCCGGCCGACATCAACGAAGCAGCCGCAGCCGCAACGCCATGACCGCCAAGGACACGCGCGCCGCGACTACTCGCAGCGGGTGCGGGGCCGTTGAACTGAGGTCGGTGACCGGTTCGGCCCGAGTCGTCTGCAGGGGTCCCGCTCGCTCGTGTGGCCGACCCCCGGCCCGTCCATCGGACGCCTCGTACCTTCGAGGTCACGGCACCGGCGGCCGTGATCGCACTCGCCTGAAACCCTCACCGCCTGTCACCGGTACCAGTTAACAATGCCGGTGAGAATCAGTAGCCAGCGTTGCCCGACCGGTTCGAACCAGCGGCGCCCTGACGCACCGAGGAGGCCTGCGTCAGGGTGCCGAGCCGATCGAAGACATCCTGAGCGGCGTCCGCGTAGCTGAGCCCCGCAGCGGTGGCGTTGCGCTGGAAGAGACGGACCAGGGCCATTGTCGTGGAGCTCCACACCTTGGCGTCCAACTCGTCGAGGTCCGGGTACCGCACACGCAGAGCTTCGGCGAAGGCCACGGCCCCATCCCCCTGCACAAGATCGACGCCCAGGCGAAGCCCGTCTACGTCATCACCGGCGAGTACGACCCCGCCAGCGACGACGACGTGAACGGCGGCCCGGCCGTCGAGAAGTTCATCCTGGGCGCCAAGTTCGTCAAGGCCGAAGGGCTCGGGCACTTCGCCCCCTGCGACGACCCGATCGGGTTCGGCGACGCCATCGTCGCGATCCTCGACGAAGTGATCAACAAGGCCTCAGCCGTCACCTCCCGATGACGTCCCAGTACCGAACGGCCCGTGCGGCATAACTGCCACCGACGACCTCGTCCGACGGTCGGCTACCGGCAGGCCGATCATCGAGTTCGATCACGAACTCACCCGCCTGTCGCGACACCTGGAAGGAACTCGCCGCTCGCTTCCACTCGATCGGCAACCCGATCGCCCGGACCGAACGCCACGACGGGTACTGGGTGGTCGCCTCCGGGGAGGAGGTGCAGCGCATCGGCTCCGACTGGGAGACCTTCACCCGAGGATCTTGCCCGCATCCCTCTCGTCCGACCTGCGCCGCGCCGATCCGTGGTCCCGCCGGCCACTACCTCGGCACCCAACTCCGGCGGACGGCTCAGGGGTCCGAACTGGTCGACGAGGTCTGCCGAGCCGAGAACCGTTCCACGACCTGACCGTGCTCCCTCCCCCGCAACCACCGTGGAGAAGACACCATGACCACGCTCACGTCAGAGAAGGACCCCGCGCCCTGGCCGACCGACACCACCCCCGACCTGCTGGCCCGGATCAGCCAGGCACGGGCCAAAGGGGTGACCTGGCTGCGGGACCGCATCGCCGACGACGGCCGCCCCGAAGGCGCCGAGACGGCCAACTTGTGGTGGCGCGTCCCCTGGGCGCTGTGCGTCGGCGGAGCCCCGGAGGCCGCCGCGGCGATGATGGGCTGGGTGGAACGCGAGGCCCTCACCGACGAAGGCGACCTCCGCCCCGGCCCGCACGACGTCCCCGGCGGCAGCAGCCCGGTCTACCACCTGTCCGCCCTGGCGATCTGCGCCTGGCTGCTCGCCCGCTACGACACCGCGACCGCGATCGACACCACACTTCGTCGCTTCCAGAACCCCGATACCGGCGGAGCCTACGACCTGCGCGACTTCGCGCAGGATCCGCTGGAGGACAACCTCAAGACCGCCCAGCTGGGTTTCTCCGCGCTGGTCACCGGCGACCGTCACACGGCTGGCGGCGTCCACCGGTGGCTCAAGCGCAACCTCGCCGAGCAACCCGAACTGCCCAAGCGTCTTTTCACCGGCCGTTGCGGCGACACCCTGGTCACCGACTTCCCGCCGGAGACGGCCTTCCTCCGAGTGGTCGACTTCCAGTCCCCCCGGCAGGCGTACTTCCACCCCGGCATCGCCGCCGCATTCCTCGCCGGATATGCACAGCAGAACAGCGACCCGTCCGCGCTCCAACTCGGCCGCGAGTACCTCGCCCTTAGGGCCAGCGGCACCGAGGAGCAGTACGACGACCCGACGTCGGTGCAGATCTGCAAGTTCGGCTGGGGCGCTGCCGCCATGCTCTCCGCCGACCCGGACGGTGGACATCTCCCATGGGTGGCGAGGATGGGCGAGTGGTTCGTACGACGGCAGCGTCCCGACGGGGCATGGGCGCCGTCCTCGTTCGTAACACCGCAGCCCGGAATCCTCGACCTCTATTGGAAGACGGCCGAGCACACAATGGAACTGTCCTACGTGGAACAGGCTTTGGCGGCTCACGCCACCCGCTGACCGAGCCAGATCGAACGTCTACACAGCGCGCACGGCACTCCGCCAGGGCCGCGACCGCGAAGGCGGCGCCGACGCCGCGGCGGCTGTGATGTGCCCGGCGCCGACGTCCCGAGGCCAGCATCTCGGACCCCGGCGCCGAAACACGCCGACACGTGGACGAGCGCACAAATTGCCTGACTGCCTAAGCGGCGAACTCGCGCGCCGAGCCTACAAATGTCGCCGCTCGCGCGCGGGTTGAAGTGGGAACATATCCGGGAACCCGCGAATCGCAGGGATACGAGTACGCCGAGGCCCAGCTCCTCGCGCTCCGAGCGCCGGTGCCGCGGGCCAACTGCTGGACGGCGCACGGTCACGCTCATCGATGCGGCGGACGCCTGGTGACTACCGCGACCACCGGCTATGCCTTCACGGACCTGGACAGCGCGAGACACCGGTCACGGGGCCAGCCACCCGCCGAGGCCACCAGCCTGACCGTGCACGGCTCGGGTGTGTGAGAGCCACGACATCGAGCGCTCCCACCCGCGTCCTGGAGCTGTTCGTTGGCCTCGCGAGGCTGACCGTCCACTCCTTCGGCATGTGCGCCCTCATAATCGTCGGCCTAGCCGTTGCGTGTGTTGCCACCCGAGCGCGACCCACGCCCGCCGACCCGGCCTCCGCGGCCAGGTGTAGGTCCGTCTCGCCTCGAGGGCGGCCTGCATCAGGCGCTGCAGGACCCCGCCCTCGCCCCATCAGCCTCAGTCCGTCCTCGGCGGTCCTTTCGGCCGCCAGCGCGGCCAGTTCTTCCAGCAGCTCGCTGGACTGCCCATTCGCGGATACCGGCATCGATTTCACGTCCGCACCCTCGACGCCCTCGGCGACACCGGCAAGCGACACGCCGCTACCCGTCCCGATCAGGTGATCCGTCGTCGTTCTTATCAGGTGGACACCTACGTGGAGGCTCACATCTGATTCATGACACTCCCGCCGTGCGGTGCGGAGCGGGCACGGTCAGGCCTAGCGGGGAAGGCGTGTTACCTGATGCGGATCTCCGCCAACTGCAGGCGGTACTTGCCAGTCTCGTCGGAGGCGGGCCTGCCGAGCCTGGTTGCGCGCAGGCGCAGGTAGCGGGCGTTGGCGGAGGTGAGGGCGTAGGTCTGGGCGGCTCCGTTCGGGTTTGGCTCACCGGTGACGGTGCGGGCCGTGGTGTACGTGGTGCCGCCGTCGGTGCGGGTCTGGAAGGTGAAGTCGACGGGGAAACCCGCCGAGCCGCCGCCGGCCCCGCCGGCATCGGTGCGCGGGTGGAGGGTTACGGAGCCGATGGCCCGATCGGCGCCGAGGTCGATCTCGATCCACACGGGGGTGTCACTGACGTCGGCGGAGGCGAAGTCGATGCTGGTGAAGCCCTTGGCGCCGGTCACGCTGGCGGTGGTGCCGTCCAGGACCCGGGTCTTTCCCCAGTCGCCGTTCTCCAACGTGCAGTTGGCGGTGACGGTGGTCCCGGCGGTGGGGATGGTGAGCTCGGCCAACTGGAGACGGTACTTGGTGGTCTCATCGGAGGCGGGTGTACCGAGGCGCGTGGCCTGCAGGCGGACGTAGCGGGCGGTGCTGGTTCTGAAGCCGTATGTCTGCACCAGCCCGTCGGGGTTCGCCTGTCCGGTGACGGTGCGGACGGTGGTGTAGGTGCTGGATCCGTCGGGCCGGGTCTGGATGGTGAAGTCGACGGGGAAGCCCGCCGTGCCGCCGCCGGCGGCGGGAGTGTCGGTGCGGGGGAAGAGGCGTACGGCGTCGAGGTCGGTGTCGGTGCCGAGATCGACCTCCACCCAGACAGGGGTGGCACTGATGTCGGCGGAGGTGAAGTCGTTACTGGTGTAGCCCTTGGCGCCGGTCACGCTGGTGAGCGTGCCGTCCGTCAGGCGGCCGCGGCCCCAGTTGCTGTTCTCCAGGCTGTTGTTGCCGGTGACCGGCCGGCCCAGGGCGAGGTTGTCGAGACGGCCCACGCCGGTCGCCGTGAAGGTCCATGTGCCGGGCTGGACGACCCAGTACACGTACGAGGAGTCCTTGCCGTCGTAGGTCAGTCCGCTGACGCCGCCGGTCGACGAACCGCCGGTGAAGACGGTGGTGTCGTTCGCCTTGATGACCGGCTGCGCTCCGCCGTAGGTGGGCACGCCCACTCGCGCAGTCGTTCCGCTCGGGGAAGTGAGGGTCAGCGTCACCTTTGTTCCGTCGCGGGTGATGCCCAGGCGGATGTCACCCTTGACGGTGGACGTCACGGTGTTGATCTTTGCGAGGGTGCCGGTCTGCGGGATCACCTCGTATGTCTGCCAGCCCGGCTTGGTCGGGCGGACACCGGCGGCGTAGGCGGAGAGCGCGTACAACGGGCCGCCGTTCCAGGCGTGGTTGTCGGTGCCGGCCGCCTTGTCCCACACCTCCCACAGCGTGTAGCAGGCGGGGTCGGCGACCTGGGCGGCGAAGCGGTTGCGCATCCGCTCCTCGGCGACCGTGGCCGCGCCCATCAGATACAAGGCCTCCAGGACGTAGAACTCCATGTAGGGGCTGGCGTTGAGATGGGTGCGCAGCACCTCGGTGATCGCCCTGTACCGGGAGGCGGGGGCCAGGCCCGCGACGACGGCGAGGCCATGGGCGCGGTCGTCGGTGTCGCGGGTATAGCCGGGTGAGCGGTACTCGTTGCGCGCGGAGTTCCACAGGACGCGGTCGAAGTTGGCCTTGATGCTGTCGCGCTGGGCCTTCCATCCGGCGACATCGGCGCTGTTGCCGCTGAGGTCGGCGAGCTTTGCGGCGGTGTCGAGGGCCAGGTAGTACCAGGAGTTGTCCAGGACGCGGGCGTCGATGTCGGAGCCCCAGTCCTCCCAGTCCCAGTCCCCGGCGCGGTGGTTGACCAGGCCGTCGGCGTCCAGGCTCCACAGGTTCAGGTACTTCTTCACCGCCGGATAGGCGCCGGTGACGGCGTCCGCGTTGCCGGTGTAGAGGTAATACGTCCAGAACGACCACACCGAGGCGAGCATCTGGACGGGCAGTTCGTTGGTCCAGATGGTCGTGGGGATCGGGGAGTACAGCACCCCGCCGGACTCCTGCCAGGAGGTCAGCTGGGCGATGGCCTTCTTGCCCAGCGCGTGGGAGCGGGTGTCGAAGGTGTAGAAGCCTTCCTTCAGCTGGTTGACCACATCACCCCACCACTGGGCCCGCTCGCGGGTGGGGCAGTCCATGTAGTTGTCCCGCATGTTGACGTACATGGTGCGGGCGGCCTTGGTCCACAGGGTGTCGAGAAAGGCGTCACTACTGCTGAAGGACCCGGCGAAGTCGGTGTCGTAGCCGGACTCGCGGTACTTCAGCTCCAGGATCGTCACGCCCGCCGGGATCGTGTACCGCACGGCCGTCCCGCTCATCCAGGCCAGCGACTCGAACTCCTGAACTCCGCCGGAGCAGACGTAGGTGGCGCGCATGTTGTACTGCGTTCCGGGCTCGATGCCCACCAGGCCCGCTCCGTCGTCGTAGTGGTCGGTCTGGATGCCGATCACCGCCCCGGCCGGGGCGTCCACCTTCAGGTACGGGGTCACTTGGAGGTTGGACGGCAGGGTGCCCGAGATCGCGGTGGCACCCCGCCCGGTGCTCGGCAGGGACGCGGCGTTGGTGTAGGACCTCAGACCGGAGTAGCGGAACTGCGGGACCGGCCGCTCGACCAGGGCGTTCCAAGGTGCCGCACCCGTGGCGCCGAAGTCGGTCGGTGCCGTCCAGCCACTGTCGTCGAACCCGGAGGACTGCCAGCCGGCCATACCCGTGGCGTTGCGGGCGTCGTAGTAGACGTTCGACTCCGGCAGCCGGAAGTTGACCTGCGTTCCGCTCGTGTTGTTCGAGTAGCCCGGGTGCACGATGTGCTTCCAACTGGTGTCGCTGACGAGCCGGGTCACAGTGGAGCCGGTCGTGATGTCGGCCTGGAACAGCAGCCCGCCCTTGCCGCTGCTGCTGTGCGAGAAGCCCTGCTTGCCGAAGTACCACACCAGCAGCGCGACCGTGTTGCCACCGGCCTGCAGGTACGGGGCGAGGTCGATCTCGTCGTAGTAGGTGTCCGTACGGTTGGGGCCCCGCTTGAGCCCACCCTCGAACACCACCAGCGTGCCGTTCACCCACAGCCAGTACTTCGAGTCCGCGGCGATCTGCGTGACCGCCTTCGACGGAGCCGAACCCAAAGTGAACGATCTACGAAACGCCACCCACTGGTTCGTCGCACTGGACGGCGCCCAGATCCACCTCGCCGACCAGGAAACCGCTGCGGACGCCGTGGACGCGAGCCCCGGAAGGGCAAGGGAGCCAAAAGTGGGTGTGAGAGCCACGGCTATGGCCGAGCGCAGGGCGGACCGGCGCGATACATGGTTCATCGTGGACTCCTACTTTCGCTGTGCGGAGTGCAGCGTGAAGGGGGCGGCATCCGGCGCTGAACGGCACCCAAGCGAAATGAATCGATTCAATCGGGTGTTCGTAGGCGAGATACTCGATCCTCGCGCCACGGGGTGTCAACACTCGCGCAACATGGCGTTTGCACCTAGTACTCCAGCCGTAGTTCGTGATCTTCATTCCTGAGTGGCTTGTCGTCGGTAGTGGCTGGCTTGGGATCGGGCCTGGTGGCGGCGTCGCCAGTTCGACCAACCGAGCCGGTGGGCTGTGTCGTGGACGGGTCGGACGACGAGGGTGATGAACAGGCGCTGGATCTCGTTGCAGGTGAGCGGAATGAGGGCATCGGGTGCGGGGCGGGAGTGCTCGTCTGCGCGTACAACGGCGAGGAAAGCGTGCGCGAGCATGGCGAGGGTGACCCAGCGGGTCCAGGAGGTATAGCGGCGGACCTGGTGCTCGTCGAGTGCGGCCAGGCCCTTGCCCGACTGGAAGAACTCCTCCACCCGCCATCTTGATCCGGCGACTTTGACCAGCACGGTCAGCGGCACGGACGCGGGCGAGTAGCAGCGGTAGTAGGCGAGTTCGCCGGTGCTGCGGTTACGGCGGATCAGTAGCTGACGACTCCCGGGGCGGGGGTCGGGGAGGTCGAGGACTGCCCAGTTGTAGACGCGGTGGCCCTTGGCCCCGGCCCCTGCGGAGAGCTTCTGCCAGGCCCGCTTGGGCACCTTCTTGGCCAAGATGTCCGCACGGAACTTCCCCGCACCGGTGGTGACGTCGTGCGAGCAGGCCACCGCGAGGACGTAGCCGGTGCCGCGTTCCTCCAGCGCGGTTCGCAGCTTCGGGTTGCCGCCGTAGACCTCGTCGCCGGCAACCCATGCGACCTGGTGGCCGGCGTCCAGGAACCGGGCGACCATACGAGTGGCCAGCTCCGGCTTGGTGGCGAAGGTGGTTTCCTCGGCAAGGCCCGCGGCGCGGCAGCGGTCGGGGGCGGAGGTCCAGGAGCGCGGAACGTAGAGTTCCCGGTCCACTGCGGCGTGGCCGCGCTTGCCTGCGTAAACCAGGTAGACGGCCACTTGGGAGTTCTCGATCCGGCCGGCAGTACCGGTGTATTGGCGCTGGACGCCGACCGTGCCGGTGCCCTTCTTCACATCGCCGGTCTCGTCGACGACCAACACCGCCCGGTCGTCGTGCAGGTGCTCCACCACGTAGCCGCACACGTCGTCGCGGACCTGATCGGCATCCCACTTGGCCCTGCCCAACAGGTGCTGCATGCCGTCCGGAGTGGTCTCGCCAGCCCACTCGGCGATGGTCCAGCAGTTCTTGCGTGGCAGGTCGGCCAATAGACCGAGCACCAACCGCGCCGCCCTGCGCCGGGGTTCGACCCGGGCGAAGCGCCCCGCGATCCGGCCCATCAGACCCATCAGGCCCTCGAACGCGTCCCGCCAACGGGTGGGTTCTATGCTGTGACCTGCGGCCACCGTCTCTTCGTCAGTCCACACAACTCACGATGATCAACGGTGGCCGCACCCGTCTCCACAACGCGTTAAGGTCGCGCAGTTCCGCCTGCCGTCCTGAGTCAGGAGGACATGTGCAACGTGGCGAAGTCTGGTGGGTGGAGTTCGACGAGCGGCGGCTGGTCGTACTGCTGGCGGCAGACGACGCGTCCAGGATCCGGGCGATGCAGGTCGTCACTCCTGCGGGCGTCGACATCAGCGGTCTGGGCGTCGAAGTGCAAGTAGGTGCCATGGAAGGACTGCCCTTTGAAGGCGTGCTGCGATTCGCGTTCCCGCGCCCGGGCTTTACCCCCTGCACGTGGCTGACCACCGTGTCCCAGGACGACCTGATCGAGCGGGCGGGCGTCCTGTCCTCCGCGAAGCTCAGCGAGATTGAGGACGCCCTCCGTCTCGGCGAACAGGCGAAGGAACGGACCCCGGCGACAACCGCGAAGCTCAGCGAGATAAGGGACGCCCTCCGTCTCGGTGAACTCGGGTAGGCGGAGAGGCGCCACTCACCATCGACATCACGATCTACGGCTGGAGTACTAAACGACGTTACAACCCTGCCCCGCCTGACTCGCCACCAGTGGTTCCTGGCCTACGACAGCCGCGCCTGCCCACATTGCCTTTCACAGAGTGCGGTATGGCCGGTGTGGTGGCGCCTGGGCATCGCAGCCGTCTGCCCCGTCCATCGACGCCGAGAGCCGCTGGTGCCGTGGGCGGCCCGGCGCGATCGTGGTCTGCGCACTGAACTGTTCCGCGCGAGGGTCGCTACTTCCTTCCATGCAGAGAAGAGTTCAGTGCCCAGGTCAGGGCCACGGGGACTGAACTCTTTCCTTTCGTCCGACAAGTGTGACTGTGGTGGCGTGTCCGCCACCACCGCCACCATCTCGCTGACGGTCAGTCCAGGAGCACCAGATGGCACGTCTCCCCCGGCGCGACGCTGATCGCGCGGTCGGGCAGCCGGATGTCGATCGGTGAACGGTCGGACGAGGGCACCCTGATCTCCAGCCGCCCGTGCTCCAGGCGCAGGTGTACGCCCCAATGACCCTGGTACTGGATGGAGAACCCGTACGACGACACCTCCGGCAGCGGCACCGGATCGAGCCACAGCGCGCCCGCGCGGGTCTCCAGTCCGGTCAGCCCACGCTGGACGAGATCGAGGGTGCCGGCCATGGCACCGAGGTGAATGCCCTCCCCCGTCGTGCCGCCCTGAAGGTCGGCGATGTCGCCGCGGAGGGCGTCCAGGCAGAACCTCCACGCCTCGGCGCGCCGGGCCCGGGCCAGGACCCAGCCGTGCACCAGGCCGCTGAGGGTGGAGCCGTGGCTGGTGCGGTGCAGGTAGTAGTCGACGGTGCGCCGCCAGGTGTCCTCGTCGAGCCGGTAGCCCAACCGGCGGAAGAGGCCCTGGAGTTCGGCGGGTGAGAAGAGGTAGCCGAGCATGAGTACGTCGGCCTGCTTGGATGCCTGGTAGCGGTTGACCGTGTCGCCCTCCGCCTCCAGGATCCGGTCCAGGCGCCGGATGTCGCCGTACCGCTTCCGATAGCCGTCCCAGTCGAGTTCGAGGAGGTCGCCGTAGCCTTCGAACTGGCTGATGACGCCGCTGTGGAAGGGCACGTGGAGGGTGCGGGACACCTCCTCCCACCGCTCGAGCTCGCCGTCGTCGAGTCCGGTCAGTTCGACGAGTTCGCGGCGGCGTGGTTCGGGCAGGGTCCGCAGCACGTCCAGGGTGCGGGTGAGCACCCACACGGCTGTGACGTTGGTGTACGCGTTGTCGACGAGGCCTGGCCAGGTCGCTGCGGGATATGCCTCGTGGTACTCGTCGGGGCCGACCACGCCCTTGATCCGGTGGCGTCCGAGGCTTTCGTCGTACGTGGCCGTGTCCGCCCAGAAGCGGGCGATCTGCAGCAGCGTCTCGGCGCCTTCGGTGTGCAGGAACTCGGCGTCGCCGCTCGCCTCGCAGTACTGCCACACGTTGTACGCGATCGCCGACCCGACGTGGTGCTGGAGGTGGGAGTGGTCCGGGAGCCAGCGCCCCGAGCGGGGGTTGAGATGCAGCTGCTGCGTCTCCTCGCGGCCGTCGCTCCCGCTCTGCCACGGATACAGCGCACCGCGCCGATCCACCGAGCGGGCCGCGGCGCAGGCCTGGTCCAGGCGGCGGTGGCGGTAGCGGAGCAGGGCGCGGGAGACCTCCGGGAAGTGCAGGGTGAGGTACGGCAGGACGAAAAGCTCGTCCCAGAAGACGTGGCCGCGGTACGCCTCGCCGTGCAGCCCGCGCGCCGGCACTCCCACGTCCAGGTCGGCGGTGTGCGGGGAGAGCGTCTGGAGCACGTGGAAGAGGTGCAGGCGCAGGATGCGGCCCGCCTCGCCGGGGACGTCCAGTTCCGCCCGCCGCCACAGCTGGTCCCACGCCGTCACGTGCGTCTGAAGCAGTTGGTCGAAGGCGGGTGCGGTGCCCACGTGGTCGACGGCGGCGCGGAGCGGATCGCTGATCGCGGGATCGCGGGAGGTGTGCAGGGCGATCGTCTTGTCGACGATGACCGTGCGGCCGGGAGTCAGCCGCAGGCGTACCCGCTGGACGGCACGCAGGGGTTCGTGCCGGTCCGACACCGGCGCGTCGGCGGTCAGGCGGGCCGCCATACCGATCCGGATGTCCGAGGTGCGGGTACGGCAGCGCAGCCATACCGTGTCCGGTGCGTGGGTGCCGGTGTGCACGTGGGTCAGATGACGGCCGTCCAGGTCGCGGTAGCGCGGGACTCCGGCGTTGGTGACCGCGCCGTCGAGCGCTGCCTCGACGTCGAGTTCGTCGGCGAAGCCCTCGGCCGTGAACTCGGTGCGCAAGGCCGCCAGATGAGGCAGGGCCATGTGCACGACGCGCCGCTGCCGCACGGACAGCACTCGCCCGTCACCCAGTGCGTAGCGCGTCCGGCGCTCCAGCAGCCCGGAGGACAGGTGCAGAACCTGGTGGTGGTCGAGCACCGGCGCGGTGTCCGGGGTGAGCCACGTCTGGTCCCGTAGCCGGAAGCGGAGCGACAGCCAGTTCGGGAGGTTGACCATGTCCTCGTTCTCGACCTCGCGTCCCGCGATGTCCGAGGTCAGCCGGTTGTAACAGCCCGCCGCGTACGTACCCGGGTAGTGCACGTCGTCCGCCGCGCACTCGGGCAGTGCCCCGCGCGTGGCGAAGTAACCGTTGCCCAGAGTGCACAACGACTCCCTGAGGCGCTCGTCCGCGGGCTCGTAGCCGTCGTAGTCCCACGTCCAGCCTGTCATGTCGGCGGTCCCCCTTCGAGCGGTCCTGAGAGGTCGGGTACGACGATGTCGGCGCCGTGTCGCAGCAGTCTCTCCCCGTACCCGGGCCGTCCGCGCGGTCCACGCCGACGAGGGGCGCGAACGCACCGGGTCGGGACGCGGGCTCGGCTCTCCGGCCTGCCCTCGCGGCGTCGCATGGAAGCAGCCAGGCTGGTCGTAAGGCCACTCGGCGGCTCCTGCGCCGGGGCGAAGGAGTTGATCACCATGACGAACCCGGTGGAATTCCCGGACCGCCCGGTCCGGGTGAACGCGCGTATCGACTCGCCGCTGTCCCGATGGCTGTGGCTCGTGAAGTGGATCCTCACCATCCCGCACTACGTGGTGCTCTTCTTCCTCTGGATCGCCTTCACCGTGGTGACCGTGATCGCGTTCTTCGCCATCCTGTTCACCGAGCGCTATCCCCGCGCCCTGTTCGACTTCAACCTGGGGGTGATGCGCTGGAGTTGGCGGGTCGCCTACTACTCGTACGACGCCCTGGGCACCGACCGGTACCCCCCGTTCAGCCTGGGCGAGGAACCGGACTACCCGGCACGGCTGGACATCGCCTACCCGCAGCGGCTCTCCCGCGGCCTGGTGCTGGTGAAGTGGTGGCTCCTGGCCATCCCGCATTACATGGTCATCGGCTTCTTCCTCGGCGGCGGCCATCTCGGCTGGTGGTCCGGCGGGCTGATCGGCGTGCTGACGATCATCGCGGCCGTGATCCTGGCCTTCACCGAGAAGTATCCGAAAGACCTGTTCGACCTGATCGTCGGCCTCAACCGGTGGGTCCTGCGGGTCTTTGCCTACGCCGCTCTGATGACGGACAAGTACCCACCGTTCCGTCTGGACCTGGGAGGCCGGGAGACGGTCGTTCCGGAAGAGCGGGCGTAATCCCGCTCCACTGGTGGCCCCGCGTCCGTCGAGTGGTCGTTGCGGATCGAACGGAGGGAGGCTGGAAGCAGGCGACCAGCCGATGGGAGGAAGCCCATGAAGGTCGGAGTGCTGACCGGCGGTGGTGACTGTCCGGGCCTCAACGCCGTGATCCGCAGTGTCGTCCGCAAAGGCGTCCAGGAATACGGCGTCGACTTCGTCGGTGTGCGGGACGGGTGGCTCGGTCTGCTGCAGGGTGAGGTCATACCGCTGGACATCTCCAGCGTGCGGGGGATCCTCCCCCGCGGCGGGACCATCCTCGGCTCCTCCCGCACCAACCTGTTCCAGCACGAGGACGGACTGCGACGCGTGCGGGAGACGCTCGCCGCGCACGACGTGGACGCGCTCGTCGTGATCGGCGGCGAGGACACCCTCGGTGTGGCCACCGAGCTGAGCCGGCAGGGGATCCAGCTGGTCGGCGTGCCGAAGACCATCGACAACGACGTCTCCGGCACCGACTACACCTTCGGCTTCGACACAGCCGTCGGTATCGCGACCGAGGCCATCGACCGCCTCCACACCACTGCCGAGTCGCACATGCGCGCCCTGGTGGTGGAGGTGATGGGGCGGCATTCCGGGTGGATCGCCCTGCACGCCGGCGTCGCGGGCGGCGCCAACGTGATCCTCATCCCGGAGCGACCGTTCGACATCGATCAGGTCTGTGAGCAGGTGCAGAGCCGATTCAAGATCAACTACGCGCCGATCGTCGTCGTGGCCGAAGGAGCCGTCCCCAAAGAGGGCCAGATGGTCCTCAAGGATCGGTCGCGGGACGAGTTCGGCCATGTGCGGCTGTCCGGCATCGGTGAATGGCTGGCCCGGGAGATCTCGAAACGCACCGGCAAGGACGCCCGCACCACGGTGCTGGGTCACGTCCAGCGCGGCGGCACCCCGAGCGCCTTCGACCGGTGGCTGGCCACGCGCTTCGGGCTGCACGCCATCGACGCGGTCAAGGAGGGTGACTTCGGCGTCATGGTCGCGCTGGAGGGCACCCGGATCGTCCGAATCCCCCTCGCCGACGCCACGGGGCAGACCAAGCGGGTCGATCCGTCGCTGTACGACGAGTTCGAGGTGTTCTTCGGCTGAGAGGTGTTCTTCGGCTGACCGGTGCGGTACTCAGCCACCGGCGTCCACACTACGGTGCCCGGAAGCGGCGGCGAGGCATCGGTTTCCGGTCGTCCGGCAAGTCCGCGGGACCCGGTTCCGGCTTCTGCGGCAGCATCACCTCCTCGTACCGGCCCAGTGCCAGCACCACGCCGAGCATGAGGAACGGGATGATCACAGCGAGCACCGCCATGGCGTGTCCTTCCCCAGGGGTGTGCGCGGGGGCGTGAGGCGGGTCTCCCTCCTTCGGGGGTGCAAACCCTGTGTCGGCATCCGGTCCTCGGGTACGCGGTGCGCACCCCCGAAGCACTGGAGGGAGACATGCAGCGAGGCAGCGACCGGCTGAGCCGTCATCGTGACGACGAGATGAAGCACGAACTGCAGGGTCTGCTCAGGTCCGGCCACCCCACGCGGAGCGAGGAGTGGCACGACCCGGAGCCGACCGCCGAGGACGATCCCGAGGTCGCGGGCGGACCTGTGACGCCCGGCCGGGCCGGGGCGTCGCTGGAGATGGTCCGGCTGGAGCTGGCCCGGATCCTGGGCCGTACCTCGTTCCCGGCGACTCCGGCGGAGCTGGCCCGCGCCCTGCGCGGCAAGCACGCCCCCGACGCCCTCGTCGACGCCCTGGACGGCCTGCCGCGCAAGGAGCGCTACGCCAACGTCCAGGAGCTCGCGCACGCCCTGACCCGGAGGGAGGGCGCCCGGTGACAGCCGATTTCGTGAGGGACGTCATGACGCCGGGCGTGGTGGCCGTCCGCCCTGACGCCTCGCTCGTCGAGGCGGCGCAGCTGATGCGCGCGCAGGACATCGGCGATGTTCTGGTGGCCGACGGGCAGCACGTCGTCGGGCTGCTCACCGACCGGGACATCGCGGTGCGGGCGGTCGCCGACGGCGCGGATCCGCTGACGGTGAGCGCCCAGGCGGTGTGTACGCCGGATCCGGTGGTGGTCGCCCCGGACGACCCGGTGCCGGCGGCCGTGGCGCTGATGCGTGAGCACGCCGTGCGCCGACTGCCGGTCGTCGAGGGCGGGCTGCCGGTCGGCATGGTGAGCCTCGGGGACCTGGCCGAGACACAGGACCCGGACTCGGCGCTCGCGGACATCAGCCGGGCCCTGCCGGACGACGGGCAGGGCGGCGTATGACCCGGGAGCGCGACCAGGCCACCGAGATCGCCGCCACCGGCACCACCGTGGACGTCGGCGACGCGACCACGCGCTACCTGCTGTACGGGCTGCTGCCCAGCTGGTTCGTGCCCGGTCTCGCCGACTGGGCGATGCACCGGCGCACCCGTATCGAGGACACCGCGGGGACGAAGGAGTCTTTCATCCACTCGCTGATGATGGCCGAGGTCGGCATCCCGATCGCGCTGACCCTGCGCTACGAGGTCAACCCGCTGCTGCTCACGGTGCAGTTGGGCGGGGCCGCGGTGCACGAGGCGACCGCGCTGTGGGACGTACGCACGGCCGTCCACAGCGACCGCGAGGTCAAGCCGATCGAGCAGCACATCCACAGCTTCCTGGAGTCACTGCCGTTCGGCGGCCTGGCCTCCCTGATGTGCCTGCACGCCGACCAGGTCAAGTCCCTCCTGCGCGGCGGCGACGATCCGGACGCCTGGCGCCTCGTACCGCGCCGGCCGCCGCTGTCGCCCGGCTACCTCGCGGGCATCGCCGCCGCGATCGGCACCTGTGTCCTCCTCCCGTACGGCGAGGAGCTGGTGCGCTGCCGGCGCGCGGCCCGGGCACGGAAGAAGCACGCGCGGAGCGACGCGGCCCACTGGCGTGCGCCTGGCTCCACTCGTTCCAAGAAGCGTTCTGTGAACAAGAAGCGTTCTATGAAAGGGCGTTGAACCATCATGCGTATCGCGTTTCTGACGGCACCCGCAGGCGTCGAGCAGATCGAGCTCACCGACCCGTGGCAGGCGGCGGTGGACGCGGGTCACGAGCCGGTGCTCGTGTCGACGAAGTCCGGGACGATCCAGGCCTTCCACCACCTCGACAAGGCGGACACCTTCCCCGTGCAGGAGGTCGTGGGCGAGACGTCGGCCGACTCCTTCGGCGGGCTCGTCCTGCCGGGCGGCGTGGCCAATCCCGACTTCCTGCGCATGGATCCCAAGGCCGTGTCGTTCGTCCGGGACTTCTTCGAGCAGGGCCGCCCGGTGGCCGCAATCTGCCACGCCCCGTGGACCCTCGTCGAGGCGGACGTCGTACGCGGCCGGGTGCTGACCTCCTGGCCGAGCCTTCGGACCGACATCCGCAACGCGGGCGGCACCTGGGTGGACGAGCAGGTGAAGGTCTGTGATCACGGCGACAACAAGCTGGTCACGAGCCGCAGGCCGGACGACCTGAAGGCGTTCTGCCAGGAGTTCCTCGACGTGTTCGCGCAGGAGGCCGCCTGATGGAGAACCGTAAGCAGGAGCAGCGAGAGGCCTTCCGGGCGGACGACCCCGCGGTCGGTCCGCTCACCACCGACCAGGGCGTGGAGGTCGACCACACCGACGACTCGCTGACCGTGGGCGAACGCGGGCCCACGCTGATGGAGGACTTCCACTTCCGGGAGAAGCTCACCCACTTCGACCATGAGCGGATCCCGGAGCGGGTGGTGCACGCGCGGGGTGCGGGTGCCTACGGCTACTTCGAACCGTACGAGTCCTGCGCGGAGTTCACCCGCGCGGCCTTCCTCCAGGATCCTTCGGTGAAGACGCCGGTGTTCGTGCGGTTCTCGACCGTGCAGGGGCCGCGCGGCTCCGCCGACACGGTGCGGGACGTGCGCGGTTTCGCGACCAAGTTCTTCACCTCGGAGGGAAATTACGACCTGGTCGGCAACAACTTCCCGGTCTTCTTCATCCAGGACGGCATCAAGTTCCCTGATTTCGTACACGCGTTGAAGCCGGAGCCGCACAACGACATCCCGACGGGCGCCTCCGCGCACGACACCCTGTGGGACTTCGTGTCCCTCCAGCCGGAGACGCTGCACGCGATCATGTGGCTGATGTCGGACCGGGCGATCCCGCGCAGCTACCGCATGATGCAGGGCTTCGGCGTGCACACCTTCCGGTTCGTGAACGCCGAGGGGCGCGGCACGTTCGTGAAGTTCCACTGGAAGCCGCGGCTCGGCGCGCACTCACTGGTGTGGGACGAGGCGCAGGAGTGCCAGGGTCGCAACCCGGACTTCAACCGGGGTGACCTGTGGGACGCGATCGAGGCGGGCGAGTACCCGGAGTACGAACTCGGCGTCCAGCTCGTGCCCGAGGAGGAGGAGTTCGCCTTCGACTTCGACCTGCTCGACGCCACGAAGATCATCCCGGAGGAGCAGGTGCCGGTCCGGCCGATCGGCCGGATGGTCCTGGACCGCAACCCGGAGAACTTCTTCGCGGAGACCGAACAGGTCGCCTTCCACACGGCCAACGTCGTCCCCGGCATCGACTTCACCAACGACCCGCTGCTCCAGGCCCGCAACTTCTCCTACCTGGACACGCAGTTGATCCGCCTGGGCGGCCCCAACTTCGCGCAGCTGCCGGTGAACCGTCCGGTGGCGCCCGTACGGACCAACCAGCGCGACGGCTACCACCAAAGCGCGCTCCACCGGGGCACGAACTACTTCCCGAACTCGCTCGGCGGCGGCTGCCCGGCCCACGCCGGCGCGGACGGGCACGCGTTCACGCACTATGCCGAGCGCGTCGACGGCGCCAAGATCCGGCGGCGCAGCCCGAGCTTCCAGGACCACTACAGCCAGGCCGCGCTGTTCTGGAACAGCATGGCGGACTGGGAGAAGCAGCACATCGTCGAGGCCTTCCGGTTCGAGCTCGGCAAGGTCGACGCGCTGGCCGTCCGGGCCCGTACGGTCGAGCAACTCGCCAAGGTGAACGGCGAGTTGGCGACCGAGGTGGCGCGTGGCATCGGGGTGCCGGAGCCGTCGGAGGCGGACAAGGCGGAGGCGTCCAAGCTCTCCTCCCCCGCGCTCAGCCTGGAGTCCCTGCGCGGCGAGGGCACGATCCGCACCCGGCAGATCGCGGTCCTCGTCACCGACGGCATCGACGCGGAGCAGGTGACCTCCGTACGGGAGGCGCTGGCCGCCGAGGGGGCGATCGTGGAGGCGCTGGCGCCGACGGACGGCAGCATCACCAGTGCCGACGGTGAGCTGTATACGGTCGACCGCGCACTGCCGACCGTAGCCTCCGTGCTGTACGACGCGGTACTGCTGCCGGGCGGACCGGTGGGCACCCCGTCGACGGCCGCCGACCCGGACGCCATGCGCTTCGTGCGGGACGCCTACCGGCACGGGAAGCCGCTCGGCGTGCTCGGCTCGGGCGTGGGGATCCTGTCGGCGCTGGAACCGGAGGGGCTCAGGCTCTCCAGCGAGTTCCACCACGTGGTGTCCGACCAGGGTGTCGTGACGGACACCTCGCCGGGCGCCGCGAGCGAGGAGTTCACCCGGGCGTTCGTGGAGGCGATCGCCGCGCACCGGCACTGGGTCCGGCCGCCGGTGCGCTGCTGACCGGTCGCGAGACCTTCAGGAGCCGCGAGACGTTCAGGAGCGGGGAGTCGCCGACTCCCCGCTTCCGCGTTCCCGGGCACCTTCGCGGGTACGGCCCGCGGCGACCGGACGGTGCGGGTGGCGCCGCAGGAACTCGCCCTCGAGCTGCGCCATGCGCTCGTTGTGGGCCCGCAGCGCGTCGTTCGAGGCGTACAGCAGCGTGTCGTGGCGCGTGCGGTGGATGGTCTCCAGTTCCTTCATGAGCTGCTGGTCGTCCAGCCGGCTGGCGTCGACTCCGGTCATGGTCATGTCCCGCTCGTCGTGTTCGTTCATGCCGTCCGGGTACCCGCCCGGTGAGCACTACCCCAAGGGCATCCGGGAGGGAGCCATGGATCTCGCCTTTCTGCATCCACTCTACGAACGTGCGGGCCCCTGGGCCTCCGTGTACGTCGATACCTCCCGGCACACGGAGCACACACCCCACGAACGACATCTGGCGGCCGTGGCGCTGTCCCGGGACCTCGCCGGACAGGGCGCCGACGAGGAGACGTGCCGGGCCGTGCGGGACGCCCTGGAGGAGCTGCGGCACTCCTCCGAGCCGCACGGACGGGCCCTGTTCGCCCGGGCCGGCGAGGTGGTCCTGGATCCGCCGCTGGCGCGGGCGCCGCTGGCCGACAGCGCGCACTGGGCGCCGCTGCCGCACACCGCGCCCCTGCTGGAGCTGGCCGGTGAGGACCCGGTGTGCGTCGTGGCGTACATCGACCGCAAGGGCGCCGACTTCGAGCTGCGCAGCGCGCTCGGCCGGCAGGACGCCGGTACGGTCGCCGGTCGACAGCATCCCGTACACCGTACGAGCTCGCTGGACTGGTCGGAGCGGCACTTCCAGCTGAGGGTGGAGAACACCTGGGAGCACAACGCGGCCGAGATCGCCGACGCGCTCGCCGTCTGCCAGGAGGAGACCCGCGCCGACCTGCTGATCCTCGTCGGTGACGACCGGGAGCGGCGGGCCGTGCACGAGCGGCTGCCCCAGCGCCTGCACGACCTGGTCGTGGAGGCCTCGCACGGCACCGGCAGCAGGCTGCTCGACGCGGAGGTGGAGCAGGCGCGTGCCGAGCACGTACGGCAGCGCGCCGAGCGGGAGCTGGAGCGGTTCCTGGCGGCCCGCGAGCCGGGCGACGACGGGCGTGCCCGGGCGGTGGAGGGCGTGCCGGCCCTGATCGAGGCGGCCCGCGAGCACCGCATCGACGAGCTGCTGATCCGCCCGGACGGCCCCGACGCGCACCGCGAGGTGTGGATCGGCGAGGAGCCGGACCAGCTGGCGGTGCGCCGGACGGATCTGGCGATCCTCGGCGAGCAGCACTCCTGGTCGGCCCGGGCGGACGACGCGCTGATCCGCTCGGCGGTCGCGACCGGTGCCCCCGCCCTCTCGGTGACCCCGGCGGACGGGCCGACCGAGGCCAAGGCGCCGGTGGGCGGCCTGGGCGCACTGCTGCGCTGGAAGTGAGCCGCCGCCCGGACGAGGGACGGCGCCGAGCCCGGTTGGCGGTCACGACCGATGCCCCCGCCCTCTCGGTGACCCCGCCGGACGGGCCGACCGAGGCCAAGGCGCCGGTGGGCGGCCTGGGCGCACTGCTGCGCTGGAAGTGAGCCGGCCGCCCGCCGGTCCGGCCCGGTGACCCGCGGTTACCGGGCCCGTTCCACGCGTCGTTCGTCCCACACCGGCTCCGCCGACTCGCGGACCCGGCCGTCGCTGCCGAAGACCAGGTAGCGGTCGAAGGAGCGGGCGAACCAGCGGTCGTGGGTGACGGCGAGGACCGTGCCGTCGAAGGCCTCCAGGCCCTCCTGGAGGGCTTCCGCGGATTCCAGGTCGAGGTTGTCGGTCGGCTCGTCGAGCAGCAGGGCCGTGACGCCCTGGAGCTCGAGGAGAAGGATCTGGAAGCGGGCCTGCTGGCCGCCGGAGAGCCGCTCGAAGCTCTGCTCGGCCTGGTGGGTCAGCTCGTAGCGGCGCAGCCGGGACATCGCGGCGCCCCGGTCCTGGGCGTGTTCCGTCCAGAGGATGTCGAGGAGGGTACGGCCCTCCAGTTCGGGGTGGGCGTGCGTCTGGGCGAAGTGCCCCGGCACCACGCGCGCCCCGAGCTTCCACTGCCCCGTGTGCGCCACCTCGTCGCCGGCCAGCAGCCGCAGGAAGTGCGACTTGCCCGAGCCGTTGGAGCCGAGGACGGCGACGCGCTCGCCGTAGAACACCTCCAGGTCGAAGGGCTTCATCAGGCCGGTGAGTTCAAGTCCCGCGCAGGTGACGGCCCGTACGCCGGTACGGCCGCCCTTGATGCGCATGCGGATGTCCTGCTCGCGCGGCGGCTCCGGCGGCGGTCCGGCCTCCTCGAACTTGCGCAGCCGGGTCTGGGCGGCCTGGTAGCGGGAGGCCAACTCGTGGCTGATGGTGGCCGCCTGACGGAGATTGAGGACCAGCTTCTTCAGCTGCGTGTGCTTCTCGTCCCAGCGCCTGCGCAACTCCTCGAAGCGGGCGAAGCGTTCGCGCCGGGCCTCGTGGTAGGTGGCGAAGCCGCCGCCGTGCACCCAGGCGTCGGCGCCCGCGGGGTTCGGTTCCACCGAGACGATCTTCTCGGCGGTGCGGGCGAGGAGTTCGCGGTCGTGGGAGACGAACAGGACCGTCTTGCGGGTCTCCTTCAGGCGCTCCTCCAGCCAGCGCTTGCCGGGCACGTCGAGGTAGTTGTCGGGCTCGTCGAGCAGCAGCACCTCGTCGGGCCCGCGCAGCAGCGCCTCCAGGACCAGCCGCTTCTGCTCACCGCCGGACAGCGTGCGCACCTGCCGCCACTGCGCCTTCTCGTACGGCACGCCGAGCGCGGCCATGGTGCACATGTCCCACAGCGTCTCGGCCTCGTACCCGCGCGCCTCGGCCCAGTCGGACAGCGCCTGCGCGTACGTCAGCTGGGCGGCTTCGTCGTCGACGGTCATCATGGCGTGCTCGGCCCGGTCGACGGCCTGCGCGGCCTCCCGGATCCGGGGCGGCGCCACCGACACGAGCAGGTCCCGTACGGTCGTCTCGTCCCGTACGGAGCCCACGAACTGGCGCATCACGCCCAGGCCGCCACCCACGGTGACGGTTCCGCCGTGCGGTTTCAGCTCGCCGGAGATCAGCCGGAGCAGGGTCGTCTTGCCGGCGCCGTTGGGTCCGACGAGGGCCACGACGGCCCCTTCGCCGACCCGGAAGGAGACATCGCCGAGCAGTGCCCTCCCGTCGGGGAGGTAGTACTCGAGGTGCGCGGCTTCAAGGTGTCCCATGATGAGCCAGTGTGCGGTCGCGGGACCCGCCCGACAAGCCGTTTTCCCACCCGCCGCCTGGCGCCCGTACACAAACCGCCCACGCCGGGGTACCCGCATGGGCATGAGTCCAGACGTCGACCTCACCGTCCTGGAGCCCGGCCGCCATGTGCTGCGCGACCGGCTGCTGGCCCTCGACTGCCACGTGTTCGAGTTCGCCGCCGCGCGCCACTGGCCGGGCGCCGAGCGCGTCCTGCCGCGGCTGAGCCGGAGCGCGAACCACGGTGTGCTGTGGTTCGCCACGGCGGCCGCGATGGCCGCGAGCCGCAGCCCGCGGGGCCGGTCGGCGGCCGTGCGCGGCCTGGCCTCGCTCAGCCTGGCCTCCGCGACCATCAACACCTTCGGCAAGCGCTCGGTGCGCCGCACCCGGCCGGTACTGGACCCGGTGCCGCTGGTCCGGCAGCTGAAACGGCAGCCGATCACCACGTCGTTCCCGTCCGGCCACTCCGCGTCGGCGGCCGCGTTCGCGACCGGGGTCGCCCTGGAGTCGCCGAACTGGGGCGCGGTGGTGGCCCCGGTCGCCTTCTCGGTGGCCATGTCGCGCGTCTACACCGGGGTCCACTTCCCGAGCGACGTACTGGCGGGTGCGGCCCTGGGCGCGGGCGCCGCGTTCGCCGTACGGGGCATGGTGCCGACCCGTGCCCAGCTCCTGCCGCCCGCCCGGCCCCGGGCGGAGGTTCCCGCGCTGGCGGACGGCGACGGACTGGTCGTCGTCGCCAACACCGCCTCGGGCACCGCCGACCGCGTCCGCGCGCTGCGCGACAGCCTGCCCGGGGCCGAGGTCATCGAGTGCGAACCGGCGGACGTGCGGGGCGAGTTGGAGAAGGCGGCGGCTCGCGCCCGGGTGCTCGCCGTCTGCGGCGGCGACGGCACCGTCAACGCGGCAGCCGAGATCGCCCTGCGGCACGGTCTGCCCCTCGCGGTGCTGCCCGGCGGCACGCTGAACCACTTCGCCCACGACGTGGGCGTGGAGGGTGTCCGCGATCTGAGCCGGGCCGTCCAGCAGGGCGAAGGGGTGCGGGTGGACGTGGGCCGGTTCGTCTGCGGCGAGCGGCGGGGCATCTTCCTCAACACGTGCAGCCTGGGCGTGTATCCCGAGCTGGTGCGCGAGCGGGAGCGCTGGTCGCGCCGGATCGGCGGCTGGCCGGCGGGGGTGGTCGCGGCGCTGCGCGTGGTGCGCGCCGACCGGCATCCGCTGGAGGCCGAGTTCCGCGGTGAGCCACGGCCGCTGTGGCTGCTGTTCGCCGGCAACGGCACCTACCACCGGATGGGCCTGGTGCCCGGCCGCCGTCGCGACCTCGCGGACGGACGGCTCGACATACGGGTCGTGCACGGCGGCCGCCGGCCCGCCGC
Source organism: Streptomyces sp. NPDC050619 (assembly GCF_040654815.1). Classification (NCBI taxonomy): domain Bacteria; kingdom Bacillati; phylum Actinomycetota; class Actinomycetes; order Kitasatosporales; family Streptomycetaceae; genus Streptomyces; species Streptomyces sp. NPDC050619. Next base: position 103,892 of record NZ_JBFAIR010000009.1, on the reverse strand, counting down.
GCGGCTGCTCGCGGCCGCCGTCGCCGGGCCGCTGACCCGCTCCCCCGCCCACGCGGCCGTCCAGGTGGGCCGCCTGCGGCTGGCGGGTGTCGCGCCGGGCACGCTGCTGGCGTACGACGGCGAGGTCATCGAGGTGGAGGGCGAGGTGACGCTGGAGAAGCTGCCGGAGGCACTCACGGTGTACCGGCCGCTGCCGAGCAACTGATCCCCGGCCACCCACCCCGAGCTGTCCACATAGTAATACGCGGGTCTCATTATTCGACATGCGAGCGTACCGTGATGCGCACCGACAAGCCGTCGAACAGGGGAGTTCCGCCATGTCGAAGCCGCGGGAGACCGCCGTCTACACGCACGGCCACCACGAGTCCGTGCTGCGTTCGCACACCTGGCGCACCGCCGCCAACTCCGCGGCCTACCTGCTCGGCTCGCTGAAGCCCCACATGAAGATCCTGGACATCGGCTGCGGCCCCGGCACCATCACCGCCGACCTGGCGGCACTGGTCCCCGACGGGCATGTCACCGGCGTCGACCACGCGCCGGGGATCCTGGACCAGGCCCGGGCCACGGCCGCCGAGCGCGGTCTGGGCAATGTCGACTTCGCGGTCGCGGACGTCCACGCCCTGGACTTCCCGGACGACACGTTCTGTGTGGTCCACGCCCACCAGGTGCTCCAGCACGTCGGTGATCCGGTGCGGGCGCTGCGCGAGATGAGGCGGGTCACCAAACCGACCGGGTTCATCGCCGTCCGCGACTCGGACTACGCGGCCATGACCTGGTACCCCCTGTCCCAGGGGATGGACGACTGGCTGGACCTGTACCGCCGGGTGGCCCGGGCCAACGGTGGCGAGCCGGATGCCGGGCGCCGGCTCAAGTCCTGGGCGCTGCGCGCGGGCCTGACGGACATCACCGCCACCTCCAGCACCTGGACCTTCGCCACCGCCGAGGAAAGGGCGTGGTGGAGCGGCCTGTGGGCGGACCGCACCCTGGCCTCGGCGTACGCGGAGCGGGCCACGGAGGGCGGCCACGCGACGGTGGAGCAACTGCGGGCCGTGTCGGAGGCCTGGCGGGAATGGGGAACGCGGGAGGACGGCTGGTTCAGCGTTCTGCACTCGGAAATTCTCTGCCGTAAGGAAGCCTGAAGCGCCGAAAGGAAGTCTGGAGCGCATTCACTCACGGGGAAGCAGAGGTCCGAGCGGCCCGAGGTCCAGGTTGAGGTCCTCGGGCCGCAGTCCGTACCGCTCGCGCAGTTCGGTCATGCGGTCGTCGAGCAGCATGAGCGTGAGCCCGATCCGCTCCTCCTGCTCCTCGCTCAGGTCGCCGGTGTCGAAGCGGCGCAGGGCCTGGCGTTCCATGAGCTGGCGCAGCAACTCCACCACGGTCAGGACGAGTTTGACGAGGTCCCGCTCGACGGTGTCGGGTTCGAGGTCCAGCCGGTTGCGGCGTTCGGTCACGTCGACTCCCCCCAGGGTGACGGCACTTGCTCGTTCACCGAACTGATCAGCGCGTTCAGGTCGATACGGACGAGGTCGACGTCCGCGATGCGCAGGGTGATGTCGCCCGTGATGACGACCCCGCCGGCGAGGAGCCGGTCGAGCAGATCGACCAGAGCGACCTCACGACGTTCCACCACGGTCATGACTCTTCCCCTGTGACGTCCTGCCCCGTGAAGTCCCCGGTGAAGGAATACGCGGCCCAGGGACCGGTGAGTTCGACGCGCATTCCGGGAACGTCGTCCTTCGTGCGGTCCACGAGTTCCACGAATTCCTCGGAATCCTCGCGCGGCACGAGATAGGCGGCGTTCAGCACATTCCGTCCGGTGACGGCGGAAAGCGCGGGATTCTGTGGCGCGTGCAGCCGGGAATCCTCGGCATACGAGGAAAGCGTGGCGTGCAGCCGGCTCGCGAACTCCTCGGCTTTCTGCCACATGTCCTCGTTCGCCCGCACGCTCAGGCGCCGCTGCCGCAGATAGTCCCGGCCCGACGCGGCCTTCTCCGCGGGCGCCGCGGGCGCCGGCCGGCCGGTGTCCTCCGGCTCCGTCCCGGCGTACACCTTGACGCCCCATTCCACCCGGCCCTGCAACCGGTCCAGGGTGCGCCGGAACTCGTCCTCACGCGCCTCCATCATCACGCGTACGCCGCTGTCGTCCCGGAAGACGGTGCCGAGCCGCAGCGGCAGCGGGGTGGTGACGACGGTGAGCGCGTCGATCACGCCCTGGTGGGCGCGGGCGGTCGCGGTCAGCCAGTCCAGGTCCTCCAGATGGGCGCGGAGCGGCTCCTCGGCGAAGTCCCGCTCCGGCACATGACTGACGACGGCGACCAGCCCGTGGTGGGTGAGCAGTCTGGGCGGATCACCCGCCACGCCCGTCAGCTGGGCCTGCAAGGGCGCGCCGAGGGGGCGGCAGACGGCGTAGACATACCGCAGACCGGTCATGGTGCCTCCTCCTCCACGCGGGCGGATTCCTCCACGCGGCGGGATTCCTCCACGCGGCCGGACTCCTCCAACTGGGCGAGCCGCTCGCGCAACTCGGCGTTCTCCCGGGCGAGTTCCTTGCGGCGGGCCCCCGAGGACAGCGCCGGGTCGTCCTCCCACCAGTCGATGCCCATCTCCTTCGCCTTGTCGACCGAGGCGACGATCAACCGCAGCTTGATGGTGAGGAGTTCGATGTCGAGCAGGTTGATGCGGATGTCGCCCGCGATGACGATCCCCTTGTCGAGCACGCGCTCCAGGATGTCGGCGAGGTTGGCACCGCTGCTCTGGCCGTAGGGCGGCTCGGGCAGCCGGCTGGGCATGGTCATCGGCGGCTCCCGCCCTTGGCGTACTCGTACTCTTCCGCGGGCTCCGCTTCCTCTGCTTCCTCTGCTTCCTCTGGCTCCTCTGCTTCCGCTTCCGGCTCCTCTTCCTCGTCGTACTCGTCGCTCGCCTCGCCGTTCTCCTCCTCGGCGTACGGGCCTTCCTCTTCTTCCTCGCCCTCGTAGGCCGCTTCGGCTTCCTCCTCCTCGGCGACCGCGTCCTCGTGGCTGCGGACGACCTCGCCGTCGCGGATCTCGCCGCGCCAGCCGTCCTCCGCCTCACCCTTGAGCGTGACGAAGCGGTCGAAGTTCTTGAGATCGAGCCGGGCCCGGCGGCCCTGGGCACGCCAGATGTTGCCGGTCTTCTCGAAGAAGCCCGAAGGGTAGTACTCGATGACCAGCAGGACGCGGGTGAGGTTGTCGGCGAGTCGGTGGAAGGACACGACGCCCTTCGTGGTGCCCTTGGCGCCCTCCGACGTCCAGGAGATCCGGTCGTCCGCCACCTGCTCGGTGGTCTGGGCCTTCCAGCTGCGGTTGGACCAGAAGACCTTCAGCTGCCAGTCGGAGGTCGTGTCGTCGGCGCGGTTCGCGCTCTTGACGCCCTTCGCGAAGGTGCTGAAGTCCTGGTACTGGGTCCACTGGTCGTAGGCCGTGCGCAGCGGTACACCGATGTCGACGGACTCGATGATGACGGTGGGCTTGCTGCCCGTTCCGCGCTTGCGCTTCTGCTTGCCGCCGCCGAGGTTCTTGAGCGCGCCGACGACGTTGTCCTTGGCGCGGGTGGCGCCGACTTCCAGTGCGCTGCGCAGCGGGCCCTTGCCCTGGGCGAGCTTGCGGCCGCCGTCGAGGGCGAGCTTGGCGAAGCCGGGACTGTTGCCCTCGGCGATGTCGTTCAGCTTGACCGTGGTCTCGCCGAGTTTGCGGCCCATGCCGACCAGCAGTAGCTGGACCTGGGCGGCCAGGTACTCCTGCAACTCGGCCTTGAGCCGGTCGGCGGCCTCGCTCTGGGCGAGGCCGGTGAGCGGGTTGTCCTGCGCCTGGCCGGCTGCCTTTCCGGCGGCCTTGCCGGCTGCGTCCCGCGCGCCAGAGAGGGTCTCGGTCATCGCTCACCGCCGCCCTTCGGCATCCGGGCCCGGGCACCGCGGGCGGTGTCCCTGGCCGCGGCCGTCTTCTTTCCGGCCGTCTTCCTTTGGGCGGTCTTCCTGGCCGCCCCCTTCTTGGCGGGGGCGGTCTTCTTGGCCGCCGCCTTCTTGGCCGTCGCCTTCTTCGCGGGCGCCTTCTTGGCGGCCCTCTCCGCCGGAGCCTTCCTCGCAGTCTTCTCCGGGCGCGGCTCGGGTTCCTCCTCGGGCTGCGACTCCTCGTCCTCCTCGTACTCCTCCCGCGGCTCCTCGTCCTCCTCGTACTCCGCCTGCTGTTCCTGGTCCTCCTCGTACTCCGCCTGCGGTTCCTGGTCCTCCTCGCGCTCCTCCTCGTCCGAGCCGAGGCGCGAGGCGTCCGGCACCACGCCTTCGAGCTGGTCGCGGACCTCGGCGGTGCGGCCGTGCAGGCGGTCGGCGAGCGCGTCCATCTGCCGCTCGACCATGGCGCCCGAGGCGGCCTTGCCGACGCCGCGCACGTCCTCGCGCAGCTGGTCCCCGATCTCCTTGAACTGCGGGTTCTTCAGCAGCTGCTGGGAGGCCAGATCCGCGAGCGCCCGCGGGCTGAGATGCATCTTCTTGCCGGCCACGAGGGAGCCGACGGCGAACGCCAGCTTCATCTTCTTCGTACGTCCGAGGACGTATCCGGCCCCTACGGCGAGACCCAGTCCCACTCGGTTCATCGCGCTGTCCCCTCGCCTGTACCTGCTCCGCCTGTCCTTGGTCCACCCCGCATGCCGATGTCCAGCCGGTCGAGGAGCTCGTCCTCCTGCCGGTCGAACTCCTCTTCGTCGATCTCGCCCGCCTCCAGCCGCTCCTCCAGCTGAGCGAGTTCGGCCCGGACCGTGGCCGGGTCGTAGTAGATCCGTTCGGCCTCGTGCAGGACCTGTCTGATGGCCCAGGCGCTGCCGCGCACCGGGGCGAACGGCAGCAGGAGTACCTCTGAGATCAGTCCCACGGGATCACTCCTCCCCGGTGTCCGCGCCGAGCGTGGTGCCCGCGGGCCCGGACGGGCCGGGCTCGACGAAGCTGTACGGCGGCAGCGGGCCGTTGATGCGCAGATCGAGGTGCGGGTGCACCTTGCGGACCTGTTCCGCGGCGGCGAGGAACGTCTCGGCCGAGTCGCGCTCCACCAGGAAGGAGACATTGGCCAGCCAGCCGGTGGACTCGGGGCCCACGCTCACCGCCTCGGCCACGGGTTCCAGGGCGCTCTGCACCTCGGTCGCGTCCTCGGCCTCCCGGGCCTTGACCGCGGCCACCACCATCTCGCCGAGTTGCAGCCGCTGCTCGTAACTGCCGCCGCCCGCCTGCCGGTTGGCCTCGGTCATGGCGCGGATCTCCGGGTTCTCGGACATCACGCGGTGCAGTACGGCCTCTTCGTTGTGGACGGCCTTGACGTTGTACTCGACCTTGCCGTCAAGGGTCCGCAGCCGCTCCTTGTAGTGGTCGGCACGCTCGGCGAGCACCCCGGTGACCGTGCCGTCGTCCGGGGCCACGCTGCCGAACCGCATGGGCAGGACGCAGCGAGCCGCGCCCGCCTCGCTCAGGACGTTCTGGTGGGCGAGCAGGTCCCTGCGCTTGGGGCGCAGCCCCTCGGGCGCGTCGCTGACGACCGCCGCCAGCTCGCCCTCCTTCAGCACGCGTACGGGACGCGGCGGATCGCCGACGCCTCCCATCCCCTCGGGCAGCGCAGGGTGGGAAGACGCGGTGATGCCGTAGACGTACGTGCTCACTCCTCTTCCTCCTTCCTGCGCGAGGCGGTGGTCTTGCGGGGGCGCGGCCTGGACTCGGGCCTGGAGTCCTGCTGGCCCTCCTCACGGGCCTGCTTGAAGGCGCCGGAAATGGTCTCGGCGGCGCCGGACAGCGCGCCCTTGGACTTGCCGCGCGCGCCGGACTCGGTGATCTCGCCCACCATGTCGGGCAGGCCGGGGCTCTTGCGCGGCCCGGCCTCCAGGTCGAGTCGGTTGCACGCCTCGGCGAAGCGCAGGTAGGTGTCGACGCTGGCCACGACGACCCGTACGTCGATCTTCAGGATCTCGATGCCGACCAGGGAGACCCGTACGAACGCGTCGATGACGAGACCCCTGTCGAGGACGAGCTCCAGAACGTCGTAGAGACCGCTGGTGCCGCCTCCGCCGCCGCTCTGCTGTGCCGGGACAACGGTCATGCCGACCGTGCCTCCTTGTCTGTGGACTGGTAAACGGGTGTGGGCTGCGGTGGGCGGCCTACCGGCCGCCGGGCCTGTGTGAGTCGGCCCGCCCGCGTTCGTAACGGCGAACGCGCCGGTAGCCGGTGAGCTGTCCCTGCGGGTCGAGATCGACCTGGTAGCTCGCCATCAGGCTCATCGTGTCGGGCACCCGGGCGAGCTCCATGACTTCGACCTCCAGCGACCAGCCGTCCTCCGTCTGCTCGAACGACGAGACGGTCTCGGCGGCCATGCCGGTCAGCTCCGCCAGCTGGGCGCGCGCCTGGCGCAGCACGTCCATGGGGCTCGGCCGGTCGTCCGCCACCTTGTTCTCCGTGCCCTCTCTTGCGCCCTTTTCCTTGGGGGAATTCCGTGAATTCTGCGACTCTGATGTGTTTTTTGTGTTCGCCATGGCCACCTCTCACTCCGGGTGGCCGCTCGCCTGTGGGCCAAACCTTCAGGAGGACATCAACGCGTCCAGGCGGCGGCGCGCCGGGCCCAGCGCGCGGCCCTTGGCCGGCACACCGGCCCACGGGTCGGTGCGGGCCTGCTCGACGGCGTCGGCGATGGTCCAGCGGCGGGCGTCGAGGTCCGGGTCGTCCAGCTGGTCCCAGGTCAGGGGCGTGGCCACGGGCGCGCCGGGCTTGGCGCGGACGGTGTAGGGCACGACCGCGGTCTGCGCGTAGGCGTTGCGCTGCACATCGAGGTAGAGGCGCTCGCCGCGGTCCTTCTTGCGGGCGGCGGTGGTGAGGCGGTCGGGGTGGGCGGCGGCGAGGGTGTCGGCGACGTCCCGGGCGAAGGTGCGGACCTCGTCGAAGTCGTGGCGTCCGTTGAGGGGGACGACCGCGTGCAGTCCGCGCGAGCCGGTGGTCATCAGGGCCGAGGGCAGTTTCAGCTCGTCGAGCAGCTCGCCCAGCAGCAGGGCGGCCTCACGCACCGCCGCGAAGGCCTCCCGGGACCCGGACTCCCCGGACGGGTCGAGGTCGAAGACCATCCGGTCGGGCCGGTCGACGCTGTCCACACGGGAGAGCCAGCGGTGCAGGGTGAGGGCGGCCTGGTCGGCGAGGTAGACCAGGGTGGCCGTGTCGTCGCACACGGTGTGGCAGACGGTGCCGCCCTCCTTGGCGACCTCGACGCGGGTGATCCACTCCGGGTAGTTCTCCGGGGTGTTCTTCTGCATGAACCGGGGGCCCTCGATGCCGTCCGGGTGCCGCTCCAGCATCAGCGGACGGCCCCGCAGGTGCGGCAGCATGAACGGGGCGACGGAGCGGTAGTAGTCGACCAGATCACCCTTGGTGTACTCCTTCGCACCACCGCCGTCGCCGCCTTCGCCACCGTCGCCACCGGGGAAGAGCACCTTGTCCGGCCGGTGCACCTCGACCGTGTGCCGGCCGGCCCGAACGGTCCGCGTGTCGCCGTCGCCGCTCACCGCACGACCGCCTCCTCCACCAGCAGCCGCCCGGCCGCGGCGATCGACTCGGCGTCGATGCCCGCGGCGTGCAGTTGCTCGTCCGGGGACGCCGAGCCGGGCATCGTGCGGACGGCCAGGCGCACCAGGCGCGGCATCGGGCGCCCGTCGAGGAACGCGTCGAGGACTGCGTCGCCGATACCGCCCTCCTCGTGGTGGTCCTCCACGGTGACCAGGCAGCCGGTGTCCTCGGCGGCCCGCCGCAGGGTGAGCCGGTCGACGGGCTTGACCGAGTACAGGTCGATCACCCGGACCTGGACGCCCTCCCGGTCCAAAGCGTCGGCGGCGGCCAGCGCCTCGGGGACGGTCACGCCCGCCGCGACGATCGTCATCCGGTCCCGATCGGAGGAGCGCAGCACCTTGCTGCCGCCGATGGGGAACTCCTCGTCGGGCCCGTAGATCACCGGGCTCTCGCCGCGCGAGGTGCGCAGATAGCGGATGCCGTCCAGGCCCGCCATCTCGGCCACCAGGTGCGCGGTCTGGTTGGCGTCGCACGGGTACAGCACGGTCGAGCCGTACACCGTCCGCATCATGGCCAGGTCCTCGAGACCCATCTGGCTGGGCCCGTCCTGCCCGATGGCGACGCCCGCGTGCGAGCCGACCAGATTGATGCCGGCGCCGCTGATCGACGCCATGCGGACGAAGTCGTACGCGCGCGTGAGGAAGGCCGCGAAGGTGGAGGCGTACGGCACCCAGCCGCGCGAGGCGAGACCGACGGCGGCGGCGACCATCTGCTGCTCGGCGATGTAGCACTCGAAGTAGCGGTCGGGGTGTTCCTTGGCGAAGAACTCCGCACGCGTGGAGTCGCCGACCTCGCCGTCGAGGGCGACGACGTCACCGCGACCGGTGCCGAGCGCGGCGAGCGCCTGCCCGAAGGCGTTGCGGGTGGCGACACCCTTTTCAGGGTCCCCCTTCTCCCAGCGGGGCAGTTCGAGGTGCCCGCCGCGTACGGCGTGCAGCATGCGGGCGGCGGCCGGCTCGTGCACCTCGACGCGGAGGTCCCGCAGGCCGCCGAGTTCGGCGATCGCCTCGTCGGCGTTCTTCAGCGGCTTGCCGTGCAGCCCCTCCCGGTCCTCGGCGTCGGCGACGCCCTTGCCCTTGAGGGTGCGGGCGAGGATCACGGTGGGCTGGCCCTTGGTGGACGCGGCCTCGCCGTAGGCCCGGTCGATGGCGTCGACGTCGTGGCCGTCCACCTCGACGGTGTGCCAGCCGAAGGCCTGGAAGCGGCGGGCGTAGGCGTCGAGGTCGTGGCCGTGCCGGGTGGGGCCGCGCTGGCCGAGCCGGTTGACGTCGACGATCGCGGTGAGGTTGTCGAGGTGCTCGTACGCCGCGTGCTCGGCGGCCTCCCAGATGGACCCCTCGGCCAGCTCGCTGTCGCCGCACAGCACCCACACCCGGTAGTCGGCGCGGTCCAGCCGCTTGCCCGACAGGGCGATGCCGACACCGACGGGCAGTCCCTGCCCCAGCGAGCCGGTCGCCGTCTCGACCCACGGCAGCCGCCGGGGCGTCGGGTGCCCTTCGAGCCGGCTGCCCAGCTTGCGGAAGGTGAGCAGCTCCTCGTCGTCGATGGCGCCGGCCGCCTTGTAGGCGGAGTACAGCAGGGGCGAGGCGTGGCCCTTGGACAGTACGAAACGGTCGTTGCCCGGGTGGGCGGGGCGGTCGAAGTCGTGGCGGAAGTGGTTCGCGAGGAGTACGGCCATCAGGTCCGCGGCGGACATCGAGGACGTCGGGTGCCCGGAGCCCGCGGCGGCCGAGGCGCGGACGCTGTCCACCCTCAACTGCTGTCCCAGTTCGACGAGTTCACCGGTGTTCATGAGTCTCCTTCCGCGGAGGTGTCGGGGTGTCGCCGGGGGTGTCGGCCGGGGCGTCGTCGGTCCGCTTGACGGGGCCGGGAGCTTTGGGGGGCTCATCGCCGGGCTGGTTCTTGGCGGGTTCGGGGCCGGGTTGGTCCTTCGCGGGCTCACCACCGGGCCGGCTCTTCGCGGGCT
>NZ_JBFAIR010000009.1:0-94227 GCF_040654815.1 Streptomyces sp. NPDC050619 | reverse complement strand
TCACCGCCCGGCTGACTCCTCGCGGGCTCACCGCCCGGCTGACTCCTCGCGGGCTCACCGCCCGGCTGACTCCTCGCGGGCTCACCGCCCGGCTGACTCCTCGCGGGCTCACCGCCCGGCTGGTTCTTCGCGGGCTCGGACGCGGCCTCGGACGCGGGCTCCCCAGAGTCTCCGGAACCAACGGAGCTCCCGGAGCTCCCGGAGCCCCCAGAGCCCCCAGAGCCAGTGTCGGCCGCCGTCGCCGCCCCGGGCCCTGAACGGGCACCCGCTCCCGCCTCCGCCCCCTCTCGCCGTCCCTGCCCGCCCGGCACCCGCGCCAGCTCCGGCGACGCGGTGTCCAGCGGCACCGACCAGGACCGTACGAGCCCCAACTGCACGGCCTGGCGCGGCAGTACGGAATCCAGCAGCCAGTCGGCGGCGACCCGGACGCGGTTGCCGGGCATCGCCGCGAGGTGGTACCCGCGGGTGACCGCTCCGGCCGCCGGCCCGGACAGGGGGATGCCGAGCGGGTTGGCGGCGGCCTTCGCGCCGCCCAGGTCCACGACGAAGCCCAGGTCCTTGTGGCGGTAGGGGCGCCGCTCGCCGACGCCCAGCGAGGCGGCGACATTGCGGGCCACCGTCCTGCCGTGCCGCCAGGCGTGCTGCGCGGTCATCGGCGTGTAGTTGCCGGGGTTGTTGAGATCCGGTACGGCGGCGGCGTCCCCGCACGCGAACACCTCAGGTCGGCCCGGGAGTTGGAGATGGGCGTCGACGACGAGCCGCCCGCGTTCCAGCGGCTGCCCGGTGCTCTCGACCAGCGGGTCCGGCCGTACGCCGACGCACCACACGAGCGTGTGCGTCTCCACGAAATCACCGTCGGTCAGCAGCACCCCGTTCGGCGTGGCCTCCTTCACGGAGGTCCCCATGCGCACCTCCACGCCCCGCTCCCGCAGGGTGCGGTCGGCGGTGCGGGACAGGTGCTCGTCCAGCTCGGGCAGGACGCGCGGCGCGATGTCGAGCAGCATCCAGCGTGGCCGCATGCCCTCCCGCAGGGGATGCCCCCGCACCTGCGCGTCGGTGAACAGCTGCCCGTGCGCGGCGACTTCGGTGCCGGTGTAGCCGGCGCCGACCACCACGAAGGTGCACCGGGCGGCGCAGCTCTTCGGGTCCGCGGCGGCGGTCGCGAGCTCCACCTGCCGGGTGACGTGGTCGCGCAGATACAGCGCCTCGGGCAGCCCACGGAAACCGTGCGCGTGCTCGGCCACGCCGGGGATCGGGAGCAGCTTGTTCACGCTGCCGACGGCGAGCACGAGCCGGTCGTAGGGCAGGGTGCCGCCGTCGCCCTCCGCGTCGGTGTAGTGCACGCTCTGCCCGTCGAGGTCGATGCCGTCGGCCTCGCCGAGCACCAGGCGTACGTGCGGCAGGGTGTCCGGGAGGGAGACGGTGACCCGGCGCGGCTCCAGGATTCCGGCGGCGACCTGGGGCAGCAGCGGCAGATACAGGAAGTAGTCGGTCGGGTTCAGCAGGGTGATGTCGGCCTTGCCCCGGGACATCCGGGACAGTTCTCGGGCCGTCCGGTACCCGGCGAAGCCGGCACCGACGATCACTATGCGGGGTCGACTCACGGTTCGCCTCCGGGGCTGTCGCGTACCTCGGGAGACTTCCGCGTCCCCCTGGCCAGGGCACCCAAACGTCCGCCGGTTTCCGTTCCGGCCGCCGGGTACTCGGACGGCGGCCCACCCGCCCACCTCGTGGAGGCACACCCCCGATGCCCGAGTACGGCTACTTCCTCTCGTGCGAGCAGTACGGTCCCGCGGATCTCATCGAACAGGCACGGATGGCCGAGCAGGCCGGATTCCAGGCGCTGTGGATCTCCGACCACTACCACCCGTGGAACGACGAACAGGGCCAGAGCCCATTCGTCTGGTCGGTGATCGGCGCGCTGTCCGAGGCCGTGTCCCTGCCGATCGAGACGGCCGTGACCTGCCCGACCGTCCGTATCCATCCGGCGGTGGTGGCGCAGGCCGCGGCGACCAGCGCGGTGCTGACCGACGGCCGCTTCCGGCTGGGCGTCGGCACCGGCGAGGCGCTCAACGAGCACATCCTCGGCGACGCCTGGCCGCCGGCGCACGTACGGCTGGACATGCTGGAGGAGGCCATCCAGGTCATGCGGCGGCTGTTCACCGGCGAGGAGGTCAACCACCACGGCACGCACTACACGGTGGAGAACGCCCGCCTGTACACCGTCCCGGACGAGCCCGTCCCGATCGACATCTCCGGCTTCGGCCCGGCGGCTACCCAGCTCGCCTCCCGGGTCGCCGACGGCTACATCACGATCCAGCCGGACGAGGCGATGGTGGAGCAGTACCGCAAGGGCGGGGGCGGCGCCAAGCCGGTCAGCGGCGGCACCAAGGTCTGCTACGACCTCGACAAGGACGCGGCGGTACACACCGTCCACCGGCTCTGGGCGAATGAGCAACTGCCCGGCGAACTGGGCCAGGTGCTGCCCTCGCCTAAGCACTTCGAGCAGGCGCAGACGCTGGTCACCGAGGACATGGTGCGCGAGACCAGGGTGTGCGGGGACGACGTGGACGAGCACGTCGCGGAGCTGAAGCAGTTCGCCGACGCGGGCTTCGACCAGGTCTACATCAACCAGATCGGCCCCGACCTGCGCGGCTTCTTCGACTTCTACCGCACGAAGGTGCTGCCACAGCTCCAACAGGGCGTCTGAAGGCCGGGGCCCGCGATGAAACTCCACCGACCCGTCGTGTCCGTGTACACCGTGCCGACCGACGCACCCGAGGCGGACGGCACGCTGGCCTGGGACACCACGACCGTGGTGATCGCCGAGGTGAGCGCGGGCGACGCGACCGGCACGGGCTGGACGTACGGCCCGGCGGCGGTCGGCGACTTCCTGCACGAGCACCTCGCTCCGCTCGTCGAGGGCCGCGATGCCCTGGACATCCCCGCCCTGCACGACACGATGTGCCGCTCGGTGCGCAACGCGGGCCGTCCCGGCATCGCGGCGTGCGCGATCTCGGCCCTCGACATCGCCCTGTGGGACCTCAAGGCCCGGCTGCTGGAACTGCCCCTGGCCCACCTCCTGGGCACCGCCCGGGAGACGGTCCCGGTGTACGGCAGCGGCGGCTTCACGACGTACCACGACACGCATCTGGCCGCCCAACTCAACGGCTGGGTGCACGGTCAGCACATCCCGCGCGTCAAGATAAAGATCGGTGAGGCCTGGGGCCGCGCGGTCACCCGCGACCTGTCCCGGGTGCACGCGGCACGCCAGGTCATCGGCCCCGACGCGGAGTTGTACGTCGACGCGAACGGCGCCTACACCCGCAAGCAGGCGGTCCGGGTCGGACACACGCTGGCCGAGCACGGCGTCGGCTGGTTCGAGGAACCGGTGTCCTCGGACGACCTGACCGGCCTGCGGCTGGTGCGGGACGCCGTGGTGTGCGACGTGACGGCGGGCGAGTACGGCTACGACCTCCCGTACTTCGCCCGCATGATCGCGGCCGGCGCCGTCGACTGCCTCCAGATCGACGCGACGCGCTGCGGCGGCCTGACGGAGTTCCTGCGCGCGGCGGCCCTGGCCCACGCGCACGGCCTGGAGGTCTCGACCCACTGCGCCCCGCACGTCCACGCCGCCGCGGCCGCCACGATCCCCAATCTCCGCCACATCGAGTGGTTCCACGACCACGTCCGCATCGAGGACATGTTCTTCGACGGGGCGCTGGATCCGACGGGCGGAGAGGTACGCCCCCTCTGCGGGATCGGCCACGGGCTGACACTGCGGACGGAGGACGTCGAGGAGTACCGGGTGGCCTAGGCAACGAGGAGTACCGGCTGGCCTAGGCGGCCCGGTCCCGGCGGCGCAGTCCGGCGGTCACGGCGCCCAGTCCACCGGCCACCAGGGCGGCGGCGCCCATCCGCCCCCGGTTGCGCGACACCCAGTCCTGCGGGCTGTCGGACACGGCCTCGTCGTCGAAGCGCCCGTGCGCCCCGAAGTCCCGTCCGTGCGGCCCGTCGGCCGGCGTCCACAGGTTCCCGCCGGGGCCGCCGTAGTATCCGTCGCCCCGCTGTCCATCCAGCTGCTCGTCCGGTTGTTCGTCCAGTTGTTCGTCCTGCTGCGAGTCGAACGCGGTCCGCGCGAGGTAGCGGTCGAGGAACCCCGGCGCCACCGCATTGACGATCAACGTGGCCGCCGTGGAACCTCCCACCCAGTACTCCCGCCGCCGCCCGTGGAACGCCGCGTGCACGATCGCCCGCGCCGCGACCTCCGGCTGGTACACGGGCGCGACCGGCCTGGCCCGCCCCGGCATCCGGTTCAGCACCCAGTCGAACTGAGGGGTGTTGACGCCCGGCAACTGCACCATCGTCGTACGGACCGAGCTGCGCGTGTGCAGCAACTCGCAGCGCAACGATTCGTTGAAGCCCTGGATGGCGTGCTTGGCCCCGCAGTACGCGGACTGGAGCGGAATCCCGCGATACGCGAGCGCGGAACCGACCTGGACGACCGTTCCCTTGTCGCGCGGCAGCATGTGGTGCAGCGCGGCCCGGGTGCCGAACACATAGCCCAGATACGTCACTTCGGTCACCCGGCGGAACTCGTCCGGGGTGATCTCGGTGAACGGCGCGAACACCCCGGCGAAGGCGTTGTTGACCCAGACGTCGATGTGCCCGAAGGCGTCGACGACCTGCTGGGCGGCGTCGTCGACGGCCTTGGCGTCGGCCATGTCCACGGCGACGACGAGCGCCTCACCCCCGGCCCGCTGCACCTCGTCAGCCGCCGCGGCGAGGCCCTCACGTCCCCGGGCCAGCAGGGCGACTCGGGCTCCCCGCGCGGCGAAGGCCAGCGCGGTGGCCCGGCCCACGCCGCCGCTGGCGCCGGTCACCACCACGGCCTTGCCGTGCTTCGACAGTGGTCCCCTGCGGAAGTCGCGCACCGCGCATCACGCCCGGTGGTGCGGCTGCTCGGGGTCGATGTCGTCGGGGCGCGGAGCCGGGCCCGCGGCCGGTCCGGGCGGCGGCGCACCCGCCCCCGCCCCACCGGCGGGCCCGCCCACGCCGCCGGGCGCGACGGGCGGCATCGGCGGATACGGCACGTCGCTGGAGCGGCCGGGCGCGGCCAGTTCCGCCTCGCGTTCGGGCGTCGGCCGGGCCGCCGAGGGCCGCGCGGCACCGCGCAGCACGTAAGCCAGGACACCGAGGATCGCCGCAGTGATCAGCGCGGCGGCCCAGTCCGGCAGGCCGACGGCGAGCGCCAGACCCACAGTGAGGGCGAGAGCCGCGCCCGCGTACAGGGCGACGGCGCCGGACGCGGCGTACAGCATGGCCGTACGGCGTCGCCTGCGGGTCTGCTCGCGCAGTTCGTCGCGCACGGTCTCGCGCGCGACCTGCGCCAGCTCGTCGACCAGGTGCTTGTCCAGATGCTCCAGGTGATCCAACCGGTCCATGGCCGCCGGGTACCCGTGGCCACCGGCGCGTAACGCTCCCGGCCAGGGGTACTCGCCAGGACCGCAAACCCCCTATTCAGGGAGAAAGAGGATGACCGAACGCACCGACGTCGTGGAGCTGCTCAAGGGACAGCACACGCGGATCCGAGAACTGCTCGACGAGGTGGCGGCCACCAGGGGCGACGAGCGGAAGCAGGCCTTCCACGACCTCGTCCGCCTCCTCGCGGTGCACGAGACCGCCGAGGAAGAGGTCGTCCATCCCTTCGCCCGCACGCACATCGACGGCGGCGAACTCGTCGTCAGGGACCGTGTCGAGGAGGAGGAGCAGGCCAAGCGGGCGCTGTCGCGCCTGGACGACATGGACCCCGGCTTGCCCGAGTTCTTCGACCAGTTCGCGGCCCTGCGCCAGGACGTCCTGGCGCACGCGGAGAAGGAGGAACGCTACGAGTTCGCGCACTTCGACCGGGTCGCCGACCGCGGCCGGCTGGAGAGCCTGGCCCGCGCCGTACAGGCGGCCGAGGCCCTGGCGCCCACGCGTCCGCACCCGGGCACCGACACGGCGCTGAAGAACGTGGCGGTCGGCCCGGTCGCGGCGATCGCCGATCGCACGCGGGACGCCGTACGCAAGGCCATGGGCTGACCGGACGCGGTGCAGCTCGGGCGGCCGGACCGAGGGGATCATGTGAAACGATCTCGTCGCCCGGCCGCCCCAACTAGGCTCGTCCACATGGACATTCTGGGAGCCACGCTGCGCGTCTGCGTCGACGACCTGGAGACCGCGGTCCCCTTCTACGAACGGCTGGCGGGCGGCAGGGCCCTTCGCTTCGAGCGCGCGGGCGTCCAGGTCGCCGCGGTCGGCTGTTTCCTGCTGATGAGCGGTCCCGAGGCCGAACTGGAAGTGCTGCGCAAGGTCGCCGCGACCATCGCCGTCAGTGACCTCGGCGAGGCCCAGCGGGTGCTCACGGAACTGGGCGCACACATCATCGCGGGCCCGGTCGAGACACCGGTGGGCCGCAATCTGATCGCGATGCATCCGGACGGGGTCGTGTACGAGTACGTGGACCGCGGCGGCGCATAGAGCCTGTCCGGCGGATCGAGTAGCCGATCGGGCAGCCGCGGATCAGGTACCGGAAGCCCGCATCTCGCGCATCTCGGATGTGATCGCCCAGCGCTCGTGGTCCCGCCAGGCCCCGTCGATGAAGATCATGTTCGGCGAGAAGCCCTCCAGGCGGAATCCGCAGGCGCCGGCGAGCGCGATCGAGGCCGCGTTGCCGGGCTGCACGTTGATCTCCAGCCGGTGCAGGCGCATCGGCCCGAAGGCGTGCCCCACCACCAGGTCCAGCCCCTCGCGCATCAGCCCGCGCCCGGCGGCGTGGGCGAAGGCGCCGTACCCGAGCGCGCCGCACTGGAAGCCGCCCTGGACGATGTTGTTGATGTTGACGAACCCGGCGATGGCCCCGCCGCCGCCCTTCGCCCCGTCCCTCTCACAGATCAGGAACCCGGCTTTGGTCGGATCCTCGATCAGCCGCCCGGCGTACGCGGCGTAGGCAGCGGCGCTGTCCGGCGGGAAGAGCCACGGCTGGTGCAGTTCCTTGCTCTCCCGGGCCCGGGCGGTGAACTCGGCACCGTCCTCGTAGGTGAAGTGGCGTATGCCCACGCGAGGGCCTTCGGCGAGGTAACGGGAAGCGGTGTCAGGCACCCCGCCAGCCTACGACGCGCCGATGGTTCAGTGGTTCAGTCAGTTCACTCCCCCGCCACCGGCAGCTCCAGCATCCCCGTGTTCCGAGGCCCGCTCACCACCGTCACCGGCTTGATCCCCCGGTTCCCGAAGTAGGCGTCGTCGCTCGCCGCGAGCACGAACTGGAGGCGGTGCCCCCTCTCGTAGCGGTGCACGATGCCGGGCAGCGTCACGGTGAAGCTCTTGCGTACGTCGGGGACACGGACCGGCGCGACCAGGCGGTGGACCAGGGTCTTGGTGCCGTCGGGGGCGACATCGTAGAGCTTGGCGAACAGGACGAGCCGGTCGGCGGCGTCGCCCGAGTTCTGGGTGCGTTCGGCCTTCGGGGAGATCACCCTGAGTGTGGCGCGCGGGGCCCCGACGACGGAGACGGCGCGCGCCAGCGGCTCGCTGGTCCAGCCGAGGTACGTGCCCTCGGTGTCGTACGGCGCCGGGTCCGGGAGGCCGATGGCGCCGGCCAGCGAGCTCTCGGAATGGCTGGTGGGGACAAGCCGGTTGGTGTAGGTGCGGCTGCCTCGGCTCACCTTGCGGCGGTTGTCGACGAGTTTGCCGTCGCCGGAGAGGTAGAGCTTCTGGCTGAGCCCGGGGAGCCGGTCGGCCGTGGCGTACCTGCCGTTCGGGTCGGTGACCCAGTCCCGGTAGTAGGCGAAGTCCGGCCCGGTGTCGACGTTCTTCTGCTTGCGCAGGTAGCGGTCGAACCAGGCGAGGATCCGCCTGCCGACGTAGCTCGACTCGAAGTTGCCCTGGGAAAGGTTGAGTTCACCGGCCGCGGGGTCGGTGACTCCGCCGCTGTGCCCCCACGACTGCCAGATCATCCGGGTGGTCGTCCCCTGCGCTTTGAGGGTCTTGTACGTCGCTGCCGCCTCGTTGAGGTTGAAGAGGCTGTCGGCCTGCCCCTGGACCAGCAGGGTGGGTGCCTTGATCCGGCGGGCGTACGTCACCGGCGACACGCTGCGCGCGTAGGCGAGCAGTTCGGCGGTCCGGTCCGCTTGATACGTCCCGGAGTTGAGCGTGCGGATGGTCTCGCAGGCCTGGGTGACGAAGTGCAGACAGGCCAGGGAGTTGATCCGGGACGGGTCGAGATTCGGCTCCGACAGCGGCTGGCCCTCGCCGATGAGGTAGAAGCCGTTCGTCCACTGCCACTTGAAGGCGCCGGGCACACTCGCGCTGCCCACCGCGTTGTTCGGATCGAGGGAGTACGCCAGGTCGTTCCAGGTGATCATGGGCACGATCGCGTCGACGCGGTGGTCGACGGCGGCGGTCGCCAGCTGGACGGCGCCTCCGTAGGAGCCGCCCACCATGCCGACGCGCGGGTCGCCCGGTCGGTCCAGGGTCACGAAGTCGGCCTTCGTCCCGTCGTCGGCGGCCCGTTTCCCGGCCAGGAAATCGATGAGCCGCGAGGCCGCCGCGCCGTCGACGGCCGGGTCGTCGAGCGAGATCAGGCAGCCGGACCGGCCGAAGCCGAGCCCGGAGTAGACGAGCGAGACGTATCCGCGCTGGGCGAAGGCCTTGCCGATGGCGTTCGTCTGGCCGTCCGACTTGCTGCCGCCGAAGCCGTTCGTGGCGAGCACGGCGGGTGCGGGGCGGGTCCGGTCCGCACCGGCGGGCCGGTACAGGTCGGCATCGATCGCGCAGGTACGGCCGCCCACCTGGACGGTGAACTTCAGTGCGGTGACGGTGAATTGGCCGTCGGCGGGCGTCGCCGCCGCGGGGGCGGTAAGCGCGAGCGGTGCGGTGAGTGTGGCGCCGAGCAGGAGAGCGAGCGGGATGCGGAATCTGGGCACACGACGGGACACGGAGACCTCCACACGGAGCACGGAGCACACTGAGGCACAGCACACGGAGAGCAGCCCGACTTACCGACCAGTAAGTACCAGTCCATAGTCATGGTGTGACACGTGTCAGACAGGGTCAATCGCCGAGACGGGTGATTCTTGACGGCCATTCAGCGACGGGCCGCTCAGCACAGTGCGGGCTCAGCGCAGCGCGGGCTCGTCCAGCGTCAGCGTCGCCGCGTCCGCGTCCAGTTCGGCGGCCATCCCGAACGGAATGGTCAACGCCCCCTCGCAGTGCCCGAACCCGAACTCCTCCACGACGGGTACACCGAGGCCGCCGAGCCGGTCGGCGAGGACCGCGCGTACGTCGCCGTAGGGACCGCACCTGTCCCAGGAGCCGAGCGCGATGCCCGTGACGCCGGCGAGCCAGCCGCCGCGCAGGAGCTGGGTCAGCATCCGGTCGATGCGGTACGGCTGTTCGCCCACGTCCTCGATCAGCAGCAGTCCGCCGCGTGCCGTGGTGCGGGCGTGCGGGGTGCCGAGGTCGGAGGCGAGCATGCTCAGACATCCGCCGAGGGTGACGCCCCGGGCCCGTCCGGAGACCAGGGCGGGGCCTGAGGAGGTGATCGTACGGACCGTCTCAGGAGTGAAGAGCGTGGCCTTCAGGTGCTCCTGCGCCCTCGCGTTCTTGACGAAGTCGACGCCGGCCGCCGCCGGTCCGTGCAGGGTGACCAGGCCCAGCCGGGTGGCGAACGCCTGGTGCAGCACCGTGATGTCGCTGAAGCCCACGAACACCTTGGGCCCGGCCGCCCGCATCGCCTCCCAGTCGAGCAGGTCGGCCATGCGCTGCGCCCCGTACCCGCCCCGCGCGCACAGCACCGCGGCCACGGACGGGTCGCACCAGGCGCGCTGGAGATCGGCGGCCCGGTCGGCGTCCGTACCGGCCAGGTAGCCGAACTCGCCGTGCCGGTCCAGCACATGGGGTGCCACCACCGGGTCGAGGTCCCAGCCGCGCAGCACGTCGAGCCCGGCCTGCAACCGCTCCTCGGACACGGGCCCGCTGGGCGCGACGACCGCCACGCGGGCTCCGGGGGCGAGCCGGGAGGGCCGCAGGAGTTGCTTCACTTGGCGAGCTCCAGAGTGGGGATTCCGGGCGGGTTCAGCCCGAAGACCTGTGCGTACAGGGAGAGTTCGGACTCCAGTACCCGGATCATGGTCTCGGCCCGCCGGAAGCCGTGCCCCTCCCCCTCGAACGCGAGGTACGCGTGCCGCACCCGCCGGCCCGCGATGCGGGCGAGGAACCGCTCGCACTGGGCGGGCGGGCAGATCACGTCGTCCAGCCCTTGCAGCAGCAGGAAGGGCGCCGTGACCTGGTCGGCGTGCTCGATGGGCGACCGCTGCGCGTACCGGCCCGGGACCTCGGCGTGGGGCCCGATGAGGGTCTCCATGTACTGCGACTCGAAGTCGTGGGTCTCCCCCGCGTTCCAGCCGGCGAGGTCGAGGACCGGGTAGAGGATCGTGCCGCAGGCGTAGACGTCGGTCGTGGCGAGGGAGGCGGCCGCGGTCCAGCCGCCCGCGCTGCCGCCGCGGATCGCGAGCCGGTCGCGGTCGGCGGTGCCCTCGTCGGCGAGGGCCAGCGCGACGGCCGCGCAGTCCTCGACGTCGACCACGCCCCACTGCTCGCGCAGCCGCTCCCGGTACTCCCGGCCGTATCCGGTGGAGCCGCCGTAGTTGACCTCGGCGACCCCGATGCCCCGCGAGGTGAAGTAGGCGATCGCCAGGTCGAGCACGAGCGGGGCCCGGCTGGTGGGTCCGCCGTGCGCCCAGACGACGTACGGCGGCAGTTCGTCGTCGGGTGCCGTGCGGCCGGGGTGGTGCGGCGGGTAGACGTGCGCGTGGATCTCGCGTCCGGCCGGGCCGGTGAAGGTGCGGATCTGCGGTTCCGGGTAGTACGCGGGGTCCACGGCGTCGTCGTGCGGGGCGCCGATCACCTGGGCCCGGCCGGTTCGGGTGTCGAGCTCCACGACCTCGTACGCGGTGCGCGGGCTGGCCCCGACGGCGACCACGCGCTCGCCGTGCACCGCGAGGGTGGACGCGAACTCGGTCCAGGGGCCGGCCGTGTCGACGACCTCGCCGCCCTCCGGGTCGAGGATCCCGAGGGCGGTGGCGCCGCGGCCGTGCACGACCGCGATCCGGCCGCCTTCCAGCGGGGCGAACCAGCGCTGCCCGAGCTTCCACAGGGGCCCGCCGAACTCCTCCTCGCGCCCGCACAGCAGCCGACCGTCGCGGTACAGGTTCCACCAGCCCGTACGGTCGCTCGCATACAGCAGACAGCCGTCTGTCGACCAGTCGGCCTGGGCGATGGCCTCCTCCGGTCCGCCGGCCACGGTCCGCGCCTGCCCGAAGGTGCCGTCGGCGCCGACCTCGGCGACGACCAGCTCCGTGCCTTCCCAGGGCATGCGCGGATGGTCCCAGGCGAGCCACGCCGCTCTGCGCCCGTCGGGCGAGAGGCGGGCGCCGGTGACGAACCGGTGCCGGTCGTCGGTGAGTTCCCGCACGCCGTCCCGGTCCTGGGCCGCCGAGCCGTCCAGCGGCACGGCGGCGAGCACCCGGCGCACGTCCACGGGTGCGTCACCGGTGAACTCCTCCAGTACGCACCACACTTCACCCTGGTCGAGGCGCAGCTGAGGCTCCGCCCAGCGCAGTCCGCCGCCCACCGGGGAGAGGGGGGTGAGCGGGCGCGGTTCGCCGCCCGGCCGGAACGCGTACAGCCGCTGGTCGGCGAAGTGCACGAACACCACGAGCGGTTCGCCGTCGACCACGGCTCCGGCCCAGGGCTGTCCGCCGTACTCGATGACCCGGCTGCGCACGTTCCACGGGGCGGGCAGCACCGGCTCCTGGCTGCCGTCGGCGCGCCGTCGCACCAGCGTGCGCCGTCCGCCCTCGGTGGGCCGGGGCTCGGTCCACCAGGCCTCGTCGCCGACGAAGCCGACGTACTCCGGGTGCCCCTCGTGCGCGGCGGCGAGCGCCGCGTCGATGGGCGAGGGCCACGAGCCGTATGCCGACGTCCGCACGCTCTCCCCCACTGCCTAGGCCGATCGCAGGAAACGGTCGAGTACCCGGACGCCGAAGTGCAGTGCCTCGACGGGCACCCGCTCGTCGACGCCATGGAAGAGCGCCTGGTAGTCGAAGCTCTGCGGGAGCTTCAGCGGCGCGAAGCCGTAGCCGGTGATGCCCAGGCGCGAGAACTGCTTGGCGTCCGTGCCGCCGGACATGCAGTACGGCACCACATGCCCCTCCGGCGCGAACTCCTCGACGGCGGCCCGCATCCTCGCGTACGTCACCGAGTCCACCGGCGCCTGGAGGGCGACCTCCCGGTGCTGGAACTCCCACTCGACGTCCGGCCCGGTCAGCTCGTCGAGGGTCGCGACGAACTCGTCCTCGGCGCCGGACAGACAGCGCCCGTCGACGTAGGCCGCCGCCTCCCCCGGAATCACGTTGATCTTGTAACCGGCGTCCAGCATGGTCGGGTTGGCGCTGTTGCGGACGGTGGCCTCGACGAGTGCCGCAGCCGAGCCGAGCTTGTCCAGGAGCGCGTCCACATCGGAGAGGTCGGTCTCGATGCCGTACAGCGCGGCGAGTTCGGTGAGGGCGGCCCGCACGGTCGGGGTGAGCCTGAGCGGCCACTCGTGCTCGCCGATCCGGGTGATCGCGGCGGCGAGCCGGGTCACCGCGTTCTCGCGGTTCACCTTGGAGCCGTGCCCGGCCCGCCCGCGTGCCGTGAGCTTCAGCCAGGCCGTGCCGCGCTCCCCGGCCGCGATCGGGTAGATCTGCCGCCCGCCGCCGTCGTGGAAGGTGAACGCCCCCGACTCGCCGATGCCTTCGGTGCACCCCTCGAACAGCCCGGCGTGCTCGTCGGCGAGGAAGCCGGAGCCGTCCTCGGCGCTGGCCTCCTCGTCGGCGGTGAAGGCGATGACGATGTCGCGCCGGGGCCGTAGGCCCTGCCGTGCCCAGGCGCGCACGACGGCGAGGATCATCGCGTCCATGTTCTTCATGTCGACCGCGCCCCGGCCCCAGACGACCCCGTCGCGGATCTCCCCGGAGAAGGGGTGCACGCTCCAGTCCCGGGCCTCGGCGGGCACGACGTCCAGATGACCGTGGACGAGCAGGGCGGCGGCCGACGGATCGGTGCCCTCGATACGGGCGACGACGTTCGTACGGCCCCGGGTGCGCTCCAGGAGGGTGGGCTCCAGGCCCGCTTCGGCGAGCCGTGCGGCGGCGTACTCGGCGGCGGGCCGCTCCTGGCAGTCACCGCCGCCCCGGTTGGTGGTGTCGATGCGGATCAGGTCGGAGGTGTACGTCACGACCTCGTCCAGGGCCTTCTGGTCAGCCATACTGCTCCTCCACGGCGGCCGAGACGATCGTGGTGACCGCCTTGAAGGTACGGATTCCCTCGTACATGGTGTCGCTGGTGTACGCCACTTTACGTTCACCCAGGCGGGCCACTCCCGGCACCACGGTGGCGGCCATGGCGAGATGCTCGGCGTCGAATTCGAGCGCGATCGTGAACGGACCGCCGCTCACCGGCTCCTTACGGGCCGCGAGGGCGGCGGCCTCCGTCGCCGCGGCCCGGATGTCGGCGGCGGTCCTGCCCGGCGTACGGCACACGGCCGCGTACCGCGACACGTGGTCCTTGACGGCGACCTTCAGCGCCTCGGGCGCGTAGCCGAGCGCGTCCTCGCAGGCCACGTCGTCGCCGGTGACCAGGACGACCGGCACCCCGTACTCGGCGACGACATGTGCGTTGAGCAGTCCCTCGCTCGCCCGTACGTCGTTCAGCCAGACCCCCGTGATGGAGTTGGCGAGGTAGGTGTGCGCGAGGACGCCCTCCATGCCGGCGCCCGCGTGGTAGCCGACGAAGGCGATGCCGTCGACGTCGCCGTGCTGCACGCCCTCCACCATGGACAGCGACTTGTGCCGCCCGGTGAGCATCTGGGCCCGCTCGTCGAGTTGTTCGAGGAGCAGGTTGCGCATGCTCCAGTGGGCCTCGTTGATGAGTACCTCGTCGGCGCCGCCGTCGAAGAATCCCAGCACGGCGGCGTTGACGTCCGAGGTGAACAGCGAGCGGCACCGCTCCCACTGCGGGGTTCCCGGCAGCACGTCGGCCGGCCAGGTCACGCCGGTGGCGCCCTCCATGTCGGCGCTGATCAGGATCTTCATGCCCGGTCACGTTACGCGGGGAAGGGGAAACCGGCCAAGAAGCACCCTCCGGGATCCAGCTCTGGCCGGCGTGCAGATCGGGCTGGTGAAATTCCATACCGGGTTTGGTTTTGAACCGAGTCTGATTATCATCGGCGCATGGCAGGGCTTCGTGAGCGCAAGAAGGAACAGACGAGACAGCGGATCACCGCGGCGGCGTTGAAGCTGTTCACCGAACGCGGCTTCGACGCGGTGACGGTCAACGAGATCGCCGAGGCCGCGGAGGTGGCCAAGGCGACGCTCTTCGCCTACTTCCCCACCAAGGAGTCGCTCGCGCTCCAGGGCGTGGGGGAGGACGACCCGGCCGGGATCGTCGCGCGGCGGCAGCCGGATCACTCCCCCCTGGAGGCGCTCCGGGCCCACTACCGGGCACTCGCGAAAGGGCAGCTGACGGTGGCGGACCGGGACGCGCTGATCGCCCAGATGCGCGTGATCTTCGACAGCCTCGCGCTGAGCGGTGCCGCGAACAGCCTGCTCTACCAACAACGCCAGGCGCTGGCACGGGTCTTGGCCGAGGAACACGGCGAGATGCCGGCCGCGCTCATGGCCGCCCAGATCGCCGCGTCCCTGCTCACTCTCCAGGAGTCGTACTTCCACCGCCTGCTCGGTGGCGCATCACCCGAAGAGGCGAGCCGTGCCCTGGCAAGGGACGTCGAGCTCGCCTTCGACCTGCTGGAACACGGACTCCACCACGAGAAAGGGCAGTGACGTGCGCGCACGAGGCATCAACTACGACACCGGGTTCCTCCCCGGGGCCGCACTCTCCCGCAAGACCTTCAGCCCCGAGACGGTCCGGCACGAGATGGCGGTGATCGCCGGTGAGCTGCACTGCGACGCCGTGCGCGTCTCCGGCCGCGATCCCGAACGGCTGAGCATCGCCGCCCGGTACGCCGCGGAGGCCGGCCTCGAAGTCTGGTTCGCCCCCTTCCCCGTGGACCTTCCCCCCGAGCAGGTGCTCCCGCTCCTCGCCGACTGCGCGCGGCGAGCCGAAGCCGTGCGCGAGGAGGGTGCCGAAGTGGTGTTCGTCACCGGCTGCGAGATCAGCGCCTTCTGCGACGGCTTCATCCCCGGCGACACCTATGGCGACCGGCTCCAGGCCATGGCCACCACGGACATGCGGTGGTGGACCTCGCTCGGACCGGTGCGGGAGCGCCTCAACGGCTTCCTCGCCGAAGCCGCCTCGGCAGTGCGGGGCCACTTCGGCGGTCGGGTCACCTACGCCTCCGGCCCCTGGGAGTCCATCGACTGGAGCCCGTTCGATCTTGTGGGCATCGACGCCTACCGGGCCGCCTACAACGCCGACACCTTCCGCTGTGACCTCCGCGAGCACTTCCGCCACGGCAAGCCCGTCGCCGTCACCGAGTTCGGCACCTGCGCCTACCGAGGGGCGGGCGAACTCGGCGGCATGGCCTGGCAGCCGCCGCGGGGCGCGATCCCGGACGAGGACGAGCAAGTGCGCTACCTCGCCGAACTGACGGACATCTTCGAGGAAGAGGGGGTGGACACCGCACTCTGGTTCTCCTTCGCCAACTACGACAAGCCCGGCGCGCGCGACATCGCCTCGTACGGCGTGGTCCGGATGCTCGACGAGACCCACTGGGAGCCGAAGAAGGTGTTCCACGCGATGGCGACCACATACGGACGCCGGTGAACGAGGGACTGCTCTCCCGCTCACCGCCGCCCATCTCCCGGTGGCGTGTGGACACTGAGTCAGCCCTCGTGGATCCGATCGACGAGGATGTCGATCACCAACGGCGTGCGCGGCCCGAAGCTGAGCAAGACCCCGTCCTCCAAGGTCACGATCCGCCGGTCCGCACCGGCCGGCGTCTCGCGGATGCCCGGAATGTCCACCAGTCCGTCCACCCCGCCGACCGACTCGAGCCCCTTGTCCATCATCAGGATCACATCGGGCCGGGCCAAGGCGAGGGCCTCGCTGGTGAGGGGCGTGAACGGTTTGTCCAGGCCCGCCTCGACGCCCGCGTCCACCGCGCCCGCGGCCTCGATCAGCGAGTCGGCGCCCGACCCCTTGCCGCCCATGAGATAGACGGCCGCACTGCCCCGCATGTACAGGAAGGCCACCTTGGGCTCGCTGCCCTGGGGGACGGCCGCCCGCGCCGCCGAAAGCTCCCTGGCGATACGGGAGTTGAGGGCCTTGCCCGCCGCGGGGACCCCGAGGGCCTCGGCGATGCGGGTGGTGCGATTCGAGACGTCGGCCAGCCTGGTGGCCGGATCCAGGACGACGACCGGGACGCCGGCGTCCCGGATCTGGTCGACGGCCTCCTTCGGCCCGGTGTCGGTGTCCGCGAGCACCACCGTCGGCCGCAGCGACAGCACGCCCTCCGCGCTCACGTCGTGCGCTCTGGTGACCTGCGGGAGCTTCTTCGCCTCCGCGAAAGTGGCGGTGATGTCACGGCCGACCACCCGGTCGCCGAGCCCCAGCGTGAACACGATCTCCGCCACACCGCCGTTGAGCGGCAGGATGCGCGAGGCGTCCCGCACCGTCACCTCGCGCCCGTCGGACGAGTGGACGGTCACCGGCAACTCCGGTGTGGGCGCCTTCCCTTCGAGGGGCACGAGGGTGTTCTTAGCGAGCTGCTTCTCGGCCGCGGCAGCCCGCTGACTCGCTGACACCCGGGACGCGTCCGACCCCGAGGAAGCCCCCGAAGAGGCCTTCGAGGACGAAGTCGACGTGCCGCCGCCGCAGGCGGCCGTCAGCAACGCGAGAGCCAGGACGAGGGGCGCGAAGCCCCGGCACCGCAGGGATGGTTGGGATCTTCCGGACATTCGCATCGCTCGGCCTTTCAAGTCTCCCGTGTCGCACACCTGGACCAATAACTTAGGTTAGGTTTACCTTAATAAATCTGGTGGGGGTGTAGCCGTGAATGGAGCAAGTAGCCTGCGAGGCAAGGGAGTTGTGAGCGCCGCCGTGGCTGCGGCGATCGCCCTGACGCTTCCGACGGCATCGCCCGCGGCGGCCGCGGGCACGTCGGCGACGGGGCCCGAGGGGCAGAAACTCACCGTCTCCAAGGCCTCCGGTCTCGAACCGGCCGGCGAGACGGTGACGGTGTCCGGCACCGGCTTCAACACCGAGAAGGGCATCTACGTCGCCTTCTGCGTGGACAACGGCGCCGGCAAGACGCCCACGCCCTGCGTCGGCGGCGTCGACATGTCCGGCGAGTCCGGCGCCTCCGCGTGGATCTCCTCCAACCCGCCGTCGTACGGCGAAGGGCTGGCCAAGCCCTACGGGGGCAGCGGGCACAAGGGCACGTTCAGCGTGAAGATCAAGGTGCGCGCCAAGGACGCGAACACCGACTGCACCACATCCGGCGTGACCTGCGCGGTCATCACCCGCAACGACCACACACGCGGCGGTGACCAGACCCAGACGGTCCGGATCCCGGTGGCCTTCGCCGGCAGCGGCGCAGGCGCGTCGAGCGACGACAACGACAACGCCTCGGCGACGCCCAGCGCCACGGCCGGTGCGAGCACCACGGGCGGCACCACCACCGGCGGTTCGGGCGACGGCGAGCAGGAGACGTCGAGCGGTCCGCTGGCCAGTACCGGCTCCGCCGTCCTGACGGCCGGACTCACCGCGGCCGGACTGGTCGCGGCCGGCACCGGCACCTGGTTCTGGGCACGCCGGCGCCGGACCGGTCACGCGGGCGGCCCGAGCGCGGGCTGACACCGGGCGCGTGAGCGCTCGCCGACCCGCGACGCGATCTCATGACTCCACCTCATATCGCAGAGGGAGAACCGAAGATGACGAAGAGACCCGGCGCCGCCGCTCTGGCGGGCGGCGCCCTGCTCGCGCTGCTGTGCCCGGGCATGGCGGCCGCGCAGGACGGGGACGCGTTACCCCGCGAGGTGTCCGGAGGTTTCGCGAGCTGGGCCACGGCCGACGCGGAGCTGACCGACCACGGCGTGTCGATCGACGTCGCCGAACCCGCCGTACGAGGATCCGCGGACCGCGTCTGGTTCCCGGCCACCGGCGGCGACGCGAACCCCGAAACGGGCGACACGGACGTCGAGTTGGCCGGTACGGCCCGCCTGGCCCGGTCCGCCGAACCGGCACACCCCCTCGTCCTCGCCGGCCTGCGACTGGAGCTGCGGGACGGCGAAGGCGCGCTCCACACCCGTACGGCCGTCGACGGCGCGGCGCGTGAACTGGCCCTGGCGGAGATCACGCCGGGCGGCACCGCACCCGCCGTCCGCACCGGCGGCGTGACCTGGACGGGGCTGCGGGCCGCCCTCACCGACGAGGGCGCACATCTGCTGTCCGAGTGGAGCGGGCAGCAGTTCAACCCAGGGGACGGCCTCGGCCTCCTCGACGTGACCGTCGGCACCGGGAGCGGCGACGCGCCCAAGAAGCCTGCACAGCCGAGCCGGACACCTCAGCCGTCACCGAGCGCCACCGCGCCGCGGCAGGTGGGGAAACCCACGGCGGCGGTCACCCACACCGATCTGACGGCGGGCGCCGAACAGCAGGTCACCGGCGCGGGCTTCGAGCCCGGCGAGGTGGTGCTCGTCACGATCGACGAGGACACCCGGTACCAGGCGGTGGCCGACGAAGAGGGCCTCATCGCCCGAACCTTCCCGGTGTACGCGACGGCCACCGAGGGCGCGCACACCGTCGAGCTCCACGCCGTCTCCGGGGAGCGCCGGGCGATCACCCGGTTCGAGGTCCTGGCCTCGAACTGAGCAGGCGTTTCAGCCACACAGTTTCAGCCGCACAGTGTCAGCCGCACACCCGAGAACTTCACCCACCCGAGAAAGGTCTACCTCGCCATGAGAACCGTTCCTTCTGCCCGTACCGCCACCCGCGCCGCCCTCGCCGTCGCGGCCTCCGCCGCGCTGACCCTGGGCCTTGCGACCTCGGCCTCCGCCGCCACCTCGACCCGCACGATCACCGACGGCACCACCACCTACAACCTGTCGGTGACCGCCCCGAACACGGCCGCCGCGGCGGGCCAGGTCATCACCGTCACGGGCTCCGGCTACAACTCGGGCCAGGGCGTCTACGTCAGCCTGTGCGTGGTCAGCGGCGCCCCGGGCGCGGCCAAGCCCACCCCCTGCCTGGGCGGCCAGGACGAGACCGGCATGACCGGCGCCTCGCATTGGGTCAACAACACCTTCGGCGGCATGTTCGCCAACAGTTCCAAGTTCGGCACCGGCGGCACCTTCAGCGCGCAGATCTACGTGAAGGCCACCCTCGACGACGGCCAGGTCTGCGGCGAGGACGTCACCTGCGCCGTCGTCACGCGCGCCGACCACCTGGACACCAACGACCGCAAGTACGACGTCCACGTCCCGATCACCTTCCAGTAGGCACCAGTCGAGGAACTCTCCATGACAGACGACACACCGGACCGGCACCGGCCGGGGCGGGCCGGCGGGCTCCGGCTCAGACGTCCGGCGGCGCTCCTGGGCGCCGCCGCCCTGGTGGCCGCCGCGGTCACGGCCGTCACCGTCGGCTCGGCCGCGCAGGCCGCCGACACACCGAAGACAGCGCTCGGCAAGGACGGCCAGAAACTCACCGTCTCCGCCTCGGCGAACCTGGACCCGGACGGCGAGACCCTCCGCGTCGCCGGCGAGGCCTACGACGACAGCAAGGGCATCTACGTCGCCGTATGCAAGGACAACGGCGACAACCGCATCCCCACCCCCTGCCTCGGCGGTGCCGACCAGAGCGGGGAGAGCGGTGCCTCGAAGTGGATCGTGCCCAAGGGGGACCCCAACGAGGGCACGCTCACCGAAATCTTCGGCGACGGCGGCACCTTCGACGTCCAGATCGACATCAAGGCCAAGGACGGCGGCCTCGACTGCGCCCAGGTCGGCTGCTCGGTCGTCACCCGCGTCGACCACCGGGCCGCGGGCGACCGTTCCCAGGACGTCCGCATTCCCGTCACCTTCGAGGGCCAGGACCCCGGTGACGGCGGCGGCGACGGCGTGGACGTCCCCGCCGGCACCGTCAGCTATGTGCGGGCGGCCACGTTCACCAACGCCGGCCAGCCGCAGGACCTCCTGCTGCACCCCGACTCCGGGAAGCTGTACGTCGGTTCCAACAACGTCCCCGACACCTCGGACGTCAACGAGGCGGGCCTGTACGTCCTCGACCCCGCGGACGGCAAGCTCCGCAGCCACATCCAGCAGGCGCCCGGCTCCACCGGCACACTGACTCCCCGTGCGGTCGACCAGATCATCGCCCCGCTCCCCGGCGACGGGGTCGTCTACCAGTACCCGGTGCGCGGCATCGGCACGGCCAAGGACGGCGACACGGCCGCGAAGGGTGCCTGGCCCCCCGGCTCCGCGATCACCTCGGCGGCTCCCGGTACCGCCCCCTCCACCGTGCTGATCGCCCAGGGCTCCGTCCTCTCCGAGGCAGAGACCGCCACGGCAGTGGTCAAACGTACGGTCACCCTCGACGGCGGTTCCGTGTTCGGCGTGGACAGCGCCCGCGGGGCCATCTGGTTCGCCGACCCCGACGGCGGGAAGCTGTACCGCGTCGACTCCGGCTCCTTCGCCGTCACCGCCGCGGTCGACATCCCCTCGGACATGCTGTCCTTCGTCGAAGTCGACCCTAAGACCGGCAACATCTGGGTGGGCAGCGGATATTCGGCGCTCGTCCTCGACAAGGACGGCAAGACGCTGGCCACCCTGAAGGGGCGGGACAGGCCCATGGCCGTGGCCTTCGACCAGGCCACCGAGGAGGCTTTCGTCCTTCGGGGCGACTACGGCAACGAAGACGACGGCTCGGACAACGTCGGCGGCCTCGACGTGTACGACAGCGCGACCTTCGAGCCGGTGGCGGCAACGCTCCCCCTGCCGGGCAACCGCTTCTACAGCAGGGCAGCCGTCGCCGTCACCCCGGGCGCCGCCGCCCTCTATGTCACCAACTGGGCCGAGAGCCAGGTCGTCAAGTTCGACCGCCGCGTCTCCCCCGAGGTCACCCAGTCCCCCACCGACCAGTCGGTGGCCCCGGGCGACGAGGTGACGTTCGTCGCGGCGGCCGAGGGCACCCCGGAACCCACCGTGCGCTGGCAGGTCAGCCCCGACGGCGGACAGACCTGGTCCGCCGTCGAAGGGGCGACGAGGAACGCGTACTCCTTCACCGCGAAGGCGTCGCAGAACGGCTACCAGTACCGCGCGGAGTTCACCAACTCGGCGGGCACGACCCGCACTTCGCCCCGCACGGTCACGGTCACCGAGGCCGGAGGTGACGGCGGCGGAGGTGAAGGCGACGGGGACACCGAGCCGTCCGGCACCAAGACCGTCACCGGCCCCGAGGGCCAGAAGCTCACCGCCACCCCGGTGAACAACCTCGCCAAAGAGGACCAGGCCCTGAAGATCACCGGCTCCGGCTACGACGAGGACAAGGGCATCTACGTCGCCCTGTGCGTCGACAACGGCGACGGCGAGCTGCCCACGCCGTGCATCGGCGGCGTCGACATGACCGGAGGGTCGCACTCCTCGGCGTGGATCTCCTCCAACCCTCCCGACTACGGCGAGGAGTTGGCGATTCCCTACGACGAGGGCGGCTCCTTCGAGGTCGAGCTGAGCGTCGGCGCCAAGGACGAGTTCACCGACTGCTTCAAGACGAAGTGCGTGCTCGCCACGCGCGCCGACCACACCCTCTCCGGTGACCGCTCCCAGGACGTGAAGGTCCCGGTCAGCTTCGTCGGCCAGGACCCGGTGGACACCGACGAAGGCAACGGCGACACCGGCGGCGGCTCCGGCTCCGCGGGCACCTCGGGCGGCGGCACCTCCGGCTCCACGTCCGGCTCCGCCACGGGCGGCTCGGGCGGCTCGGGCACGTCGACCGCGGGCGACAGCCTCGCCTCGACCGGCGTCACCGTGCTCTCCGTCGCCGCGCTCGCGGTCGTCCTGCTGGGCGCGGGCTGGGTGGCCTACCGCCGCGGCCGTACGGCCGGCTGACGGCAGCCGCTGAAGTGGTTCGCCCTCCGGCACCGGAGGGCGAACGGAGGGCGAACGGAGGGCGAACCACTTTTCGGTCCAGGTCAGATGGAGACCGCGACGGCGTTGTACGTCGTCTCGGGCGTCGGGGTGGTGGTGAAGCGGGCGTTGACCAGGTAGAGGCGGTCGCCGAACTGCGCGGCCGTGGTGGGCACGTCGAAGCGCGGGTCGGTGATCGTCTTGCGCAGGGTCGCCGTGGTCACCTTGGCGTCGAGGTCCCAGACGCTGATCAGGTTCAGGCGGTTCTGGACGACGTACAGCGTGCGGCCGATGCGCCACAGGCCGTCGCCGTTGACGACGGTGTCCTGGCCGACCAGCGCGATCCTGGCGGCGTACCCGGTCCTGGGGTTCACGTGGTACAGCTCGCCGGGAGTGCTCTTGACCACGATCAGACCGCGTCCGTCGGGCGTGTCCACGATGCCGTTGGCGTTGATGACGTCGGGCGTCTGGACCCAGTCGCCGGTGAGCGGCAGGGCCCGGACGTCGCCGCTCCGGCCGCCGCGCGGGACCGCGTAGAGGGCCGCGGCGCGCGAGTCGGTGAACCAGACACGGTCGCCGACCAGGCTGACGTCGTTGATGAAGTGGCCGGTGGCCTCGGTCAGTTGGTGGGTGGCGATGAGCCGGCCGGTGCGGGAGTCGTGGATCCGGGCGACGCCGGTGTTCCCGGCGACGTACAGCAGGCCCTCGCGGTCGTCGACCTTCAGGCCGACGGAGACCAGGCCGGTGCCGCCCGCGAAGAGGACCTTGCCCTCGCCGGTGCGCAGGTCGGTGCGGTAGATGGCGCCGTTGGCACGAGATCCCATGTAGGCGTACGGCTTGCCGCCGATGGCGATGCCCTCGGGGAGCCAGCCGCCCGGGAGCGGGAACTCCGTGGGCCAGGCGGCGTTCGGGGTCGCTCTCGCGGTACCGGCGCCGGCCGTCACGGCCAGAGCGGCCAGGGCGGCGCCGCCGAGCACGGCGCGCCGGGTCGGCTGGGGGCGGGTCGGGGTCATGGTGGGGCCTCCATGGCGTTGGCTTCGTTGACAACCGCGGCAACAACTACGTTGACAACTTTGCCAGTTGAAAACGATTAGGCGTCTTCCCGAGTTCCCCGTGGCCCCGACCGCCACTCGCGTCAGACCGTGCGCCCCGCCACCAGCCACCTCGACGGCAGTTCGATCCTGGTGCCGTCGGGCCGGTACTCCGTGGTGACGAGCGGCAGTTCGCCGCTCGCCAGGACGGTCAGCCCGGCCGCGTTCAGATAGACGGGGATCGCGTCGTCGGCGACCTCGCCGGGCGCGATGCCGTGCCGGAAGACGGGCGCCAGTTTGGCGGGCGGTCCGTCGGGGCCCTGCGCCAGGCCCATGAGGACGGGCTTGGCGGCCTCGGAGAGTTCCACGAGGAAGGCCCGGCCGCGCTCGCCGGCGAGGGCGGCGATCCCGTCCACCAGCTGCTGCCGGTCGTCGGGGTCTGCCTGGTGGAGTACGCCCCGCATATAGACGTTGGTGTCGCCGAGTTCCGCGTGCAGGTTCTGGGCCTCGTCCTTGCCGGCGGCATCCAGCAGCCGGTACGTCGCCTGTGCCGCCGGATCGGCGCGCCGGGCGTGGTCGAGGGCGGCGGCGGACAGATCAGCGCCGAGGACGTGCGGGAAGCGGTCGGCGAGGAACCGCGTCTGGGTGCCGTTGCCGCAGCCCAGGTCCACCATCGCCAGGCTGTGGTCGACCAGATGGGGTTCGAAGAGGGCGAGGTGGGCGCCGGCGGTCAGTATCGGCTCGGCGTCCCAGAACACGGCCCCCTGTTCGCCCGAAGCCTCACGCCAGAAGGCCTCCCAGGACTCCCGGTACCGACTCGTCACGCTCATGTCCGACTCCCCAGGTGCGACGGCGGCCCGTCGCGTGTGACGGGCCAGTACGGTGTATCGCGCCCTGGTCACGGCCACAAGCGCGCGGCGCATTCCTTCACCGCTCGTTCGACCTGGGTACGCCGTCGTGCGCCCTGCGGGCCGCGCGCTGCGTGCGCCGCGGGGACCGGTCAGCGTCGCGGCAGCGCCAGTTCGAACCAGACCGTCTTGCCGGCCTTCGTCCGGCTGGTGCCCCACTCGCGCGCCAGGGTGCTGACGACCCGCAGCCCGCGCCCGAACTCGTCGTCGGGGCCCGCGCTCAGCAGGGTCGGCAGCTCGTGGTCGTGGTCGTCGTCGTCCACTTCGCACAGCAGGCTGTCACCGCGTACGAGGCGCAGGTCGACGGGGCGATGGTGGGAGTGCCGTACGGCGTTGGTGACGAGTTCGCTGACCATGAGCTCGGCGGCACCGGCCAGCTTGGACAGCCCCCACTCGTGGAGCTGTTCGCGGACCACCGCGCGGGCCCGGCCGACCTCGCTCGGGTCGAGGCGGAGCCGCCATTCGGCGACGTCGTCGGGTTCGATGCCGCTCAGGCGGGCCATCAGCAGGGCCACGTCGTCCTTGCGGCCACCGCGGCCCGCTTTCGAGAATGTCACAGCGAGGGCGCGGATGATCGTGTCGCAGGCGTCGTCCATGGACGCGGCAGGGTGCGCCGCGGACTCGCACAGGGTCGCCAGGCCCACGCCGATGTCCTCGCCGCGCACCTCCACCAGACCGTCGGTGCACATCACGATCCGGTCGCCGGGCTCCACGCGCACGCGTACCGCCTCGAAGGCCACCCCGCCGACGCCGATGGGCGCGCCGGTCGGCAGATCGAGCAGCTCGCTGATGCCGTCCCGGGCACGGACGAGGACGGGCGGGATGTGGCCGGCGTTGGCGATATGGAGTTCGCTCACGATCGGGTCGTAGACGGCGTACAGGCAGGTCGCGAGGTAGGTGTCGCCGAGGCGCTGGGCGAGGTCGTCCAGGTTGCGCAGCAGCTGGGCGGGCGGCAGGTCGAGGGCGGCCATGGTCTGGACGGCCGTACGCAACTGCCCCATCATGGCGGCCGAGTTGAGGCCGTGGCCCATGACGTCGCCGACGACCAGGGCGGTGCGGGCGCCGGGCAGTTTCACGGAGTCGAACCAGTCGCCGCCCACGCGGCCCAGCAGCGTGCCGGGCAGGTAGCGGGTGGCGATGTCGCAGCCCGCCATGCGCGGCGGGATGTGCGGCAGCATGCTGTCCTGGAGGGTCTCGGCGACGCTCTCCTGGTAGGTGTACATGCGCGCGTTGTCGAGCACGAGGCCCGCGCGGGCGGCGAGTTCGGCTCCCGTCACCCGGTCCATGTCGTTGAACTCGACGCGCTCGGGATGCCGCAGCAGGATCATGAAGCCGAGCACCACATTGCGCGCCTTGAGCGGCACGATCAACATGGATCGGCCGGTGATGAGGGGGCGAATGTCCCGCTTCTCGAACTGGGAGGCGATGGCGTGGCCCATCGGCTCGCTGATGCGCGGCACGAGGACGGGTTCACCGCTGGTCATGCACTGGAAGAACGGCGTGTGCGCGGGGAACGGCATGGCCTCGCCGACCGGCACGACGTCGTCCCAGCGGCCGGGTTCGTCGGTGTGCTCGAGGGCGACCCGGTGCCACATGGTGGTCGTGTCCGGCACCCCCTCCGGGAATCCCTCGCCGGCGACGACCTGTTCGCGCAGATAGGTGCCGGCGACGTCGGTGAAGCGGGGCACGACGGCCTTGCTGACCTCGACGATGGTCTTGGCCAGGTCGAGCGAGGTGCCGATGCGTCCGCTGACCTCGTTGAGGAACTCCAGGCGTTCGCGTACGGCCGCGTACTCGAGGTCCTGCGCCTCGTCGGCGACGTCCTGCGGGACGGGCCGTCCCTCGGCCAGGGCGCGGGCGGCGCGCTCGCGGCGGGCCTTGCGTTCAGTGCGCCGGGGCACGCCCCAGTCGGGGGTGACGGGCACCCGGTCGTTCTGGCTGAACTCCAGGACCGGATAGCCCAGTTCGAGGATCTGCCCGACGATGCGGGCGCCTTCCTCGACACTCATGCTGGGCAGGATCTCGGGGAGCCTGCGGGCCAGTTCGTCGGCGCCGGGGAAGTCGGTGTGCAGCGCGAAGGCGGGCGCGATCCGCTCGAATCCGAGACGCTCCTCCGGATCGGCCTGCTCGTCCGGGCGCAGCCCGTCCGCGTCGGCGGCGAGCACCAGCAGCCGCTCCCGCCCCGGGCCCACCAACGGGTAGGCCCACCACAGCACATCGACACGGTCGCGGTCGGCCACGGTGAGCCGGGCGCGGCCCGCGGCCGGGTAGGACAGCCGTCCGTCCAGGGACGATTCGAGGTCGGGTCCGAGGCCGTCGTACACCGCGTACGGCCCGTAGGGCGCGGCCTCGTCCTCCTCGGGCAGCGCTCCGGAGACGGGGAGCAGGTCGACCGCCGACCGCCCGATCGCCTCCTCCTTGGCGGCGCCGAACAGGCGCCGCGCGCCCCTGCTCCAGTGGGACACCAACCCGTCGCGGTCCACCAGGACCACGGCCAGCGGGATGCGGCCGGCCGGCGCGTGTTCCGCCGCGCCGTTCCCGGCTCCGCGGCTGGGAGATACGTCCCTCTCGGTGCCACGGTCCATGGCCCAGGCCCTCTTTCCCCACGGCTCCGCGAGATCTGTGCTGCCGTCACCACGGTACGGCGCCGTCCCGTCACGATGTGCGGCAATACGGGAATTGCCCGGGCGGGATCACACCGGCGCGCGCCCCCACGCCCCCGCGCTGAGCAGGCGCGTACCGTGCGACGACCCGAGGTTGCTGAAGGGTTCTCAGTCCTCGTGCGCCAGTTGGAGATCCCGCTCCGTGCGACCCCCGCCCGCCATGTGGAGCACGGTGGCGACCGGCGGGTAACCAGCGGCGATGACGGTGTACTCGCCGGCGGACAGGTCGACGAACCGGAAGGTTCCGTCCGGGCCGGTGGTGAGCGTGTCGACGACGTTGCCCGCCGCGTCCAGCAGCGTCACGCGCGCGTCCTCCACGGCCCGTCCGCCGCCCGCCCGCACGGTGCCGCGCAGCACGGATCCGCCGGCGAGTTCGACGTCCTGGCGGGTCTCCCGGGAGGCATGGACGGTGACGGGGAGCGCGGCCGGGCGGAAGGCGGGCGCGCCGACGGCGAGGGTGTACTCGCCGGCCACCAGCTCGGTGATGACGTAGCCGCCCTCGCGTCCGCTGCGGGTGGTGGCGACGACAGCGCCGTGCACGTTGGTGAGGGTGACGGTGGCGTCCCGCACAGCGGTGCCGTCCGCGGTGACCACGCTGCCGGCGAGGCGTCCGGCGCCGCCGAGGACGATGTCCAGCTCGACGGGGCGCTCGCCGACGGTCACGGAGACCGCCTGCGGCTGGTGCCCGCCCGCCGCGGCGATCAGGACGTAGGCCCCCGAGCCCGGCGTGGACAGCGCGTACCGCCCGTCCTCGCCGCTCGCGCCCCGCCCGACCTGCGCCCCGGCGGCGTCGATCAGCGTGAGCGCCGCGCGGGCCACGACGGTCCCGTCGGGGCGCTGCACCGTGCCGCAGACGGGGACTTCGGCGGCGTACGGCGCACGGGCCTGTGGGATCGGGGCGTGCACCTGCGCGGTCTCCGGCTCGCTGACGGGTGCGTGGTCGGACCCTGTGCTGTTCACCAGGGGGATCTCCTTGAGGAAGAAGGCGATGAGCAGGCCGAGGACGAGCACCGGCACGAGGTAGAGGAAGATCCGCGGCATGGCGTCGGCATACGCCTGGATGTAGCTCTCGCGCAGGGCCGGGGGCAGCGCGTGGACGAGCTGCGGGGTGAGGGACTCGGGGTCGGGCAGTGACATCAGCCGCTGCCGCGGCGGGTCGCCCCCCGCGCGCGTGGTGAGGCGTTCCGCCAGCGAGTCGGCGAGCCGGTTGGCGAAGAGGGTGCCGAAGACCGCGGCGCCGACGCTGCCGCCGATCTGCCGGAAGTAGTTGTTGGCGCTGGTGGCGGTGGAGAGGTCGGCCGGGTCCACAGAGTTCTGTACGGCGAGGATGAGAACGGGCATCACCATGCCGATGCCGGCGCCGAGGACGGCCATCCAGATGCTGTAGTGCAGCCGGGGTGTGTCGGCATCGAGGCGGGAGAGGAGCCACATGCCGACGACGGACAGCGTTCCGCCGAGGATCGGATGGATCTTGTAGTGCCCGGTGTGGCTGATGAGCTGCCCGGAGATGATCGAGGCACCGACGATGCCGGCCATCATCGGCAGCATCAGCAGACCCGACTCGGTGGCGGAGGCCCCGTCGACCATCTGCAGGAAGGTCGGAAGGTAGCTCGCCGCGCCGAACAGGGCGACACCGATCACCAGGCCCACCAGACCGGTGACGTTGAAGACGGAGTTCCTGAACAGCCGGAGCGGGATGAGGGGTTCGGCCGCGAAGTGCTCGGCGACGAGGAAGAGCACGGTGGCCGCCGCCGCTCCCGCGCCGAGCCCGAGGACGACCCGTGAGTCCCAGGCGTACTCGGTGCCGCCCCAACTGGTCAGCAGCACCAGGCAGGTGGAGGCGGCGGCGAGGAGCAGCGCGCCGAGGATGTCGAGCCGCGCCTTCGCGGTCGGCTTCGGGAGTTTCAGTGCGACGGTGACGACGAGCAGGGTGACGATGCCGAAGGGCACGTTCACGTAGAAGCACCAGCGCCACGACAGGTGATCGGTGAAATAGCCGCCGAGCAGCGGCCCGGCCACGGAGGCGAGGCCGAACGCGGCGCCGATGAGCCCCATGAAGCGACCGCGCTCCCGGGGCGGCACGATGTCGGCGATGATCGCCTGCACGCCGATCAGGAGTCCGCCCGCGCCGACGCCCTGGAGTGCGCGGTAGGCGATCAGCTGATCCATGGTCTGCGCCCGGCCCGCGAGGGCGGATCCGACGACGAAGACGACGATCGCGAACTGGAAGACGCCCTTGCGGCCGTAGAGGTCGCCGAGCTTGCCGTAGATCGGCAGTCCGACGGTGGCGGTGAGCAGGTAGGCGGTGATCGCCCAGGACATCTTGTCCAGGCCGTGCAGCTCGCCGACGATCTTCGGCAGCGCGGTGGCGACGATCATCTGCTCCAGCGCGGCCAGCAGCAGCGCGAGCATCAGCCCGAAGAAGACCAACCGGACGCGGCGCGGGCCGAGTTGGACGGCCTGGGTCACAGCCGGCGCGGGAACGTCCGGGGGTGTCGTGACCGGTTCGTCCTGTACCAGAGTCGTCCCGCCCACGTACCGCTCCCCTCGTCGCGCCTGCCGCA
This sequence comes from Streptomyces sp. NPDC050619, assembly GCF_040654815.1. Lineage (NCBI taxonomy): Bacteria > Bacillati > Actinomycetota > Actinomycetes > Kitasatosporales > Streptomycetaceae > Streptomyces > Streptomyces sp. NPDC050619. The sequence continues at coordinate 64,895 of NZ_JBFAIR010000009.1, read as the reverse complement.
CATTTCCCGCAATAGGCGACAACTACGAGCAAGCGCGACGAGTTACGGCGTCATGCCGGACGGCGAGGAGATCCACTCGAATCGGTGAGGCGGGCAACGCACCGAGGACATCCGCCTGTTGGTGCTACTTCGCGACCTCGGCGACGAGCTTGTCGAGCAGGGCGTCGTAGATCCGGCCGAGCCCCTTGGGCGCGAAGGTCTTCTCGAAGAAGCCGCCGATGCCGCCGGCGCCCTGCCAGATGCTCGTCACCACGACCCGGGAGTTGCCCTCGCCGGCCGGGGTGACCCGCCAGGTGGTGACCATCGAGGAGTTGCGGTCCTTCTCGACGAGTTCGCCGTCGGTGGGCTCGGTGACCTCCAGGAGGCAGTCGCGGACGCGCTTGCTGGTGGCCTGGAGCTTCCAGTGGACGAGGGTGCCCTCGCCATCGCCGCCCTCGCGCACCTCGTACTCGCTGAAGTGCTCGGGCAGCAGCTTCGCGCGCGTGCCGGTGTAGTCGGCGAGGGCGTCGAACACCTTCTCCGCGTCCGCCGCGACGATCCGCTCCGTAGTGGCCTCGACCTGCGCCATTGACTTCCTCCAGGACCTGGGTTCTCGGGGTTGGGGCAAGCCAACCACCCCGGTCCCCGGCCGCCCAAATCGGGGTGCCGGAAGCGATCGGAAACGGCCCTTGCACGATCATGCGAACAGGTGTTCTATTCTCAGTGCAGTGCTACCGAGGAGGCCTCATGCGCTGGGAGAACCTCACAGCGGAATCCGGCGACCACAGCCGGGCCGACGCCACGCTGTTCGGCGCGGACGCGGTGACCACCCGTACCTTCGACACCCCCGAATTCCGCGGGATCACCTTCCACGAGATCCGCGCCCGGTCGATCATCAACCGGGTGCCGGCGGTCTCCCGCATGTCCTTCCAGTGGACGGTCAATCCGTACCGGGGCTGCTCGCACGCGTGCGTGTACTGCTTCGCCCGCAAGACCCACAGCTATCTGGACCTCGACACGGGCCTGGGCTTCGACTCCCAGATCGTGGTCAAGGTGAACGCGCCCGAACTGCTGCGCCGCCAACTCGGCTCACACCGCTGGCAGGGCGACCACATCGCGATGGGCACCAACGTCGACTGCTACCAGCGCGCCGAGGGCCGCTACCGTCTGATGCCGGGCATCATCTCCGCCCTGCGCGACCACGCCAACCCCTTCTCGATCCTGACGAAGGGCACGCTGATCCTGCGCGACCTGGACCTGCTGACGCAGGCCGCCGAGGTGACGGACGTCGGCATCTCGGTCTCGGTCGGCTTCACCGACCCCGAGCTGTGGCGCACCGTCGAGCCGGGTACGCCGGCGCCGGAGCGGCGCCTGGAGGTCGTACGGACGCTCGGCGAGCACGGCATCGGATGCGGGGTCCTGATGGCGCCGGTGCTCCCGTTCCTGAGCGACCAACCGGCCCAACTGCGGGCCACCGTACGGGCCATCGCCGCCTCCGGGGCCACCTCGGTCACCCCGCTGGTGCTGCATCTGCGCCCCGGCGCCCGCGAGTGGTTCATGGCCTGGCTGACCCGGGAGCATCCGCATCTGGTGCGCCGTTACGAGCGGCTGTACGCGGACGGCTCCTACGCGCCGAAGTGGTATCAGCGCCGGATCACCCGTCAGGTCCACGAACTCGCCCAGGAGTACGGCATCGGTCCGGCGGGCGACGGAATGCCGCGCCGGATCCGGGAGCCCGCGCCGGAACGGCCCGATGTGTCCGAACCGGTCCAGCTTTCGCTGCTCTGAGAGCATCCGAGCGCATTCCACGATCTGATCGGGTCGAGTATTGCCAGAACGCGTTCATCCGGGGACGCTTTCCGGGACGATGCGGCGAGGACCGTGGCTCTCGCGGTCCAAATCCCTCCGTCCTGGGAGGACTTCATGAGAAAACGCGCAGCCGTGCTGTGCGGTGCCGCCGTCGTCATGGCCGGGACCGTCACGGCCGTCCCCGCCGACGCGAGCGCTCCACAGACCGAGGAAACCGCTCGAGCCGCGAAGCTCACCTGGCGGAAATGCGGCACGGCCGACTATCCGACGCTCCAGTGCGCGTCCCTCGAGGTGCCGCTCGACCACGCGAACCCGAACGGGAAGCAGATCACGCTCGCACTGTCCCGCGTCCCGCACACCGCGAAGAAGTACCAGGGCCCGCTGCTGGTCAACCCGGGCGGCCCCGGCGGCAGCGGTCTGACGCTCGCCGGATTCGTCGCGTCCTCACTGCCCGAGGCGGTCGCGGCCCAGTACGACGTCATCGGCTTCGACCCGCGCGGGGTGGGCGCGAGCAAGCCCGCCCTGGACTGCCGGCCGGGCTCCTTCGACCCGGTGCGCCCCAACTCGCTGCCGAGCACACCCGCGATCGAGCGGGCCAACCTGTCCCGCGCCAAGTCCTTCGCCGACGCCTGCGGCAAGAAGTACGCGAGCGTGCTGCCGTACATCAACACGATCAGCGCCGTGCGGGACATGGACTCGATCCGCGAGGCACTGGGCGCCCAGAAGATCAACTACTTCGGTTACTCCTACGGCACCTACCTCGGCGCCGTCTACGCCAAGCTCTACCCGGACCGGGTACGGCGCCTGGTCCTGGACTCGATCGTCGATCCCACGGGCGTGTGGTACGACGACAACCTCGACCAGGACTACGCCTTCGACGACCGCCACCGCGCGCTCATGGCGTGGATCGCGAAGTACGACGCCACCTACAAGCTCGGCACCGATCCGAAGAAGATCGAGGCCAAGTGGTACGCGATGCGGGAGGCGTTCGCCAAGAAGCCGGCCGACGGGAAGATCGGCGCCTCCGAACTGGAGGACACCTTCATTCCCGGCGGCTACTACAACGGTTACTGGCCCTATCTGGCCGAGGCGTTCGCGGCGTACGTGAACGACAACAACGCCGACCCGCTGGTCGAGGCGTACGAGAACTTCGCCGCCGTCGACGCGTCCGGGGACAACGGCTACAGCATCTACACCTCGGTGGAGTGCGGTGACGCCTCCTGGCCGCGCGACTGGAACCAGTGGCGCAAGGACAACTGGGCGGTGCACGAGAAAGCACCGTTCATGGCCTGGAACAACGCCTGGTACAACGCGCCCTGTGCCTTCTGGCCGACGAAGTCGCAGCACCCGGTGAACGTCGCCAACGGCAAGCTGCCGCCGACGCTGCTCTTCCAGGCGACGAACGACGCGGCCACCCCGTACGAGGGCGGTGTCACGGTCCACCATCTCCTGCGCGGCTCCAGCCTGGTGGTCGAGCAGGGCGGCGGGAACCACGGCATCTCGCTGAGCGGGAACACCTGCCTGGACAAGCACCTGGCGGCCTACCTCACCGACGGCACGGTGCCGCGCGGCGACGGCGAGGCCGACGCGGTGTGCGCTGCGCTGCCCGATCCCGAGCCGCTGAGCTCGACAGCGACGGTGACGTCGGCCCGGGGCTCGACACTGCACGGGCTGCTGGGCTCGCGCGGCTAGTACGGCCTGATGAGTACGGCCTGATGAGTACGGCTTGACGGCCCGTCGGGGGCGTTCCGTCGGGGGCGTTGTCAGTCCTGTGGTCCACCATGGGCGCATGAGTGAGCTGACGAGGATCACCGCCCCCACGGGGTCGCCCCCGACGCCCAGTACAGCCATGTCGTCCCGGGCGCGGGCCGTTTCCTGATGGAGATCGAGGTCTTCGCGGTGATAGGCGGGTGACGGGTGCGCGCATGCGGGTACAGGTGCGGGACATGGCGCTCGCCGACTGCGACCGCGTGGCGGAGATCCGCGTCCACGGCTGGCAGAGCGCCTACGAGGGCCTCATGCCGGCCTCGTACCTCGACGCGCTCAGCGTGACCGAGGAGACCGAGCGGCACCGCGCCCGCTTCCTGCGGCGCGACGGCAACGTGGTGAACCTCGTCGCCGAGCATGACGGCGAGATCGTCGGCTGGGCCTGCCACGGGCCGTACCGGGACGGTGAAGTGCTCACCGCGGACGCCGAGTTGTACGCGATCTACGTGGCCCCGGGCAGGTACGGCTGCGGCATCGGCCACGCCCTGCTCCAGGAGTCGGTACGCCGGTGCGCGACCGCCGGGCACGACCGTGCCCTGCTGTGGGTCGTCAAGGGCAACACCCGCGCCCGCCGCTTCTACGAGCGGGCCGGGTTCCGTCCCGACGGCGCCGAGGAACCCTTCGAGGTGCACGACGTCGCCGTGCCCGAGGTGCGGTACGTGAAGCGACTCCAGGCCTGACCGCTCACCGTTGCCGCGGGATCCGCGCCAGCGCGTGCACCGCCGCCTCCGCCAGCACCGGGTGGGCCAGTGCCTCGTTCAGTACCGGCCTCGCCCGGGCGTCGCCCAGTGTGCCGAGCCCCTCCACGCAGGCGAGGGCCACGCGCCGGTAGGGGTCGTGCGGGCGCAGCCGCCGCCCCAGGGTGGTGATCAGTGCCGGTACGGCCTCGGGGGCGCGCAGGTGCACCAGGAGCCGGACCGGGTGCAGGGCGTAGGCGACGCGCAGTTCGTTGGTGGCGAGGGCGGCGGCCGCGCGGGCGGTACGCGGGTCGCCGAGGCGGGCCAGGGCATAGGCGGCCAGTGCGCAGCGCGGTGGGTCACGGTGGTTGAGCAGCAGTACCAGCGACTCGAAGGCCCGGCGGTCCCCGGCGAGGCCCAGCCGGAAGGCGGCCAGCTCCCGGGCCCACAGAGGCTGCCCCGGCGCGGTGAGCACCTCGGCGAGTTCGTCCAGGTCCCCGGTCCGCGCCAGAGCCTCGTACGCCGGTACTCCGCCCGACTCCTGTCGCAGGCGCTCCAGGAACGATCGCGACGCTTCCTCCATTCGCTCCACCGGGTCCGTTTCAGTCACAGCCGACGGAGGTGAGTTCCCGGGAGAGAACGGTGTGCTCGATCAGGCCGAAATGATCCCTTTCGGTGATATTGAAAGCGACCTTGGTCTCGCCGGCACCATGGCGCCGAACTGCGGCCTGCATTCCGGGCAGATGTTCCCGGTAGTCGGCGGAGAGCACGACGCTGACCGCGTCGGCGATTTCCGCAACACGGGAAACACGGACACCAAACTGGTCGTATCCGGCCGGATCCCAGTAGCGAATCATATCGTCAGCGAGTTGGTGCACCTGACCGAAATCTTTCGTCGCGATTCTGTTCGCATAGGTGCATAGCGCACGAAACCCGTCCAGATCCGGAGCGAGATCGACCAGTTTCTTCAGCGCCGACAGCGGATCCCCGCGGTCGGCGGCGGCGAACAGCCGGGAGATCGTCATGGTCGAGCGGTTCGCGTTCGGGTCCAGCAGGAGGGCGCCGGAAAGGGACGGGCGCCAGCGCCCGGGCGCAGCCGTCCAGTGCTCCGCCAACTGGAGCACCAGATCGGCGCCGAGAGAGAAGCCGACCAGGACGATTCGCTTGTCCGGGTAGTCGCGGCCGACCCGCTCCACCAGGTCCGCCACCATCTCCACGTGCCGGCTCACGGGCACCGGCGGAAGGTGACCGGAACTCCTCGGGGCATATCCGGCCAGGTTGACCGCGATGCCGTGGGTGTCGTGCGCCTCCAGATACTCCTGGTAATCCGTCGCATCAAGACCCAGCCCGTGGAGAAACACACTCACCGTGCGGGAATCGGCCACGCGTTCCAAGTAGGTCAGCTGTCCGAAACTCTTGTTCGTCAGGGGGTCTGAAGGCAGAACGGTTGCCATGGAATCGGCCACTCTCTTGATGAGACGGTAATGAGCGCGCTGTCGGAGACCTCAGACCATAACTCAATACCCGGTTCCGTCACTGCGGGAACCAAGTTTTCCCGACACGTCGTTTCTTCGCGCTTCAGCTTCAACGGACAGGGGTAGAAAGGATCCGACCTGAGACACTCCTTGAGTAGACAGCAATGGAACATCACGATCCATTTATGTCAGGGTGATTCAACGGGCCGGGGGGAGCGTGCTTCATTGGAAGGTGCGTTGAGCGAGTCGGAAGCGGCGCGACTGATCTTCGGTCAATCGCTGTCCCGGAACCGGGTGGGGCGTATCGGGGTGGAGCTCGAGTGGTTCCTGCTTCCCTTGGACGACCCGACGCGCCGAGCAACCCGTGAGGAGCTGGCGTCCTGCGCCCGCTCGGTCGCCGAGCCCCTTCCCGGAGGGAGCCGGGTCTCCTGGGAACCCGGCGGCCAGCTGGAGCTGAGCAGCGCGCCGTGGGACTCGTTGCGCGACTGCGCCGAGGCCGTCGCCGGGGACCTGGCCGTGCTGAGGGAGCGCGCGCACACGGCGGGGCTGATGCTGTTCGGCGCGGGCCTGGACGCCAGGCCGCCGCACTTCACCGTCGCCCTGCCCCGTTACCAGGCCCTGCGCCGCCATTACGCGCAGTTCGGCTCAGGCGGCGACACCCTCTTGTGCAACACCGCGTCCGTGCAGGTGAACGTGGAGGCGGGGGACGACTCGGCCGGATGGCGCGGGCGGTCCCGGAGATGGCTGATCGCCAACTCCCTGGGCCCGGTACTGATGGCCATGTTCGCCAACTCACCCGTCCCGCGCGTGTGGGACCGGCAGGAGGAGACCGTACTCTCGGGGCGGCAGCTGCTGCGCCTGCAGACCGACCGTTTCCGTAGCGGCCCCTTGCCGTGCGGCGGCGATCCGCGGGGCGCGTGGACCCGCTACGCCCTGGACACGCAGGTCGTCGCCGTCCACCGGCCGGCCCGGGACAAGGGTGGGCCGGCCTGCCCCTTCGCAGAGGCCGATGCGACGGCCTGCGGGGTGGGCCGCGTCCAGGAAGGTCCGGCGGCCTGGGCACCCGCGCCCGCCGGGCTGTCCTTCAGGCGGTGGCTGCGGGGAGACGGGCCCCGGGAGGTCCGCGCCGACGACGTCTTCCACCACCTGAAGTCGCTGGTTCCGCCGGTCCGTGCCTGCGGGCACCTGGAATTGCGCATGATCGACGCCCAGGACGCCGACCACTGGGTGGTGCCCCTGGCCGTGGTCGCGGCTCTCATGGACGACGAGACGACGTCCGACGCTGCCGTCCTGCTGATCGCCGGACGCTCCCTCGCCCCCACCCGGCAGGACTGGATCGGCGCGGCACGGCGGGGCATGGCGGATCCGGAGGTGGCCGACCTCGCGAGGGCGGTCATGACGCTGGCGCTGTCGGGACTGCGGCGGCTGGAGGTGTCCGCCGTCGTGTCCGAGGCGGTCGAGCGTTTCGCAGAGCACCACACGTTACGGGGACTCGCTCCCGCGCACCTGCGGTGGCCGTACCGCACGGCGGTCGCGTGACCCCCTGTCCGCTAAGGAGTGAAGGACCGGTGTTCCTCACCCGCAAGGAGTCGCTGCGCACGGCCCTGGCCGACATGTGCCACCACCAGCAGGGCAATCACGGGTGGTCCGCCTTCCACGAGTGTCTGGGCGGTGTGGCGGAGAACGGGGTGTCCTCGGGACTGGACCAGCTGCTGTCGACGCTGTGGGGGAAGCGGCCGTACATCACCGACGCCCACACCATCACCCTGCTCGGCATAGCGGTGCGCCACCTGCTCGCCGACGAGGGCGGGCCGGCGGAGGTGTTCGATCCCGGGTTACCGCTCACCCGGCGGGTCCCCGCCCTGGCGCGTCTGCTGGCGGAGCGCGGTGACGCCCTGGCGCGCATCGTGGAGAGCCAGTCCAACTCGTACACCGGAGCCCGCCGGTTCCTGCTTCCGCAGCTCGTGGTCGGGGCGTTCGCCGAGGCGCACGGCGTGCGGCGCGTGCGCCTGCTCGACCTGGGAACCAGCATCGGGCTGCTCCCCCGGCAGCTGAACAACGAGGTGATCTTCGACCGCTTCGCCGCGGACCTCGACTGGCACCCGGCGGCCCCTGAGTTTCGCCGGATACCCCTGGAATTCGTGTGCGGCGTCGACCGGCCCCCGCTGCCCACCCTCGACTGGGTGCGCACCTGCCACGGTCCCTCGGACTATTACGAGCAGCGGTTCGAGGAGGTCGTGTGGTCGCTGGAGCAGTCGAAGGCGGCCGAGCAGGACGTACTGCTGCAACCGCTGGACCTGCTGGACCTCCCGCGGCTGGCCGATTTCCTGAGGTCCTTCCGGATCAACGTGGTCACCTGCAACTTCGTCCTCTACCAGTACGGCGAGGACGTCAGAAGGCAGGTCGTCGACACAGTCGTGGGCGCGCTGGGAGCGCCAGGTCTGCTGCTGGTCATGGAGCCCAGCCACGCGCTCGCGCGGATGGGCTGCACCGTTCACGCCTACCGGAACGGCAGCAGCGAGCCGCTGCACCTCGCCGACGTGTCCGACGGGCACTTCATGGGCGATGTCACGGTGCGTCCCGGGCTGGGCGTCCTGACGGGCCGAGACGGGGTTTGAGGAGTATCGATGTTCCGCAACTCGTTGCTGATCGAGCGGGTGGCCGCGTTCGTCAGCGGGCACCGGGTGGCCATGGCCGTCGTCGGAGGGGTCACGGGAGCCGCCATCGGCATCTACAGCGACGAGGCGCGGGCGGTGATCGCCTGGACGTGGAGCCACGTCATCGCCGGTGGCACTCTCGTGACCCTGGCCGTCGCCGGCGTCTTCTCCCTGGCCTGGTGGGCGCGCGGTCTGACCGAGCAGCGCCGTCAGCTGCGACGCGAGGTGGTGCGCGACTTCTTCGACATCCACGCGGACGACTTCGAGGAGGACCTGCCCTCGGACCACGCCGTCATCGGCCGGCAACTGTGGTACCTGGAACGCACCACCGAGTCGCCCGACCTCGTCGTACTGCTGCACGGCCTCGGCCTGGACGCGGACGACTTCCGTCCGTTCATGAACGTCGCCCGCCAGCACACCGCCGCCATCACCCTGTTCGGGCACAACACCGAGGAGGCCAGGGACCACCGCTACCGTCCCATCGGCATGTCCGTGCACGCGGACCTCATCAGCGGAGCCATCAACAACCTCCAACGGCAGTATCCCTACAAGCGGTTGACGCTGGTCGGCTTCTCCGTCGGCTGCGACATGCTGTTCCGGCTGGCCGAACTGTGGCGCGATCACCCGGAGCGCGAACCGAAGATACGGTCCGTGCTGCTGCTCGATCCGAACATCAACCACTCCACGATGGTCATCTCGGGGAAGGTCGCCCGCCTCAATCCGGAGCAGCCGCTGGCGGAGTTGCAGCGCATCGCCCAGATCCCGGAGGCGCTCGCGGAGTTCCAGAACTTCTGCGAGTACCTGCACAAGATCAGCGGCAAGGACCTGAGCCAGGTCCAGCGCTACGCGGCCGACCTGTGGGACTACTGGGAGCCCGACGGACAGTACGACCTGTTCTTCCAACGCCTGGAACGGATCAGGGCCATCAGTGACGTGACGCGGGTGTTCTTCTCGATGCACTTCGAGCAGCGCTTCAACGATGTCGTGGCCCGCGCCCGGCAGCGGGGCATACGGCAGGTCTTCGACCTGAGCAGGGTGGACCACTTCGACTTCTGCCAGGACGCCTTCCTCAAGCGGGAGATCGGCGCCCTGCTGCGGGGACGCTGAACCGGGACGCTGCCCCTGGGGGCTGGCGCGCTCGTTACTCACGAGTTAAGCTCATACGAGCGAGTTACCCACTCGCGGTTCTGCTTGTGGTGGCCTGGTGACGCAGCCACCCCGAGTGCAGTCGGTTCGGTACCTCGAGTACCGCAGTACGACCCGGTTCCGGGACAGGGCCGGTCGGTATCCGCCGTTCTCCGGGCGTGTGCGCTTGCAGCCCGGCACACCCGCACTCCTCTTCGCACCCGGTGCGCCCTCTCGGCGCACCCGGCGCGCTCCCAGTCGTCACCCTCATTCCTGGAGTCCCGCGATGGCCACTCCCCTGTCCGACACCTCTTCGCACCCGCTCAAGACCATTGCCGTGGTCGGTCTCGGCACCATGGGCACCGGCATCGCCGAGGTCCTGGCCAAGGCCGGCCGCGAGGTCGTCGGCATCGACATCAGCGAGGCCGCGACCGCCAAGGCCGTCGCCGCCCTGGAGGCCGCGACCGCCCGCGCCGTGGAGCGCGGACGCCTGACCGAGCAGGAGCGCGCCGGCCTGCTCGCCCGGGTCCGCACCTCCACCGACCTGCGTGCGGCGGCCGACGCCGACCTCGTCATCGAGGTGGCTCCGGAGTCGTACGGCATCAAGCACCAGATCTTCCGCGAGCTCGACGGGATCGTGCGGCCCGAGACGATCCTGGCGACCGGCACCAACGCCCTCTCGGTCACCCGGCTGGCCGCCGACTCGGCCCGCCCCGAGCGCGTGCTCGGCCTGCACTTCTTCAATCCGGCGCCGGCGATGCGGCTGGTCGAGGTCGTCTCCTCGGTGCTGACCGCGCCCCAGGCCGTCGCCACCGTCACCGATCTCGCCATCGAGCTGGGCAAGGAGCCCGTCGCGGTGGGCGACCGGCCCGGATTCGTCGCCGACGGGCTGCTGTTCGGCTATCTCAACCAGGCGGCCGCGATGTACGAGGCGAAGTACGCCTCCCGCGAGGACATCGACGCCGCGATGCGGCTCGGCTGCGGGCTGCCGATGGGGCCCCTGGCCCTGCTCGACCTGATCGGCGTCGACACCGCGCGCACGGTCCTGGAGGCCATGTACGCCGAGTCCCGCGACCGGCTGCACGCCCCCGCCCCGATCCTCAAGCAGCTCAGTGAGGCGGGGCTGACCGGCCGTAAGTCGGGCCGCGGCTTCTACACGTACGAGGCGCCGGGCAGCGCGACGGTGGTGCCGGACGCCCTGACGCCCCTGTCCGGCGACCTCGAGCTCCCCGGGCGACCGGTGCGCTCCGTCGGTGTCGCGGGCTCGGGGACCATGGCGTCCGGTATCGCCGAGGTCTTCGCCAAGGCCGGCTACGAGGTCGTGCTCGCCGCCCGCAGCGAGGAGAAGGCGCAGGCCGCCAAGTCCCGTATCGGCAAGTCGCTTTCACGCTCCGTCGACAAGGGGCGGATGACCGCCGAGGCCGCCGCGCAGACCCTGGACCGGATCATCGCGGCGGGTTCGTACGACGCCTTCGCGGACGTCGATCTGGCCGTGGAGGCGGTCGCCGAGGACCTGGAGGTCAAACGGCAGCTGTTCGCGACGCTGGACAAGGTCTGCAAGCCGGGCGCGGTCCTGGCGACGACGACCTCGTCGCTGCCCGTCGTCGCCTGCGCCCGCGCCACCTCGCGTCCGCAGGACGTGATCGGCATGCACTTCTTCAACCCGGCACCGGCGATGAAGCTGGTCGAGGTCGTCCGTACGGTGTTGACGGCCGATGACGTCCACTCAACGGTTCGCGAGGTCTGCGTCAAGATCAAGAAGCATGGGGTGGACTGTGGGGACCGTGCGGGCTTCATCGTCAACGCATTGCTTTTCCCGTATCTCAACAACGCGATCAAGATGGTGCAGGAGCACTATGCGTCTCTTGACGACATTGACGCGGCGATGAGGCTGGGCGGCGGCTACCCGATGGGCCCGTTCGAACTCCTGGACGTCGTCGGGCTCGATGTCTCCCTGGCCATCGAGAAGGTCCTGCACCGCGAGTTCCGCGACCCGGGCCTGGCTCCCGCTCCGCTCCTGGAGCATCTGGTGGCCGCGGGCTGCCTCGGCCGCAAGACGGGCCGCGGCTTCCGCGAATATGCCCGCCGCTGATCGTCCCGACGGCTGGTTCGCCGAGCGTCGCGGCGACTGGTTCACGGCGGACTCGGGCTGGGGCGGGCTGCTCGATCCGGGCAGCTCTCCCCTGCCCGCCCGGCCCAACTCGCCCCCGTCCGCCCAGGGCGGGGGAAACGGGGGACACGCGCGCCACGCTGCGCACATGCAGTACGTTCGGGTCATGCCCCAGCCCGCCAAGTCCGCACGTACACCAGCCACGCCCGACGCTCCGGAAAGTGCCGCAGGCAGTCGCGCCGCCGCGCAGCGGCTCAAGATGCGGCGAGAACTGGCGGCCGCCGCGATGGAGCTGTTCGCGACCAAGGGGTACGAGGCGACCACCGTCGACGAGATCGCGGCCACGGCCGGGGTCGCGCGTCGCACCTTCTTCCGCCACTTCCGTTCCAAGGAAGAGGCGATCTTCCCCGACCACGACGACACGTTGATCCGGGCCGAGGCCGTCCTCAACGCCGCGCCCGCGCACGAGCACCCGCTCGACACGGTGTGCCGCGGCATCAAGGAAGTCATGCGGATGTACGCGGCCCGGCCGGAGATCTCGGTGGCCCGCTACAAGCTGACGCGCGAGGTGCCCACTCTGCGCGAGGCGGAGATCGCGTCGGTGGCCCGCTACGAGCGCCTCTTCACCCGCTACCTCCTCGGCCACTTCGACGAGCACGCACACGACGACGACGCCAACGACGACCCGCTGATGGCCGAGGTCGCCGCGTCCGCCGTGGTCACCGCCCACAACCACGTCCTGCGGCGCTGGCTGCGGGCCGGCGGACAGGGCGACGTCGAGGCCCAGCTGGACCACGCCTTCGCGATCGTGCGCAAGACGTTCAGGTCGGGGATCGGGGTCGGCCGGGACAGCGCGCCTCGGCCGGCCCCGGCCTCCTCTTCCATACAGGGCGAGGTACTCGTCACCGTCGCCAGGACCGACGCACCGCTCGACGAGGTCATGCGCACCATCGAGCAGGCACTCAAAGAGCGCACCTGAGCCGACGGCCGGCCGGTCTGGCCGCCGACCGGCCCTGGCCCTACCGACCGAGCACGAACCGCGCCCCGGCCGAGCGGCTCGGCATCCACCGCAACACGCTGCTCTGCCTGGAAGCCCGTAGCACAGCTTTGATCGATCATCGCTCATTTGTTACGTAAAGATTTCATTTGAGAGCAGGTTCTGGCACTCAGTGCCTTGCGAGGTGACACGCGGTGTCATACGGTGAAGGTGTCCGGGCGGCCGGCGTGCAGAGATCATCCGTACGCCGGCTGTCCCAGCAAGCTATTGGCTCGCCCGCCCGGACGCCTGCGTCACAGGCAACCTCCCGCGCCACAAAGCGCTGCCGAACAGCACCACCCGCCGAACCGACGGCAAGCCTCGACAACTCAGCAGCAGCACCGACGTAACCCTCAGCGTCTTCCCTCAAGACGCCATTCGCCGGAGGCAAAACCGTGACTGTGAAGGACATCCTGGACGCGATCCAGTCGCCGGACTCCGCTCCGGCCGACTTCGCCGCCCTGCCGCTCCCCGAGTCGTATCGCGCGATCACCGTGCACAAGGACGAGACCGAGCTGTTCGCCGGGCTCGCCACGCGCGACAAGGACCCTCGTAAGTCGATCCACCTGGACGATGTGCCGGTGCCGGAACTCGGCCCGGGCGAGGCCCTGGTGGCCGTGATGGCCTCCTCGGTCAACTACAACTCGGTGTGGACCTCGATCTTCGAGCCGATGCCGACCTTCGGCTTCCTGGAGCGCTACGGCAAGCTCAGCGAGCTCACCCGGCGCCACGATCTGCCGTACCACATCATCGGCTCCGACCTCGCGGGCGTCGTCCTGCGCACCGGCCCGGGCGTCAACGCCTGGAAGCCGGGCGACGAGGTCGTCGCGCACTGCCTGAGCGTGGAGCTGGAGTCCTCCGACGGGCACAACGACACGATGCTCGACCCCGAGCAGCGCATCTGGGGCTTCGAGACCAACTTCGGCGGCCTCGCGGAGATCGCACTGGTCAAGTCCAACCAGCTGATGCCGAAGCCCGGCCACCTGAGCTGGGAGGAGGCCGCCGCGCCCGGTCTGGTCAACTCCACCGCCTACCGCCAGCTGGTCTCCCGCAACGGCGCCGGCATGAAGCAGGGCGACAACGTCCTGATCTGGGGCGCGAGCGGCGGACTCGGCTCGTACGCCACGCAGTTCGCGCTCGCGGGCGGCGCCAACCCGATCTGTGTCGTGTCCTCGCCGCAGAAGGCGGAGATCTGCCGGGCCATGGGCGCCGATGCGATCATCGACCGCACCGCCGAGGACTACAAGTTCTGGAAGGGCGAACACGAACAGGACCCGCGCGAGTGGAAGCGCTTCGGCAAGCGCATCCGCGAACTGACCGGCGGCGAGGACGTGGACATCGTCTTCGAGCACCCGGGCCGCGAGACCTTCGGCGCGAGCGTGTACGTCACGCGCAAGGGCGGCACCGTCGTCACCTGCGCCTCGACCTCCGGCTACACCCACGAGTACGACAACCGCTACCTGTGGATGTCCCTGAAGCGGATCATCGGCTCCCACTTCGCCAACTACCGCGAGGCCTGGGAGGCCAACCGGCTCGTCGCGAAGGGCAAGATCCACCCGACCCTGTCCAGGGTGTACTCACTGGAGGAGACCGGGCAGGCTGCCTACGACGTGCACCGCAACCTCCACCAGGGCAAGGTCGGCGTCCTGTGCCTGGCCCCACAGGAGGGCCTCGGCGTGCGCGACGAGGAGAAGCGCGCCCAGCACGTCGACGCCATCAACCGCTTCCGGAACATCTGAGGACACCCGAGGTCATCGATGACAGAGCGCCAGAAAGACCGGCCGTGGCTGATGCGCACCTACGCCGGTCACTCCACCGCCGAGGCGTCCAACGAGCTGTACCGGCGCAACCTCGCCAAGGGCCAGACCGGACTGTCGGTCGCGTTCGACCTGCCGACGCAGACCGGCTACGACTCCGATCACATCCTCGCCCGCGGCGAGGTGGGCCGGGTCGGCGTGCCGATCGCCCACCTGGGTGACATGCGCCGCCTGTTCCAGGACATCCCCCTGGAGCAGACGAACACCTCGATGACGATCAACGCCACCGCCATGTGGCTGCTGGCGCTCTATCAGGTCGTCGCGGAGGAGCAAGGCCTCGGCAAGGAGTCCCTCACCAAGCTCCAGGGCACCACCCAGAACGACATCGTCAAGGAGTACCTGTCGCGGGGCACGCATGTGTTCCCGCCGGTGCCGTCGCTCCGCCTGACGACGGACATGATCGCGTACACGGTCTCCCACATCCCCAAGTGGAACCCGATCAACATCTGCAGCTATCACTTGCAGGAGGCGGGCGCCACGCCGGTCCAGGAGATCGCGTACGCCATGTCGACGGCGATCGCGGTGCTGGACGCCGTGCGGGACTCCGGCCAGGTGCCGCAGGAGCGCATGGGTGACGTCGTCGGCCGTATCTCCTTCTTCGTGAACGCGGGCGTCCGCTTCGTCGAGGAGATGTGCAAGATGCGCGCTTTCGGCCGCATCTGGGACAAGATCACCCGCGAGCGCTACGGCATGGAGGACCCCAAGCACCGGCGCTTCCGCTACGGCGTCCAGGTCAACTCCCTCGGCCTGACGGAGGCGCAGCCGGAGAACAACGTCCAGCGGATCGTGCTGGAGATGCTCGCCGTGACCCTCTCGAAGGACGCACGCGCGCGTGCCGTCCAGCTGCCTGCCTGGAACGAGGCCCTCGGGCTCCCCCGCCCCTGGGACCAGCAGTGGTCGCTGCGCATGCAGCAGGTGCTGGCGTACGAGAGCGACCTGCTGGAGTACGCCGACATCTTCGAGGGCTCGAAGGTCATCGAGGCCAAGGTGAACGAGCTGGTCGAGGAGTCGCTCACCGAGATCGACCGCATCGAGGACATGGGCGGCGCGATGGCCGCCGTCGAGTCCGGCTACCTCAAGTCGCAGCTCGTCGCCTCGCATGCCGAGCGCCGGGCCCGTATTGAGTCCGGTCAAGAGAAGATCGTGGGCGTCAACATCTTCGAGACGACCGAGCCGAATCCGCTGACCGCCGACCTGGATACGGCGATCCAGACGGTCGACCCGGCGGTCGAGGCCCGGGTCGTGGCAGCCCTCGGGCAGTGGCGTGAAGCGCGCGACCAGCCGCGGTCGGACAGGGCCTTGGAGCAGCTGAAGAAGGTGGCGGCCGGGACGGGCAACCTCATGGAGGTCACCGTCGAGTGCGCCCGCGCCGGGGTCACGACCGGGGAGTGGGCGGGGGCCCTGCGGGAGGTGTTCGGCGAGTTCCGGGCGCCGACGGGGGTCTCCTCCGCGCCGGTCACGGTGGCCGCCGAGGAGGGCAGCGCGCTGGCCGACGTACGCCGCAAGGTGCGGGTGACGGCCGAAGACCTCGGCGTCGGCAAGCTCCGCTTCCTCGTCGGCAAGCCCGGCCTGGACGGGCACTCCAACGGCGCCGAGCAGATCGCCGTGCGGGCCCGTGACGCCGGGTTCGAGGTGGTCTATCAGGGCATCCGGCTGACGCCGGAGCAGATCGTGGACGCGGCCCTCGCGGAGGACGTGCACGCGGTCGGCCTCTCGGTCCTCTCCGGCTCGCACGCGCAGCTGGTGCCGGATGTACTGGATCGGCTCCGTGTGGCCGGTGCCACAGACATTCCGGTGATCGCTGGTGGCATCATCCCGAACAACGACGCCGAACAGCTCAGGGCCGCGGGAGTGGCCGCAGTCTTCACCCCGAAGGACTTCGACATCACGGGAATCATCGGCCGCATCGTCGACGAGATCCGGAAAGCGAACAAGCTCGACCCCCTGGAGGTCCCCGCATGACCACGCCCGTCAACCGTCTGCGTCCGCGACGCTCCTGCCTCGCGGTCCCGGGGAGCAACCCCCGCTTCCTGGAGAAGGCGCAGGGCCTCCCGGCCGACCAGGTCTTCCTGGACCTGGAGGACGCGTGCGCGCCGCTCGCCAAGCCCGAGGCGCGGCACACCATCGTCAAGTTCCTCAACGAGGGTGACTGGACGGGCAAGACGAGGGTCGTACGCGTCAATGACTGGACGACCGAGTGGACGTATCGAGATGTCGTCACGGTCGTCGAGGGTGCGGGCCCGAATCTTGACTGCATCATGTTGCCGAAGGTGCAGGACGCCCAGCAGGTCGTGGCCCTCGACCTGCTGCTGACGCAGATCGAGAAGACCATGGGCTTCGAGGTCGGCCGGATCGGCATTGAGGCGCAGATCGAGAACGCCCAGGGCCTCAACAACGTCAATGTGATCGCTCAAGCCTCTCCACGTGTCGAGACGATCATCTTCGGCCCTGCCGACTTCATGGCGTCGATCAACATGAAGTCGCTCGTCGTGGGCGAGCAGCCGCCCGGCTATCCGGCGGACGCCTACCACTACATCCTGATGAAGATCCTGATGGCGGCCCGCGCCAACAACCTCCAGGCGATCGACGGCCCCTACCTCCAGATCCGCAACGTCGACGGCTACCGCGAGGTCGCGCAGCGTGCCGCCGCGCTCGGCTTCGACGGCAAGTGGGTGCTGCACCCGGGCCAGGTCGAGGCGTCCAACGAGATCTTCTCGCCCTCCCAGGAGGACTACGACCACGCCGAGCTGATCCTGGACGCGTACGACTACTACACGTCCGAGGCGGGCGGCAAGAAGGGCTCCGCGATGCTCGGCGACGAGATGATCGACGAGGCCAGCCGCAAGATGGCGCTGGTGGTCGCGGGCAAGGGCCGCGCCGCCGGCATGCGGCGCACCGGCACGTTCGAGATCCCGGAGGCGTGACGGCCATGCAATTCGGACGTACGTACGAGGAGTTCGAGGTCGGGGCCGTCTACAAGCACTGGCCCGGAAAGACGGTCACGGAGTACGACGACCACCTCTTCTGTCTCCTCACCATGAACCACCACCCGCTCCACATGGACGCCAACTATGCGGAGAACACGACGGACTTCGGCAAGAACGTCGTCGTGGGGAACTACATCTACTCGCTGCTGCTCGGCATGTCGGTCCCGGACGTCTCCGGCAAGGCCATCGCCAACCTGGAGATCGAGTCACTCAAGCACGTGGCGCCGACCTTCCACGGCGACACGATCTACGGCGAGACGACGGTCCTCGACAAGACGCCGTCGAGGTCGAAGAGCGACCGCGGCATCGTCCACGTCGAGACCAAGGGCTACAAGCAGGACGGCACACTGGTCTGCGTGTTCCGCCGCAAGGTGATGGTGCCCACCGAGACGTACATCAAGGAGCGCGGCGGCGAGCAGCCCGGCCGCCCCCAATTGAGGGAGCAGGAGAAGTAGCCATGGCGCGACTCGCCCAGACCGCCGGTCTGACCGACATCCAGCAGGAGATCCTGTCCACCGTCCGTGACTTCGTGGACAAGGAGATCCTCCCGGTCGCGACCGAGCTGGAGCACCGCGACGAGTACCCGCAGCAGATCGTCGACGGCCTCAAGGAGTTGGGCCTGTTCGGTCTGATGATCCCCGAGGAGTACGGCGGTCTGGGCGAGTCGCTCCTGACGTACGCCCTGTGTGTCGAGGAGATCGCGCGCGGCTGGATGTCGGTGTCCGGCATCATCAACACACACTTCATCGTGGCGTACATGCTCAAGCAACACGGCACGCAGGAGCAGAAGGACCACTTCCTGCCGAAGATGGCGCTGGGCGAGATCCGCGGCGCCTTCTCGATGTCGGAGCCCGGCCTGGGCTCCGACGTTTCGGCGATCACGTCGAAGGCGGTCAAGGACGGCGACGAGTATGTCCTGAACGGTCAGAAGATGTGGCTGACGAACGGCGGAACGTCAACGCTCGTCGCCGTGCTCGTGCGAAGTGACGAAGGACACTCCCCCGCCGAGGCAGCCGCCAAGCCCCACAAGTCGATGACGACCTTCCTGGTCGAGAAGGAGTCCGGCTTCGGAGAGGTCCGCCCCGGCCTCACCATCCCCGGGAAGATCGACAAGATGGGCTACAAGGGCGTCGACACCACCGAGCTGATCATGGATGACCTGCGGATTCCCGCGGATCGCGTGCTCGGTGGCGCCACCGGCCGCGGTTTTTACCAGATGATGGACGGCGTGGAGGTCGGCCGCGTCAACGTGGCGGCGCGCGGCTGCGGCGTCGCTCAGCGTGCCTTCGAACTCGGTGTCCAGTACGCCCAGCAGCGTCACACTTTCGGCAAGCCGATCGCCCAGCACCAGGCCATCCAGTTCAAGCTCGCGGAGATGGCTACCAAGGTCGAGGCCGCTCATGCGATGATGGTGAACGCGGCACGCAAAAAGGACTCCGGTGAACGAAACGACCTTGAGGCTGGGATGGCGAAGTACCTCGCCTCCGAGTACTGCAAGGAGGTCGTGGAGGACGCCTTCCGGATCCACGGCGGCTACGGCTTCTCCAAGGAGTACGAGATCGAGCGCCTCTACCGCGAGGCACCGATGCTGCTGATCGGTGAAGGTACCGCCGAGATCCAGAAAATGATCATCGGTCGCAGGCTGCTCGAAGAGTATCGATTCCAGGGATAGATGTCGGCTTGGGGGTGTTTTCTTCGAGAAGAAGGTCACACCCCGTCAACACTCTTCAGCCATCGACTCGGCTTCCTGGCTTGCCCAGTTGTGGGCCGTGACCGGTACGATCCCGGGACAGCCGCCGTCCCCCTCCTGCAGCGCGGCATCATCCGCTACGAAGGTCATCCATGCCCCACAGCCAAACCTCTGCACCTCGCGACAGCCTGGTCGGCCTACGCCTTGCGCGCGGAGCATCGCCGTGGCTCCTCCCGACCGTCGCCACCGCAGCCCTCAGCCTGGTACGCGCGCGCAAGTCCGGCGCCGCCAAGGCCGTCGCCGTGCCCGCCACCGCGCTCGCGGCGGGCATGCTGTGGTTCTTCCGTGACCCCGAGCGCGAGATCACCCAGGGCCGGGTCATCTCACCCGCCGATGGTGTGGTGCAGAGCATCATGCCGTGGAAGGACGGGCGCACCCGCGTCGCGATCTTCATGAGCCCGCTCAACGTCCACGTCAACCGCGCGCCGCTGTCCGGCGAGGTGACGTCGGTCGAGCACATCCCCGGCGGGTTCGTTCCGGCGTTCAACAAGGAGAGCGAGAACAACGAGCGCGTAGTCTGGCACTTCGACACCGAACTCGGCGACATCGAGATGATCCAGATTGCCGGCGCGGTCGCTCGCCGCATCGTCCCCTACGTGCCCCAGGGCACCAAGGTGGAGCAGGGCGACCGGATCGGTCTGATCCGTTTCGGCTCGCGCGTCGACATCTACCTGCCCGAGGGCGTGGAGGTCGCGGTCGAGGTCGGACAGAAGACCGTGGCTGGGGTGACTCGCATTGACCGTGATTGATCCGGAGACCCAAACGGGCTGGGTGCCCGAGGCCGACGAGGTGGACGAAGAGGAGGAGATGCCCCTCTCTCTCCGCCTCTCAATAGCGGACACCCTCACCCTCGGCAACGCCACGTGCGGCTTCATGGCGGTGTACTTCACCACCACCGGCATCCTGATCCCGCACCTCACCGGCAGCCAGGAAAGCGGCATGGCCCGCCACAGCGCGGCCACGGCGGTCATCCTGATGCTGTGCGCGGCGGTCTTCGACCTGTTCGACGGCCTGGTGGCGCGAAAGCTGCGCTCCTCCCCGATGGGCGCCGAACTGGACAACCTCTCGGACCTGATCAGCTTCGGCCTGGCACCGGCGTACTTCGTCCTGGTCTACGGCATGGTCGCGGACGACGCGCACCAGCGAGTGGCCGCGGTCGGGGCGATCGTGGTGCTGCTGGCGGTGGTGCTGAGACTTGCCCGGTTCTCGTGCGTGACGGTGAAGGACGGCACCTTCCAGGGCATGCCGTCGCCGTTCGGCGCGCTGACGGTGGTCTCGATCGTGCTCCTGGAGCTGCCCTTCGTGGCGACGCTGCTCGCGATCCTCGGCACGGCGTGGCTGATGGTGAGCCGGGTGGAGTACCCGAAGCCGCGGGGCCGCCTCGCGGTGGCGATGCTCACCTGGATCGTCCTGTCGATGGGTCTCCTGGCCGCCTGGGCGTTCGACGCCCCGAGCGGACAGCTACTCCTTCAGACGGGCTGCGCGCTCCAGCTGGTCATGGGCGCGGTGATCCCGCTGTTCGCCACGGCTCGCCGGGTGAACAACTTCCGCGGCAACCGGCGTGAGGCGCGGGCGGCACAGCTTCCGTAGCCGGTGTTCCGTACGCCGAGAGGGCCCGAACCGGAAGGTTCGGGCCCTCTTCGCGTACCCGTCGGGCCCTCTTCGCGTACCCGGGGTACGGCGGCCCTCAGATCAGGAAGTCGCGCCCGATCCGCTCCGCCACCCGCTCCAGGATCGGACCCGCGTCGGCGATGCACTTGGCCACGTCCGGTTCGATTTCCGTCAGCGGGTACGCCCGGCGGATCCCGGCCTGGCCGAGTGCCTGCGGCTGCAAGGCCAGCCGGCCGCACACCGCGACGACCTCCTTGCCGGCCGCACGAGCAGCGGCCGCCACGCCCGCCGGGGCCTTGCCGTGCAGCGTCTGCTCGTCCAGGGAACCTTCGCCGGTGATCACCAGCGTCGTCTTCTCCAGCGCGGACGCGAAGCCGAGGACGTCGAGCATGACCTCGATACCGGGGCGGAACCGGGCGCCGAGGAGCAGGGCACCGTAGCCGATGCCGCCCGCCGCGCCGGCTCCCGGGGAGGCGGCGTACTGTGCGGCCTTCGCCCCGACGCTGTTCTCCAGCACCTTCGCGTAGTGGGCCAGCGCGGCGTCCAGCGCCTCCACGTCGTCCGGCGAGGCGCCCTTCTGCGGGCCGTACACCGCCGACGCGCCCTTCGGGCCGGTCAGCGGGTTGTCGACGTCGCTCGCCAGCACCAGCTCCACATCGGCGAACCGCGGGTCCAGGCCCGACAGGTCGGCCGAGGCCAGGTCGGCGAGGCCCTCGCCGCCGGGTGTCACCGGCTCCCCCTCGGCGTCCAGGAACCGCGCGCCCAGCGCGGACAGCATGCCGGCGCCGCCGTCCGTGGTGGCGCTGCCGCCGACCCCGAACACGATCGTGCGCGCGCCCGCGTCCAGCGCGGCCCGCAGCAGTTCCCCGGAGCCGTACGTGGACGCCGTGAGCGGTGCGAAGACGCCCGCGGGCAGCCGCTGGAGCCCGCTCGCCTCCGCCATCTCCACGACCGCCGTGCCGTCGCGCAGGGCGAAGGCGGCCGTCAGCTCGTGGCCGAGGGGACCCGCGACGCGCACCTCCCGCCGTTCGAAGCCGGCCGCGACCGCCGCGTCCACCGTTCCGTCGCCGCCGTCCGCGACGGGCAGCGACGCCACCGCGAGGTCGGGCACCACCCGGCGCAGCCCGGCCGTGACCCGCTCGGCGACCTGCACGGCCGTCAGCGAGCCCTTGAACTTGTCCGCGGCGATGAGCACCCGCGCCGTAGCCCGGGCGTCTTTCCCTACAGCGTCCGACACCTTGTCTTCCCCTTGCTCTTCGGGCCCCGCGCACGTCAAGGGCCAGTCGCGCCGCTGCGACCTTAACCGCAGGACACCCCTGTCGTCATGCCCCGGCCGGAGCCTGCAACAACACTGAGGGATGTCAGTGCGTACGGCCCGAACGCCGCGCGTCCGCCCCCGGAATTGGGTAGACCGGAGCTATGACCCCTGTGGGCACTGAGCCAGAGCTCGCCGACCGCGTCCTCGGGGGGTGGCTGGGCCGGATCGCGGGCAACATGCTCGGCAAGCCGGTCGAGCAGGGCGACCTGTGGACGCGGGACCGGATCGACCGCTATCTGCGGCAGGCCGCCGCCCTGCCGCTCACCGACTACCTGCCCGAGCCCGTCGGCGAGAACGACGGGCTCGAGCTGCGCCCCGAGTGGCGCCAGTGCGTGCGCGGCCGTATCCACGGCAGCTGCCGTGACGACGACGTCGACTACGCCATCCTCGGCCTCGACCTCCTGGAGACCCACGGCTTCGGCTTCAGCACCGAGCAGGTGGGCGACCTGTGGCTGCTGCGGCTGCCGTATCTACAGACGTTCACCGCGGAGCGGGCCGCGTACCGCAACCTCGCCGACGGGCTCAAGCCGCCGCTGACGGCGACGTACGACAACCCGTACCAGGAGTGGATCGGGGCGCTCATCCGCGCCGACATCTACGGCTGGACCTCGCCGGGCGACCCGAGCCGCGCCGCCTCGCTCGCCCGCCGGGACGCGGTGCTGTCCCACACCGGCAACGGCGTGTACGGCGCGATGTGGGCGGCGGCGCTGATCTCGGCGGCGTTCACGGCTCCGACCGTGCGGCACGCCGTCGACGAGGCGCTCGCCGTGATTCCGGCGAGCTGCCGGCTCGCCCGTACGGTACGCCGGGTCGTCTCGCTCCACGACACCCGGATGACCTGGGAGGACACGCTCACCACGGTGGCCGGGGAGACCGCCGGGCTCGGCTGGATCCACACCATCCCGAACGCCGCCGTACTGACCGCCGGGCTCCTGTACGGCGACGGCGACTTCACCCGCACCATCACGCTCACCGTCCGCGGCGGCCTGGACACCGACTCCAACGGCGCGACCGCGGGCTCGGTGGCCGGCGTCCTGACCGGCGCGGACGCCATCCCGGCGCAGTGGAAGGACCCGCTGGAGGACACGGTGCGCAGCGCGGTGTTCGGCTTCGACGGAGTGCGGATCAGCGAGTTGGCGGAGCGGACGGTGCGGTTGGCGCAGACGGAGGGCTGATGCGCTCCAGACGGAGGGCTGAAGGGGGGGCTGAAGGGGGGGCTGAAGGGGGGCTAAAGGCGCTTCGTCCGGAGGGCTAACGCGCTCCGGTGGGCACCGGTGCCTCCTCGAACACCCCGGCGGTCACCCCCATCGCCCGCAGCACCAGCCGTTCCCGCAGCCCGTCCGGGAGGAACCGCAGCAGGGCGAGCGTCCGGCCGTCGCGGCCCGTGGTGTACAGCCTGGCGGGGCGGCGCGCGGTCAGCGCCCGTACGATCGCGGCCGCGGCCGGTTCGACAGGACCCAGGGGCTGGCGGGCGGCCGTGGTGCGTGCGGCGTCCAGGGCGCGGGCGTAGAGCCGCTGGGTCTCGGGCGATCCCGCCCAGCCCAGCTCCGTACTCGCCTTGTCCGCGGTGGCGAAGATCGGGGTGTCCATGGCGCCCGGCTCGACGAGCGAGACCCTGACGCCCTGGTGGCGCAGTTCCATGCGCAGGGACTGGGTGAGAGCCGAGAGGGCGGCCTTGGACGCGGCGATGGGGCCGAAGAAGGGCGGGGGCACGCGCGCGGAGACCGCGCCGACGTTGACGATACGGCCGCCGGCCCTGCGCAGGGCCGGCAGGAAGGCCCGGATCACCGCCGCCTGCCCGATCACGTTGATCTCGAACTGGCGCCGCCAGGCCTCGGCCGGTGCCAGTTCGACCGGGCCCTGCCCCATGATGGCGGCGCTGTTGACGAGCCCGTCGAGCCGTGGCCCGACCGCTTCGGCCGCGGCGGCGATGGACGCCTCGTCCGTCAGGTCCAGCCGGACGGGGGTGAATCCGGCCTCACGCAGTGCTGCCGCGTCCGCCGGGTCGCGGTGTACCGCGTACACAATCCAGCCGACCGCATGCAGCCTACGGGCCACCGTAGACCCGACACCGCCGGTGGCGCCGGTGACCAGGACGGTACGGGGAGGAGTCAGCTCAGCCACAAGAGCAGCCTTTCACCAGGGAGTTCGCTGTCCCTCCCACCCTCCGCCAGAGCGCGGCCCGGTTGAAGAGTGCAGAATTTACTGGTGGCAGCGACACCAGCACCGGACCGGACACCTCCCGCGGACACCCGGGAGCACGGCCGTAAGGCCCTCGGCGACTTCCTGCGCTCCCGGCGCGAGCGCGCCGACCCCACGCACACCGGCCTGCCGCCCGGCGGGCGCCGTCGCACCCCGGGCCTGCGCCGCGAGGAGGTCTCCCTGCTCTCCGGGGTCAGCCTGACCTGGTACACCTGGCTCGAACAGGGCCGCGACATCAACGTCTCGCCGCAGATCCTGCTCGCCCTGGCCCGCGCCCTCCAGCTGGACGAGGTGGAGCGCGCGCACCTGTTCCGGCTGGCGGGTCTTCCCGTGCCCGCGCCCGCCGACCGCTCCCTCGCCGTACCGGAGGCGGTCCGGATGTTCCTGGACACGCTGATGCCGAACCCGGCGTTCGTGATCGACCGCTGCTTCGACATCCTGGCGTGGAACCGGGCCCAGGAGCAGATCCTGGGCAGCGCCCTGCTCGACCGGCCGCCCCGCGAGCGAAACAGTGTGTGGATGCTGTTCCGCGAACCCCTGCTGCGGACGCTGATGCCCGAGTGGGAGGCGGAGGCGCGCTGGCTGGCCGGGCTGCTGCGGCAGCAGGCGGCCTACGAACTGGACAACCCGCGCTTCACCGAGCTGGTCGGCGAACTCCGCTCCACCAGCCCGGAGTTCGCCGCTCTGTGGCAGGACCACGACGTCGTTCAGTTCCGGTCGTCCGTCCGCCGCTACGACCATCCGGCCGTCGGCGCGTTCGAGGTGTCCTACGTGCGGTGGACGCTGGAGGAGGCGCCCTGGATGAGCATGATCTGTCACTTCGCCGAGCCGGGCAGCGAGTCCGAGGCGCGGCTGCGGAAGCTGGTTACCCTTCCTGAATGACCACCACCGAAGACTACGCCGCGTACATCGCGGGCCTGCCCCGCGTCCTGGCCGGGGCCGCCGCCCTCTTCCGTGACGCCGAGGGCCGGGTGCTGCTCGTCGAGCCCAACTATCGCGACGGCTGGGCGCTTCCGGGCGGCACGATCGAGTCCGACGACGGCGAGACCCCGCGCCAGGGCGCGCGCCGCGAGACCACCGAGGAGATCAGCCTGGACCGCGAGCTGGGCCGGCTGCTCGCGGTGGACTGGGTGCACGGGACGGCCCGTCCGCCGGTGGTGGCGTACGTGTACGACGGCGGGGTGCTCGGCGAGGACGACTTCAAGGCGATCCGGCTCCAGGAGGAGGAACTGCTGTCCTGGCGGCTCGTACCGCGGGAGCAGCTCGCCGAGTACCTCCCGGGCGCCCTGGGCGGGCGCGTCCTGTCCGCGCTGGACGTCCTGGCCGAGGGCTCGGGGACGGCGGAGCTGGAGAACGGCCACCGGGTCGGCTGACGCCGGAGCCGGGCCCGGGCCCAAGGAGCCGCCCCCTCAGCAGAAGCGGAGTCAGCCCGCCGGACAGGAGCGGAGTGAGTCACCGGACGGGAGCGGAGTCAGCCGCCGAATATCCGTTCGCCGCTCCCGAAGCGCCCGGCCTACCCTCGGTGACATGACCAAGCCCCTCGTCGCCCTCCTCAGTGGCGCAGGTATCTCCACCGACTCCGGCATCCCGGACTACCGCGGCCCGAACGGCCTGTGGCGGCGGGACCCGGAGGCCGAGAAGCTCGTGACGTACGAGTACTACATGGGCGATCCGGAGATCCGGCGGCGGTCCTGGCAGATGCGCCGCAAGAACCGGACGCTCATGGCCGAACCGAACGCCGCGCACCGGGCGGTGGCCGAGCTGGAGCGGTCCGGGGTGCCGGTGCGGGTGATCACGCAGAACGTGGACGGGCTGCACCAGCTCGCCGGGATGCCCGCCCGCAAGGTGCTCGAACTGCACGGCACGGCACGGAGTTTCGTGTGCACGCGGTGCCATGTCCGCGGCCCGATGGAGGACGCGCTCGCCCGGGTCGAGGCCGGTGAGGAGGATCCGCCGTGCCTGGAGTGCGGCGGGATCCTCAAGTCGGCGACCGTGATGTTCGGCGAGCGGCTCGATCCGGCGGTCCTCGGCGAGGCGGTCGCCATCACCAAGGCCTGCCAGGTGTTCGTCGCGGTCGGCAGCAGCCTTCAGGTGCAGCCCGCCGCCGGGCTCGCCGGTGTCGCCGCCGACCACGGGGCCCGGCTGATCATCGTCAACGCCGAGCCGACGCCGTACGACGACCGGGCCGACGAGGTCGTACGGGAACCGATCGGCACCGCGCTGCCGACGCTGCTGGCCGGGCTGAGCGACCGGAGCAGCGACTAGAACCGCGTCGGTGCCGCGCGTCGATGGACGCCGCTGCGGCCAGGCAAGGCAAGGGCCAGACCAGCGCAGACCCAAGCCAGGCCGGGCCACAGCGGCGAGCGAGCGATCGAATCGGTTACGGCGTGACCTGATTACCGCCGAAGGTCACCACTAGGCGGCCGTCCGAGGCGAAGGACCAGTTCAGGGCGCCGGAGTACGAGGAGCACCTGGACCCGTTCGAGCCGGACCAGAACTGGTTGGAGCTGTCGGAGTTGCCGACGATCCTGTCGTTCGTGCCGCTGCCGCTGCGGCACGAGGTGTTGTCCCGGAACACCGAGGTGCCACCGTCGAACGAGTAGTTGCGCTCGGTGTTGTCGATGCTGACGTTGCCCGACACCGACATCGTGCCGAGGTTCCTGTTGTAGGTGAACCCGTGCTTGCCGTTGTCGTAGGCGATGTTGCGCCGGATGACGTGGTTGACGCCGATGTCCTCGCCGCCGAGCTTGTAGCCGTTGCGGTCACCGTTGCCGGCCTGGGAGCCGTCGCTGAGGGTGCCGTTCTCGTAGGCGAGGGAGTCCTCGATGGTCACCGCGCCGATGGGTCCCGTGTCGGTCTTGGTGTAGAGGTCCCAGCCGTCGTCGATGTTGTTGTGGGACACGGCGTAGCGGAACACGTTCCCGGGTCCGGAGGTGAGCTTCGCCGCGAAGCCGTCGGCGTCCTCTCCGTCGGAGTCGGCGTTGTCGTGCGACTCCGCGCTGAGGATGAGGTTGTTGGACGGCCACTGGCTGCTGGGCGTGCTGGAGAGCATCCGCGAGAGCTGGAGCCCGGTGTCACGGTTGAAGCGGGTCACCGTGCGCTCGAAGATGTTGTTGCTGCCGCCGACGAAGATCCCGTTGTCCCCGGCACGCTCCACGACGATGCCCTTGACGTGCCAGTACGACCCGTTCACGGCGAGCCCGCGGTTCGCCGTGTCCTCGCTCTGGGCCGAGAAGTTCAGTACGGGGGTCTCACCCGGGTAGGCGATCAGTTCGGTGCGGTCGCCCGAGGTGCCGTTGTTGCCCGCCGGGATGGTGACCGTCTGCGAGTAGCGGTACGTTCCGCCGCGCATGTAGATCGTTCCGCCGGGGGTGATCCGGCTGATCGCCGACGTGAGCGTCGTCGGGGCGTCCTGTGTGCCCGCCGCGCTGTCGGTGCCGTTGGGCGCCACGTACAGCGCGGGGCCGGTCGGTGCCGGGGTGTCGCCGCCCACCTCGACGTCGAGGTAGTCGATGTTGGGCAGGCCGGCCGCGGCGGTGGGGCTGAGCCGGATGGTGTTGCTGCCCGAGTTCACCGGGACCGTGAGCGTCTTCGTCGTCCACGTTTCCCAGGTGCCGGTGCTCTCGAACGACACCGAGGTGGCCGCCGAGCCGTTCACGGTGAGGCCGGCGGGCCGTGCGGTGGTGGAACCGTTGGCGAAGCGGACCTTGAGTGTCGCCGTGCCCGCGGCCGGGGCGTTCACGGTGAACTGCGCGTGGGCGCCGACCGCGTTGGTGGCGTTGCAGAATCCGCTGCCGGAGTAGCCGGCCCAGTCGGAGTCGATGGTGCCGGTGCAGACCGCGGGGGAACTCTCGGCCTCATAGCGGGTGGACGCGGCCTGCGCCGTGTTGCCGGACAGTGCGACGAGTGCGCCGGCCAGCAGGCTGACGGACGCGATGACGGGTGCGGGTCTCCGTAACATCGTTGTCTCCAGGTTGATTGGCTCGTCTGACGAAAAGTCAGTGAAAGCGCTTTCCCGGGACGCTAAGCTCACGCCGTGAACACGTCAATAGACGCGTACGTGATCTCTATTCACAAACATGAACCGAAACTGAACCTAGAACAGTGCGGTTCCGCTCTCGAAGTCCAGCAGCCGCTGCTTGCGGTCGAGGCCGCCGCCGTAGCCGGTGAGGCCGCCGTTCGCGCCGACGACGCGATGGCAGGGGACGATGATGCCGACCGGGTTCTTGCCGTTGGCGAGGCCGACGGCACGGGAGGCCCCGGGGTTGCCGAGAGCCTCGGCCAGTTCGCCGTAGGAGCGGGTGACGCCGTACGGGATGCGGCGCAGTTGTTCCCAGACGCGGCGCTGGAACGGCGTTCCGGCCAGCCGGAGTTCGAGTGTGAACTCCTTCAACTCGCCCGCGAAGTACGCCTTCAGCTGGTCGGTCGCCTCGCCGAAGGCCGTCGGGTCGTCGGGCTCGCCGAATGCCTCCTGCGGCGGGCGATGGCGCTGGTCGGTCATGTACAGGCCGCACAGGACGCCGTCGTCGGCGACGAGCGTCAGCGGGCCGTACGGGCTGTCGATCACGGTGTGCCGCTTGCGGGAACTCATCACGGAAGCCCTTACACGGGAAGGAAGTTGATCGGGTGGCTGTCGGTCGCCCACAGGTACTGGACCGCGTACGCCCGCCAGGGCCGCCAAGCCGCCGCGCGGGCCGTGAGTGCCGCCGGGGTCGACGGCAGGCCCGACTCCTGGGCTGCGCGGCGGATTCCGAGGTCGGTGGGGAGGAAGGCGTCGGGGTCGCCGAGGGCGCGCATCGCGATGACGTCGACCGTCCAGGGGCCGAAGCCGGGGAGTTCGAGCAGCCGGGCGCGGGTGTGTGCCCAGTCGCTCTCCACGCCCAGGTTCAGGGAGCCGTCGGCGAGTTGGCCCACCAGCGTGGTGAAGGTGGTGCGGCGGGTGCGGGGCATCGCGAGGGACTCGGGGTCGACGGCGGCGAGCGCCTCGGGCGCCGGGAAGAGGTGGGTGAGACCGCCCTCGGGGTCGTCCACCGGCTCGCCGTGCGCGGTGACCAGGCGGGCCGCGTGGGTGCGGGCGGCGGCCGTGGAGACCTGCTGGCCGAGTACGGCCCGTACGGCGAACTCCGCCTCGTCGACGGTGCGCGGGACGCGCCGGCCGGGGGCCTTGTCGACGAGGGGGGCGAGGAACGGATCCGTACGCAGCTGGTCGTCGACGGCGACCGGGTCGGCGTCCAGATCGAGCAGGCGGCGGCAGCGGCTGATCGCGACGGTCAGGTCGCGCAGGTCACCGAGGGTGAGGCGGCAGGCGATGTGGTCGGGCTGCGGGGTCAGCGCCACGATGCCGTGGCCGTACGGCAGTCGCAGCGTGCGCCGGTAAGCGCCGTCCCGCCACTCCTCGACGCCCGGGACGGCGGTCGCGGCGAGGTGGCCGAAGAGGTTGTCGGGGTTGAGGGGGGCGCGGAACGGGAGGCGGAGGGTGAGGGCGCCCGGTGTGCTCGCGGCCCTGCCCTTCGGGACCCGGGCGCGCAGTTCGCTCGGGGAGAGGGCGTAGACCTCGCGCACGGTGTCGTTGAAGGCGCGGATCGAGGAGAAGCCGGCGGCGAAGGCGATCTCCGCCATGGGGAGCGGGGTCGTCTCGATCAGGAGCCTGGCCGTCTGGGCGCGCTGAGCGCGGGCGAGGGCGAGTGGACCCGCGCCCAGTTCGGCGAGCAGCTGGCGTTCGATCTGCCGGGTGCTGTAGCCGAGCCGGGCGGCGAGTCCGGGTACGCCCTCGCGGTCGACGACGCCGTCGGCGACCAGCCGCATGGCCCGGGCCACGAGGTCGGCGCGCTGGTTCCACTCCGGGGAGCCCGGGCTGGTGTCGGGACGGCAGCGCTTGCAGGCCCGGAACCCGGCCTGCTGGCAAGCCGCCGCGCTCGGGTAGAAGGTCATGTTCTCGGGCTTGGGCGGCACCACCGGGCAGCTGGGCCGGCAGTAGATGCGGGTGGTCAGGACGGCCGTGAAGAACCAGCCGTCGAAGCGGGCGTCCTTGGACTGGACGGCGCGCACGCAGCGCTCGGTGTCGGTGTGCATCCCCATCTGCATGCGTCCAGCTTGGGCCACCGGCCGGACGGGGGCTGGCGAGAATCCGACATCAACCTGACGTGTCCTGGACCCCCTCGGATCGCCAGGCCGACTCGCGCGGCAGCCGCACCCCGTTGAGGCCGACCAGGACCGTGGATCCCTCGTGCCCGGCCACGCCGAGCGGCAGCGGGAGGTGGCCGATCCGGTCCCACAGGACGAGTCCGGTGATGAAGGTACCCGCGTATGGGAGCGTCAGGCGCCGTTCCTGGGCGAGTCGGTCCTGGCACAGTCGCGGCCCGGCACTGTGGTGGCGATCTCCTCTGCCGTGACCGGAGCCGACGGTGCCCCGACTGCCGTGTGTCCTCGTCTGTCGCTGCGCAGGCCGGTCAGTGTGACCAGCAGGCCGGCGAGGGCGATGAGGGTGACGACGACGAGGCCGGGCCGATAGCTGTCCAGGAGCCGGTGCGGCGAGCCGGGGTGGTTGCCCCCGGTCGCCGTGACCGTGGCCGTCACCACCGCCAGGACGACGGCGCCGCCGATCTGGAACGAGCTGTTGAGCAGTCCGGAGACCATGCCCTGTTCCTTCTCGTCCACCGCGTTGGTGGCCTGGATGTTGAGGGAGGGGAAGGTCAGCGTGCACGCCAGACCGAGCAGGAGCATCGAGGGCAGCACGACCGCCGCGTACCGGGGAGTGAGGTCGGCGCGGAGGAACAGGGCGTAGCAGA
Organism: Streptomyces sp. NPDC050619; assembly: GCF_040654815.1. Classification (NCBI taxonomy): domain Bacteria; kingdom Bacillati; phylum Actinomycetota; class Actinomycetes; order Kitasatosporales; family Streptomycetaceae; genus Streptomyces; species Streptomyces sp. NPDC050619. The sequence goes on along the minus strand of NZ_JBFAIR010000009.1, from coordinate 33,787 downwards.
GGGTCAGCGCGGTGAAGCCGACCGCGATCACCCGGAGGGTGCCGAAGCGGTCGATGACCGGGCCGATCCGGGTGGAGGCGATGGTCACCAGCGCTCCGGCCGGCAGGAAGGCCAGCGCTGTCTGCAGCGCCGACCAGCCGAGCAGGTACTGCATGTACTGGGTGGCCAGGAACTGGAAGCCGACGTAGGAGCCGAAGAAGGCCACGCCGCCCAGATGGGCGCGGATCTGGTTCGCCGAACGCAGCACGCCCAGCCGGACCAGGGGGTGCGCGCTGCGGTGCTCGATCACCACGAACGCCGTCAGCAGCCCCGCGACCAGGGCGAAGCAGAGCAGCGTGCGGGCGGAACCCCAGCCGGCCGCGGGCGCCTGGACGACGGTGAGGACGAGGAGCAGCATGCCCGCCGTACCGGTCAGAGCGCCCGGCAGGTCGTACCCGCCTTTTCGGCTGTTCTTACGGGGGCTGTTGGGGATCAGCCGCAGACCGGCGAGGAGTGCCAGCAGGGCGATGGGGCCGGGCAGCAGCATCGTCCACCGCCAGTTCACCTCGGTGAGCAGGCCCGACACCACGAGCCCCGTCGAGAAGCCGCTGGCCGCGCAAGCGGCGTAGATGCTCAGCGCCCGGTTGCGGACAGGGCCTTCGGCGAACGTGGTGGTGATGATGGACAGGCCGGCGGGCGCGGTGAACGCGGCACTCAGGCCCTTGACGAACCGGGAGACGATGAGCAGGCCGCCGGAGTCGACGAGGCCGCCCAGCACGGAGGCGGCGGCGAACACCGCGAGTGCGACGAGGAAGACCCGGCGGCGGCCCAACAGGTCGGCGGCCCGTCCGCCGAGCAGGAGCAGTCCGCCGTATCCGAGGACGTAGCCGCTCACGACCCACTGCAGGGATGACGTCGACAGGTGCAGGTCGGTGCCGATGGACGGCAGGGCCACGCCGACCATGGAGGTGTCGAGGGAGTCGAGGAACATCGCGGCGCACAGCACCAGCAGCGTCCCCCACTGCCGTCGGTTCCACGCGGTGCTTGGTTCGGTTGCATGGGTGTGCGGAGAGGGCATGGCGGGCACATTACATGCACACTCATTCAATGAACTGTAAAATCCTGCACACGCATGAATCTCCTCGGATCTGGTAGCTTCACGCCATGACCGGTGTCAACGATGAGCAGTTGCTTGTGCGCCAGTGGCGGGAGTTGCTCGCTCTGCACGCATACACCGTCGGCAGCCTCGACCGGGAGCTTCAGCGGTTCGGGCTCGGTGCGAGCGACTTCGAAGTGCTCGACGTCCTCGTCCAGAGCGATTCGGGCGACGATCGCGGACTTTACGTACACGAACTGGCCGACCTCGTTCACCTCAGCCAGAGCGCCGTGTCGCGGCTGGTCGCTCGCCTGACACGGGACGCGCTGGTGACCCGCAAGGAGTGCAGCACGGACCGCCGCCGGGTCCGGGTGATCCTCACCAACGCCGGTCGGGAGCGCCATGGCGAGGCCCGGCCCGTGCAACTCGCCATACTCCGGCAGAAACTGGGCGAGGCTGCGAGCACAACCCCGGCCGGCCACTGACTCCACGAAGGAGTTGGTCGGTGCAGGAGTGGGCGGAGCTGGTCGACGCAGGCGGCGCTGAGTTCCGGCGCTCGTGGGGCGACCAGATCGGTCGCTCTGCGTCATCGAGCAGGCCTACGCCGCCCCGAATCACTCTGACGACAGTGGTGGATGCCAGAAAAGTGGGTCTGTGCGTCGGGGGGCGGGACAGGCGGCTGCGGTGCGGTGGAGGGAGGGCCTGATCGTGCGGGTGTGGCGCTGTGTGTGCTGCAGGCAGAGCGAGCGCCCTCTGCGGGCGCGCTAGCCGGAAAACTCCGTCGCCGTCGGCCGCCGCGAGGCCGTCATCGCCCGGTCGGGGTCGGTCAGCGGTCGCAGTCGGTAGCTGTACGCGTAGTCGCGGTTGGCGAAGAGCTTGTACTCGTCGTGGGTGTGGGCGCCCCAGCTGTTGTCGCCGCCGACGCCCATCTGCCGGTGGTTCAGGCGGAGCACGACCGCCTCGCGCGGAGTGAGCTGGTAGTCGTGGCGTGCCCCGACCGACAGGTCCTCCGGGGTGAAGTGCGAGGCGCTGGCCTCCAGGAGCGGCTCGCCGGACACCAGCAGGCCGACGCCGTCGCGGCCGGTCAGGGCGATCCAGCGGACGTCGGTCTTGTTGCCGTTCTCCTGGGGGCGGATGTAGGACGTCCACTGCCCGGAGACGGTCCCGGAGTACACGCCGACATCGGTGCCGTTGTTGCGGTCCCAGTAGTTCTCCTCGGGGCCGCGGCCGTAGTAGCGCAGGTACTCCAGCCCCGGCGACAGGAACAGCAGACTGCCTACCTCCGGAAGGTACGGCAGGCTCGACGCGCCCGGGTGCAGGGTGTGGTCGACCTTGATCTCGCCGTTGCCGAAGACCGTGTACGTGGTGGTGTACGTCGATTCGACGGTCGTCGGCAGCGTGCCGCCGACCTTGATCTCGACGGCCTTGTCGCGCAGGGCGCGCACACTCACGTCCGTCACCTTGCGGCGCGCGCCCGCGTCGCGCCAGGTCTGGTTGCGGGTGTGCTGGCCGTTGCCGTGGTCGTTGTCGGTGGGCGCCCGCCAGAAGTTGGGCGCGGGGCCGGAGGTGATGAGCCGGGTGCCGCCCGCCTCGTACGACGTGATGGTCCCGCTGCCCTTGTCGACGGTGAGGGAGAAGCCCTTGCCCTTGACCGTGACGGTCGTGCCGGCCTCCGTGTGGCTCAGCGCCGGCACGCTCTCCAGCGGGACTGGAGTCACCGCCGGGCTGCCGGCGTCTACGGGGAGTTGCTCCGCGGCGACCTCGAAACCGGCCTTCGCCCACTGGGTGGCTTCCCTGGTGGTGAAGGACAGGCGCAGGAAGTACTCGGCGCCGGGCGCGGGGGTGGCCGGCACTCGGACCGGCACGGTGATGTCCTTGCTCGTCAGCGGCGGGACGTCGAGCTGGCCGCGGGTCAGCTTCCCGCGCTGCACGACCTTTCCGTCCGCGACAAGTGACCAACCGCCGTCGAACTCACGGAGGTTGGTGAAGAGGTTCTCGTTGGTGAGGGTGACGACTCCGGCGGCGCCGCCCGCGACCGGGGCCACGTTGATCGCCTGGTATACCCGCTTGATCTCGGCCGCCTTGCCGGTGTGGCCGCGGTCGGCGGTGACGATGCCGTCGGCGACGAAGTTCCCGTCGTTGGGGTTGTCGCCCCAGTCGCCGCCGTACGCGAAGAAGGTCTTCTCCTTCGACCGCTTCTCGGTGAGGCCTACGGTGGCCGCGTCGAACCAGAACCGCACGCCCCCGTCGCCGGGTCCGCGGCTGCCGGAGGCCAGTTCGGCGGCGCTCAGGGCGCGGGCGTAGACGCTGGCCCGCCGGATGGTGCCGCTGAACTCCCGCGTGATGTTGTCGACATCGGTGGCGAGCGCCAGGGGTGCGGTGTTGCTGCTCGGGCCCTTGGCGGTGGTGGTTCGCGTGGCCTTGGCCGCGCCGTCGACGTAGAGGGTCAGCGTGCCCGCCCCCGCGTCGAAGACGCCTGCTATGTGGTGCTCCTCGCCGGTCCAGTCGTCCGGCAGCGCCCAACTGGCGGTGATCCACTGGCCGGCGGAGTAGATGAAGAACTCCATGGTCCGGTTGCCCTGCTTCAGGGCGTACTGGGTGTCGCCCTTGGCGATGATCGGCTGGTGATAGCCCGTCACATCGGGGGTGACCCACGCCTCCAGCGTGAGCGAGCCGGTGAGGTCGAGGCTCGGGTCGCGGGCGAAGACGGTGCCGCCCCAGACGCCCTTGGCGCGGTCGAAGCCGCCGCTGGGGGCGATGATCTCGCCGCGCACCTCGGCGGGTCCGGTCTCGGTCAGCAGCTTGCGCGCCGGGGTCGGCCAGCTCAGCGCCTGGTCGACGAAGTCCCAGATCCAGCCGCCCTGGAGGACGTCGTAGCGGCGGATGATGTCCCAGTACTTCTTGAAGTTGCCGTTCGAGTTCCCCATCGCGTGCGAGTACTCGATCATGACGTACGGCCGGGTGTCGGCGGTGTCCTTCGCGCGGGCCTCCACGCGCGCGGGGCTGTCGTACATCTCCGAGCGGATGTCGCTGACCGTGGGGCGGTCGTCGCCCTCGTACTGGATGACGCGGGTGGGGTCGTAGGAGCGGATCCAGTCGTGCATGGCGACGAACGTGCTGCCGCCGCCGGCCTCGTTGCCCAGCGACCAGATGACGACGGAGGCGTGGTTCTTGTCGCGGTGGACCATGTTCTGCGCGCGGGCCACGCACGCCTCGGTCCAGTCGGCGTGGTCGCCGGGGTATTCGTCGCGTATGCCGTGGGTTTCGAGGTTGGTCTCGTCGACGAGGTACAGGCCGTACTCGTCGGCGAGTTCGTACCACAGCGGGTTGTTGGGGTAGTGCGAGGTGCGGACCGTGTTCATGTTCAGCCGCTTGACGATCTCGATGTCCTCGATCATATCCGCGCGGGTGAGGGCGGTGCCTCGGGCGGGGTGCATCTCGTGCCGGTTGGTGCCCCGGAAGGAGACGGGCTTGCCGTTGATGCGCATCAGCCCGTCCTTGAGGGCGAATTCGCGCAGGCCGACGCGGTGCGAGAGGGTCTCGATCACCTTGCCCGCCGGGTCGCGCAGCCGCAGGACGACGGTGTAGAGGTTGGGGTCCTCGGCCGACCAGAGCTTGGGGTCGGGCACGGCTTTCGCCGCCTGTACGGTCGTTTCGTCGCCGGGGCCGAGATCGACGGTCTGCTGGAGCGGCCGGGACCAGACAGGATGCCCGTCGGCGTCATACAGCATCGCGTCGACCGTATACCGCCCACCGGATCCGCCCCCGTAGTCGCGCACGCTCGCGGTGACCGACAGCTCGGCGGCCGTGTAGTCGTCGCTCAGCGGGGTGTCCAGCTTGAAGTCGCGCAGGTGCACGGCTGGGGTGGAGTACAGGTAGACCGAGCGGAATATTCCGCTCAGCCGGATCATGTCCTGGTCCTCCAGCCAGTCGCCGTCGGAGTAGCGGTACACCTCCACCGCGATCTGGTTGGTGCCGGCTTTGAGGTACGGGGTGATGTCGTACTCGGCGGGGGTGAAGGAGTCCTCGTGGTAGCCGGCCAACTCCCCGTTGATCCATACGTAATGGGCGGACTTGACCCCTTCGAAGTGCAGGAACGTCCGCCGTCCCGCCCAGTCGCGGGGGACGGTGAAGGTACGGCGGTACTGGCCGACCGGGCTGTAGCGGGTCGGCGCGGCCGGCGGCTGCGGTTCCTCGCCCAGTCCGTTGGGGCCCCAGTACGGGTAGGTGATGTTGACGTAGATCGGGAAGTCGTAGCCGTGCAGCTGCCATACGGAGGGGACGGGAATGCTGTCCCAGGAGCTGTCGTCGACGTCGGTGCGGTAGAAGTCGGTGTCCCGGTCGTCGGGGCGGTCGGCGTAGGCGAACTTCCACCTGCCGTCGAGGCTTTGCCGGTACGGCGAGCGGGTGCGGTCGCCGGCGAGGGCCTGTCTCACGTCCTGGTACGGCATGAGCGTGGTGTGCGGCGGCTCGGTGCCCAGCCGGAAGACGTCGATGTTGCCGTTCCACTCCGGCGAGCCGTCGCCCGCCGCCGCGCGCCGGCCGGCCGCGTGCGCGGTGGCGGGCGACGCGGACAGGGCGAGCGCGCCGAGGACGGCGGCCGAGCCCTCCAGGAGACGGCGGCGGCTGACGAGCGGGCGGTCGGCGTGAGGCACGTGCGGGTGCGGGTGCGGCATGGCGGGCCTTCCTCGGTACGACGGCGGGGGGCGCGGACTGAGGGTGCGTCAGCCAGGGAACCCTAGAACTTCGCACACAATCGAAGCAATGATCCTGTCGGATTTTGTGCGGTCCTGTTGAGCCACGCACGGCCCACGCATGTGACCCAGAACACAAAGAGAACGATGCCGTTTCGATAGGAGCGGAGCTACTCTGATGACAGCCAAAGAGAACGAAACAGTTTCGTTCAGAGAGAGAGGTGGTACACGTGCACGCCCTCATGTCCCGGCAGGAGGCGCCCGCCGCCCCTCACCCCCAAGCGCAACGCTCCCGTACGACCGCCGTACTGATCGTCCATGACCAGTCTCTGCAACGTCTCGGCCTGCGTCTGCTCCTGGCGGCCCAGCCCGATCTGACCGTCGTCGGCGAAGCGGCGGGCGGCACCGAGGCGGTCCGGCTGAGCGAGCGGCTCCGTCCGGATGTCGTCCTGCTGGACAGCGGCATCGCCGACCCGGACGGCATCGAGACCATCCGTCGCATCACCCGACCCGGCCTCCTTCCCCGGGCCCTCGACTCCGCCCCGGCGGCAGGTCACCGCGCACGCGTGATCATCCTGAGCTCCACCGGCCGCGACGAGTACGCCTACGCCGCCCTGCGCGCCGGAGCCGGCGGACTTCTCCTCAAGGACGCCACCTCCGACGAACTGATCGCGGCCATCCGCGTCGTGGCCGCCGGCGACGCGGTCGTCTCCCCCGAACTGACCCGCGCGCTCATCGACGCCGTCCGCCGAGAGCGCTCCTACGTCACTCCCGCTTCGGAACTCCGGATCGGCAACCTCACCGAGCGGGAACGCGGCGTGCTCACCGCCATCGCCGCCGGCTCGTCCAACGCCGAGATCGCCGAGCTGCTGTCCATCGCCCCGACCACGGTCAAGTCCCACGTCAGCAGCATCCTCACCAAGATCGGTGCCCGGACCCGGGTGCAGGCGGTGGTCTTCGCCTACGAGTCGGGCCTGGTCCGGCCGGTGTGACCCCGACCGGGGTGCCCGGTCAGACGAGTTCGATCAGGCCGAGGCGGACGGCTTCGCTGACGGTACTGGCGCGGTTCTCGGTGCCGAGCTTGCGGTAGATCCGTACGAGGTGGGTCTTGACGGTCGCCTCGGCCAGGCAGCGCGCCCGCGAGGGCCCGGTTGCTGTGCCCCCGCGCCAGCAGCCGTACGACCTCGACCTCCCGCTCGCTCTCTGAGCACCGGTGCCGGCTCGGCCGCGGGCCCGAGGACACGTATCGCGGCCGCCCCGTCGCCGGTCTCGCCGACGACGTCGAAGCCGGGCTCGCCCTCGAGGAGGGCGCGCGGCCCGGCTCGTACGACGGCGTGGTCGTCCACGATCAGGATCCGTAGCGGGAGCCTCGCTCAGCGGGTCGCGCGCGGCGGCCAGCTTGCCGCCCTCTGCGCCTGCGGATTCAACCGTTCGATGCAACGGGCCGCATCCCTGGTGGGTTGGTGGGCTGGTGGGCTGGTGGGCGTCAAGTCTTGGCAATGGTTTTCATATAGACGGGATCCGACGTGGTCTTGACATTCGTTTCCACATAGCGTGTGGCCGTCCCTGCTCTCGCGAACATCACTGTTCCCACCTGCCGTGGAGGCACCATGCCCACGTCCTCGTCCCGGCATCTTGCCCTGATCGCCGGCGCCTCCCTGGCCCTGCTGACAGGCTGCGGCAACTCCTCGGACTCCGGCAGCGGCGGGAGCGGCTCGCAGAGCCCCGTCTCCTCGTCCGCGATCCCGGTCGTCGCCTCGACGAACGTCTACGGCGACATCGTCGAGCAGATAGGCGGCAGCAAGGTCGACGTCACCTCGGTCATCAGCGACCCCGACCAGGACCCGCACTCCTACGAGGCCAACACCCAGAACCAGTTGGCGCTGTCCAAGGCGAAGGTCGTCATCGAGAACGGCGGCGGTTACGACGACTTCATCGACCGGATGCTGAAGAGCAGCAACTCCTCCGCCGAGGTGATCAACGCCGTCAAGGTCTCCGGCAAGACCGCCCCGAAGGGCGGCGAGCTCAACGAGCACGTCTGGTACGACTTCCCCACCGTCGCCAAGATCGCCGACAGCATGGCCGCCGCCCTGGGCAAGGCCGACCCCGGCGCCGCGGCCACGTTCACCAAGAACGCCGACGCCTTCAAGGCGAAGCTGAAGCCGCTGGAGGCGAAGGAAGCGCAGATCAAGAAGGCCCATGGCGGCGAGGCGGTGGCCATCACCGAGCCCGTGCCGCTGTACATGATCGATGCGAGCGGTCTGGTGGACAAGACGCCCGCGGCGTTCAGCGAGGCGATCGAGGAGGGCGACGACGTCTCCCCGAAGATCCTTCAGGACACGCTGGCGCTGTTCAGCGGCAAGGAGGTCAAGGCGCTGGTCTACAACCAGCAGACCTCCGGCCCGCAGACGGAGAAGTCCGAGGCCGCGGCCAAGGCGGCCGGCATCCCCGTCGTACCGGTGACCGAGACCCTGCCGCAGGGCAAGGACTACCTCGGCTGGATGACCGCCAACGTCGACGCGCTCGCGGGCGCGCTGGACAAGTGATGCGGCCAGGCAATGCGCCGGTGCCCCAGGCCCGGCAGGGCGAACCCGGGACCGGCGCGGTGATCAGCCTGCGCGGGGCCGCCGTGTCCTACGGCGAGCGCGTGGTCTGGAGCGGCCTCGACCTCGATGTCCGGCCCGGGGAGTTCCTGGCCGTGCTCGGGCCGAACGGGTCGGGCAAGACCAGTTTCGTCCGGGCCCTGCTGGGCCGGCAGCCGCTGTCGACCGGAACACTGACCGTCCTGGGACGAGCGCCTCGCGAGGCCGCCCGGCACCTCGGTTACGTCCCCCAGCAGGCGGAGGTGTCCGCGCAGGCGATGCTGCGGGCCCGCGATCTCGTGCGCTTCGGGATCGACGGGCACCGCTTCGGGCCACGGCTGCGCACCGGTGCCGTGCGGCGCCGGGTGGACGACATCCTGGAGTCGGTCGGGGCGTCCGCGTACGCCGACGTCCCGCTCAGCCTGCTGTCCGGGGGCGAACGGCAGCGTGTGCGCATCGGCCAGGCACTGGCCACCGACCCGCGCATCCTGCTCTGCGACGAGCCGCTGCTCTCCCTCGACCTGAACCACCAGCGGGCCGTCACCGAACTGGTCGACGCCCGGCGCCGCTCCCACGGCACGGCCGTGGTCTTCGTGACCCACGAGATCAACCCGGTGCTCGGCCTGGTGGACCGGGTGCTGTACCTGGCACGGGGAGGTCACCGCGTCGGGCCCCCGGAGGAGGTCCTGACCTCCGCGTCGCTGTCCCAGCTGTACGGCACGCGGGTCGACGTCGTCCGCGTGCACGGCCGGGTCGTGGTCGTCGGGGCCCCCGACGAGACGGCCGCGCCACCGCATCACGCCCATGAGACCGAGGAAGTCCGACCATGACGCTCGCCGACGGGGTCTGGCAGCAGATCTTCAGCTTCGACAACTACGGCGAACTGCTGGCGCTGGTCCGCAACTCCCTGATCGCCGGGGCCGCGCTCGGTCTCGTCGGCGGGCTGGCCGGGGTCTTCGTCATCATGCGCGACCTGCCCTTCGCGGTGCACGGCATCAGCGAACTGTCCTTCGCCGGAGCTTCGGCGGCCCTGCTCCTGGAGGTGAACATCGTGGCGGGCTCGATCGTCGGCTCGCTCCTCGCGGCCGGCACGATCGGCGTCCTGGGCGCGCGGGCCCGCGACCGCAACTCGGTGATCGGCATCATCATGCCGTTCGGCCTCGGGCTCGGCGTGCTCTTCCTCGCCCTCTACAAAGGGCGGGCGGCCAACAAGTTCGGCCTGCTCACCGGCCAGATCGTCGCCGTCGACACTCCCCAGATGGCCTGGCTGCTCGGCACCTCGGCGCTGGTCGTCGTCGCCCTGGCGGTCATGTGGCGGCCGCTGTCCTTCGCCAGCGCCGACCCGGACGTCGCCGCGGCCCGTGGCGTACCGGTGCGCGCGCTGTCCTTCGCCTTCATGCTCGTGCTCGGACTCGCGGTCGCCCTCTCGGTGCAGGTCGTCGGCGCGCTGCTGGTCCTCACCCTCGTCGTCACGCCCGCCGCGGCCGCCGCCCGTATCACCGCGTCGCCGGTGCTGCTGCCCGTGCTCAGCGTGGTGTTCGCCGTGGTCTCGATCGAGGGCGGCATCCTGCTCGCCCTGGGCGGCAGCATCCCCATCAGCCCCTACGTCACGACGATCTCGTTCACGATCTACGCCGTCTGCCGCCTGGCGGGCGGCTACCGCACCCGGCGGTGGGGAGCCCGGAGGACGGCACCGCGGCCTGCCTGACCGCGGTAGCCGGGTAGCCGGGGTCGATCACCTCACCGGAATCGCGAGGTACTGGTACTCCAGGAATTCGTCGATGCCGACCCGGCCGCCCTCCCGGCCCAGGCCGGACTGCTTGACGCCGCCGAACGGTGCCGCCGGATTGGACACCAGGCCCGTGTTCAGCCCGACCATGCCCACCTCCAGCCGTTCGCTTATGCGCAGGGCGCGGTCCAGTCCCTCCGTGAAGAGGTAACCGACGAGTCCCCAGGGGGTGTCGTTGGCCCGGCGTACCGCCTCGTCCTCGTCGTCGAAGGTGAGGATCGCGGCCACCGGTCCGAAGATCTCCGTGTCCATCAGACGGCTGCCCGGCTCGACGTCGGCGAGCACGGTCGGCGGGTAGAAGCAGCCGGGGCCCTCGGGGGTACGGCCGCCGACCAGCACCCGGGCGCCGCGCTCCACCGCGTCGGCGACGAGTGCCTCGACCTTGGCCCGGCCCGCGGTGTCGATCAGCGGGCCCACGTCGACGCCCTCCCGGGTGCCGGGGCCCACGACCAGCGCTCCCATGCGCGACGCGAGCCGCTGCGCGAACTCCTCGGCCACCGAACGGTGGACGAAGAAGCGGTTGGCGGCCGTGCAGGCCTCCCCCATGTTGCGCATCTTGGCGGTCATCGCGCCGTCCACGGCCGCGTCCAGGTCGGCGTCGTCGAAGACGATGAAGGGCGCGTTGCCGCCCAGCTCCATGGAGGTGCGTACGACGGTGTCGGCGCACTGGGCGAGCAGCAGCCGTCCGACCTGCGTGGAGCCGGTGAAGGACAGCTTGCGGATACGGCCGCCGCGCAGGAGCGGCTCGCAGACCTCTCCGGCCCGCGAGGTGGTGACGACGTTCAGCACACCGTCCGGCAGCCCGGCCTCCTTCAGGATCGCGGCGAGGGCCAGGCTGGACAGCGGGGTCTGCGGGGCCGGCTTGAGGATCATCGTGCAGCCCGCCGCGATTGCCGGGCCGATCTTGCGGGTGCCCATGGCCAGCGGGAAGTTCCAGGGGGTGATCAGCAGGCAGGGACCGACCGGGCGGCGGGTCAGCAGCATGCGGTTGCGGCCGTCGGGCAGGGTGCCGTAGCCGCCCTCGACGCGTACGGCCTCCTCGGAGAACCAGCGGAAGAACTCCGCCGCGTACGCCACCTCACCGCGCGCCTCGGCCAGCGGCTTGCCCATCTCGGCGGTCATCAGGTGGGCGAGCTCGTCGGTGCGGTCGAGGATGATTTCGTACGCGCGGCGCAGGATCTCGCTGCGCACCCGGGGCGCCGTCCGGGCCCACTCGGCCTGCGCCTGGACGGCCGCGTCCTCCGCGAGCCGGGCGTCCTTGGGGCCCGCGTCGGCGACGTGGCAGAGGATCTCGCCGGTCGCGGGGTCGTCCACGGGCAGGGTGGCGCCGTCCGCGGCGTCCACCCAGGCACCGCCGATGAAGAGCTGCTTCGGTACGTCGGTCATGAGGTCTCTCCTGTTGGGTCGGCGGCTGGCGTGGTCGTCATCGGTCCGAGGCCGAGGTTCCCGACGTGCCGGTCTTCACCGCCGCCGCCCACGCCTGGAGGCCCTCGTCCACCGCCGTCTCGTCGATCACGAGTGCCGGGATCATCCGCACCACCTGGTTCCAGGCCCCGCACAGCAGCAGGAGCAGGCCCTCGTCGACGGCGGCCCGCTGCACCCGGGCGGCGGTCTCGGCGTCGGGGGCGCCGTCCTCGGTGACGAACTCGGTGCCCAGCATCAGCCCCAGACCCCGTACGTCCCCGATGGCCGGCGTCCGCTCGGCCACCGCCTCCAGGCCGCGCCGCAGCCGGGCACCCATCGCCTCGGCGTTCTCGACGAGCTTCTCGTCGCGTACGACGTCCAGCGTGGCGCAGGCGGCGGCGCACGCCACCGCGTTGGCGCCGTAGGTGCCGCCCTGCGAGCCCGGCCACGCCTTGCTCATCAGCTCCTCGGAGGCGGCGATGCCGGAGATCGGGAATCCGCTGGCCAGGCCCTTGGCGGTAACCAGGATGTCCGGCGTGATGCCGAAGTGGTCGTGGCCCCAGAAGCGGCCGGTGCGGCCCACGCCCGTCTGCACCTCGTCCAGGATCAGCAGGAAGCCGTGCCGGTCCGCGCGCTCCCGCAGGCCCTCCATGAAGGCGCGGGTCGCCGGCACGTAGCCGCCCTCGCCGAGCACCGGCTCGACGATGATCGCGGCCGTGTCGGCGGGCGAGGAGATCGTCTGGAGCGTGTAGTCCAGCTCCTTCAGAGCGAAACGGGTCGCGGTCTCCTCGTCCCAGCCGTACCGGAAGGCCGTCGGGAACGGGGTGACGACCACACCGCTCATCAGCGGGGAGAAGCCGGAGCGGAAGCGGGTGCCGGAGGTGGTCATGGAGGCGGCGGCCACGGTACGGCCGTGGAAACCGCCGTGGCAGACGAGGACGTTCGGCCGGCCGGTGGCCTGACGGGCCAGCCGCAGCGCGGACTCGACGGCCTCGCTGCCGGAGTTGGTGAAGAACAGGCTGTCCAGACCGGCCGGCAGCACCTCGCCGAGCTTGTCGACCAGCCGCCGCAGCGGCGGGTGCATGACCGTCGTGTACTGGCCGTGGACGAGCGTGGCCACCTGCTCCTGGGCGGCGGCCACGACGGTGGGGTGGCAGTGCCCGGTGCTGGTGACGCCGATCCCGGCGGTGAAGTCCAGGTAGCGGCGGCCGTCCTCGCCGTAGAGGTGGACGCCCTCGCCCCGGACCGCCATGACGGGCGTGGCCTGGCGAAGGTGCGGCGACAGTGCGGTCATGTTCGTCTCCCGGGGCGTGGGTTGCGGTCTACTCCGGCATTTCGAGCATCCCTGCCCGCCCGGACGGCGACAACGCCTGATCTGTCCATCTCGGACGTCGTGTTCGGACGTTGTGTCAACCGTCCCGGGCGCATCGGCCGGACCGGGACCGCCGCGGTGGCCGCAGAGTGGTTCTTGCACAGGTCAACCACTCTTGTCACAGTGTCCGGGCACCAGGGAGGCACCATGAGCGAGAACCCCGAAGGGTCCCGGCCGCCGGTGGGGTCCGGCCCCGACGCCGCCAGGACCGGCCGCCCGCTCACCGTCGCCGACGTGCTGACCCTCCCCGTTCTCGCCGCGGGGCAGCCGCAGGTCGTGGCCGGTGTGACCGGCCTCGACCGGCCGGTCCGCTGGGTCCACATCACCGAGCTGACCGACCCCGCCTCCTTCCTCAAGGGCGGCGAACTCGTCCTGACGACCGGCATGCCCCTGCCCGAGGACCCGGCGGGCGTGCGCCGGTACGTGGACGAACTCGCCGACGTCGGCGCCGCGGCCCTGGTCATCGAACTCGTCCGGCGCTACCACCGCCCGCCCGACCCGCTCGTCCAGGCCTGCCGCACCCGTGACCTCCCGCTCGTCACCCTGGCCCAGGACGTCAACTTCCTGGAGGTCACCCAGGTCGTCCACACCCTCATCCTGGGCAACCAGACGGACGCGATGCGCCGGACCCAGCGCATCCACGAGGCGTTCACCGCGCTGACGCTGCGGGGCGCGGGACCGGAGGACGTGGTGCGCGCAGCGGCCGAGATGAGCGGCCGCACGGTCGTCCTGGAGAACCTGGTGCACCATGCGCTCATCTGCGAGCCCTCCGGCAGCACGGTCGAGGAGGCGCTCACCGACTGGGAACAGCGCTCCAGAGCGCTCCCGCCTGGCCGGGAGGGCTGGCTGGTGGTCCCCGTGGAGTACCAGGGCGAACGCTGGGGTCGCGTGGTCATGCTCCCTTCTGCTTCCGCGACATCCCCGACTTCCGCGACTTCCGCGACTTCCGCGACTTCCGATACTTCCGCGGCCTTCGGATCCGAGGACGTCACCGTCCTGGAGCGAACGGCGATGGCCCTCACCATCGCCCGCCTCATCCACACCACGCCCTGGGAACGAACCGCCCACCGCAGCGCCCTGCGCGATCTGGCCGAACAGCGGCACCGCTCCCCCGAGGACTCCCGTGCCCGCTTCGCGGCGCTGGGTCTGCCCACCGACGGCAGCGATTTCCTCGCGGTGCTGGTGGACACCGGCGTACGCGAGGACCGCGACGACGCCCAGCAGGAGATGCTCCTGTCCCAGGAACTCGGCGCGGCAGGCATCCCGGCCCTCGTCGGCCGGCTGGCCCCCGACCGCCTCGGCATCCTGCTGGCCGTGCGCCCGTCCCACCCCTGGCGGCCCACGGTCGAACGGCTGAGCCGCGATGTGCTGGATCGTGCCCCGGGGGCGATCGTGAGCGTCGGTTCCAAGGTCACGGACCTCTCCGACGCCGCCCGCTCCTTCCGCGAGGCGGCCCGCGTGGCGGAGGCGGCACTGCCCGGCCGGCCCCCGCCCGACGGCAGGTCCTTCCATGAACTGTCCGACGTCGGCCTGCGCCAGCTGCTGTACGCGCTCCGCGAGGACACCCGCGTCCAGGACTACGTCGAACGACTGCTCGGCCGCCTCATCGACCACGACACCCGCCACGGCACCGACCTGCTGACGACCCTGCGCCACTACTTGGAGGCGGCGGGCAACAAGACCACCGCCGCACGCCGCGGCAGCTTGTCCCGAGAGACGATCTACCAACGCCTGCGCACCATCGAGCGACTCCTCGACTGCGACCTCGAATCCGGCGAACGGCGCACCGAACTGCACGTGGCGCTCACCGCACTAGACGTGCTGCGCATCCGCTGACGCCGCACCCCTGCTACAGGCACTATTGGACCTGCCTGGCGAACGCCTCGTACGCCCGGTCGTCGAAGAGGACGAACCTGACCTCCTCGACCGACGTATCCGTCGCCCGCACCGTCTCCACGGCGATCCGGGCGGCGTCCTCCATCGGCCAGCCGTAGATGCCGGCGGAGACCGCCGGGAAGGCGACCGTACGGGCGCCCAGCTCGTCGGCGACGCGCAGCGACTCCCGGTAGCAGGAGGCCAGCAGCTCCGAGCGGTCCTCCTCCTGGCTGTAGCGCGGGCCCACGGTGTGGATCACCCAGCGCGCGTCCAGCTCGCCGGCGGTGGTGGCGACCGCCTGGCCGGTGCGCAGGCCCTTGCCGTAGTGCGAGGCACGGAGTTTGCGGCAGGCTTCGAGGATCGCCGGACCGCCGCGGCGGTGGATCGCGCCGTCGACGCCTCCGCCGCCGAGCAGCGAGGAGTTCGCCGCGTTGACGATCGCGTCGACGCTGACGCGGGTGATGTCGCCCTGGGCGAGGGTGAGGGTGGTCATGTCTGGCGCAGCCTCCTCCAGACGGCCTTCGCCGCGTTGTGCCCCGACATGCCGTGCACGCCGGGCCCCGGCGGGGTGGCCGACGAGCAGATGAAGACGGCCGGATGCGGGGTGCCGTACGGGAACAGGGACAGTTTGGGGCGCAGCAGGATCTGGAGTCCGCTGACCGCTCCGGAGGCGATGTCGCCGCCGATGTAGTTGGCGTTGCGGGCGGCGAGTTCGGGCGGGCCGGTGGTCGCGCGGGCGAGGACGCGGTCGCTGAAGCCCGGGGCGAAGCGCTCCAGTTGGCGTTCGAGGGCGTCGGTGAGGTCGCCGGTCCAGCCGCTGGGGACGTGGCCGTACGCCCAGAAGACCTGCTTGCCGGCCGGGGCCCGGGTGGAGTCGACGACGCTGGGCTGCACGGTGATCATGAACGGTTTGTCGGGGGCGCGGCCCTCCCGGGACGCCGCGCGCAGGGCGGTGCCGATCTCCGCGCTGTCGGCGCCGATCTGCACGGTGCCGGCCCTGCGCGCCTCCTCCGCGGTCCACGGCACGGGGCCGTCCAGCGCGTAGTCGACCTTGAATACGCCGGGACCGTAGCGGTAGCCCTCGTAGAAGCGGCCGAGGCCGGCGATGCGGGCCAGTGCGGTGGGCGAGGTGTCGAAGACGTACGCACGCGCGGGCGGCAGGTCGTCGAGGCGCTTGACCTCGTAGTCGGTGTGGACGGTGCCGCCGAGATCCTTCAGGTACCCGGCCAGCGCGTCGGAGATGGACTGGGAGCCGCCGCGGGCCACGGGCCAGCCGCGGGCGTGGGCGGCGAGGGCGAAGACCAGGCCGATGGCGCCGGTGGCGAAGCCGCCGAGCGGGGCCATCACATGCGCGACGAGGCCGGCGAACAGGGTCTTCGCCCGCTCGTCGCGGAAGCGGCGGGTCAGCCAGGTCGACGGGGGCAGGCCGACCAGGCCGAAGCGGGCGAGGGTCACCGGGTCCTGGGGCAGCGCGCTGAGCGGCAGGGACATGAAGTCGCGGACGAGGGTGTCCCACCGGGGCAGGAAGGGCGCGACCAGTCTGCGGTACGTCCCCGCGTCGCGTGGTCCGAACGAGGCGGCCGTCTCGCCGACCGACCGGGACAGGACGGCGGCGGTGCCGTCGGTGAACGGGTGCGCCATGGGCAGGTCGGCGTGCAGCCACTGAAGGCCGTAGCGCTCCAGGGGCAGGGCACGGAACGCGGGTGAGTTGATGGCGAGCGGGTGGGCCGCGGAGCACGGGTCGTGCCGAAAGCCGGGGAGGGTGAGCTCTTCGGTGCGCGCTCCCCCGCCCACGGTGTCGCGGGCCTCGAACACGGCCACGGAGAAGCCGCGGCGGGCCAGCTCCACGGCGGCCGTCAGTCCGTTCGGCCCCGCACCCACCACGACCGCATCGAGCATCGACACCACCTTCGGACCCCTTCGTCAGCCGATGGCCAGTGAGGATCAGGATATGACGGAGGACTGACAGCCCGGGGCCGCGGGGCGTACCCCGAGGCCTACGACGCGCTGAGCAGCCCGACCACTCGGCGGGCCGTGGCCGCGTCCCGGGCCGCGGTGAACGGGAGGCTGTTGTGGCCCCTGATGCGGAACGGCTCGCCCGTGAGCGTCAGGTGGGCGCCGCCCGCCTCCTCGACGAGCAGGATGCCCGCCGCGTGGTCCCAGGCGGCTTCCCAGGAGAAGGCCGTGGCGTCCGACTCGCCCCGAGCGAGGGCGAGATACTCCAGGCCGGCCGAGCCGCAGGCGCGCGGTGCCACGCCCTCGGTCCACAGGCCCAGCAGCGCGCGCTTCTCCTCGTCGGTCGTGTAGTCGGGGTGGGAGGTGGCTATGCGCAGGTCGCGGCCGGGGTCGGGGGCGCCGGAGCGCAGCCGCTCGCCGTCGAGGAAGGCGCCCTGGCCGCGCACGGCCGTGGCCAGCTGATCGCGGGCGGGGGCGTACGTCCACGAGGCGAGCAGGACCCCGCCCTGGGCGAGCGCGACCAGCGTGCAGAATCCGGGGTCGCCGTGCACGAACTGCCGTGTCCCGTCGACGGGGTCGACGATCCAGACCGGTGTGTCGCCCTGTATCGCCTCGTACGACGCCGGGTTGGCGTGCACCGCCTCCTCGCCGACCACGACCGAGCCGGGCAGGAGGGCGCCGAGTGTCTTGGTGAGGTACTGCTCGGCCTTGCGGTCGGCGTCCGTCACCAGGTCGTGCGGGCCGGCCTTCTGGTCGACCTCGTGCGCTGCGAGCCGACGAAAGCGCGGCATGATCTCGGCCGCGGCCGCCTTGCGCACCGCTTCCTCCACATCGGCCGCGTGCCGGGTGAGGAACTCGCTGAGAAACTCGTCGATGGTTTCCGTGTCTCCGATCATGACTCCATGAGAGCACGCGCCACTGACAATCCCCACCCGCCCGGTGCACAGCGGGTGGAATCACCATGAATACCGGGATGTGGGGGGGGCGGGGGTGGGCGTGGGGTTGGTGTGGGGCGCGGTGCGGCAGTGGCGGGGTTGGTGTGCGCCGCCGGTCGCTCTCGGAGGGGTGGTGGCCGTTGTCTCGCGGCTGCCGGTCGGTGGGGGCTGGTCGCGCCGTTCCTCGCGCCCCTTAGGTGCTGCCCTGCCGTTCCTTTCAAAGGCTGGCCAGGGCGGCCTGGCGGTGCCGGCCTCGCAGTGCCGGCCTCCCGTTGCCTGCCTCCCCCTCCCGGTACCGACAACGGGCTCAGCGCCCCACCGCATACCCCTGCATGCCCCGCGGATTCGCGGCTGCCGACAGGATCCCGGTCTGCGGGTCCCGCGCGACCGCGCACAGGCGTCCCTCCGACCAGGGGGCGCCCACGGTCACGTCGTGCCCGCGTCGGCGCAGTTCCTCGACGACGTCCGCGTCCATGCGGGCCTCCACGGTGACGCTGCCCGGTCGCATGCCGCGCGGGTAGAAGGAGCCGGGGAAGCTGTCGTTGTGCCAGTTCGGGGCGTCGACCGCGCCCTGGAGGTCGAGGCCGCCGCGGACCGGGGCGCGCAGCGCGACCGCGAGGAAGAAGTGCAGCTGCCACTGGTCCTGCTGGTCCCCGCCGGGCGTGCCGAAGGCCATGACCGGAACTCCGTCGCGCAGCGCGATCGAGGGGGTGAGGGTGGTGCGGGGGCGGCGGCCCGGGGTGAGGGAGTTCGGCAGGCCCTCCTCCAGCCAGGTCATCTGCAACCGGGTGCCGAGCGGGAAACCCAGCTCGGGCACGACGGGGTTGGACTGCAGCCAGCCGCCGCTGGGGGTGGCGGCGATCATGTTGCCCCAGCGGTCGACGACGTCGAGGTGGCAGGTGTCGCCGCGGGTGCCGCCGTCGGCGGCGACTTCGGGTTCGCCGGGCACCGGGGACGTGGGGTGCTTGGCGACGGTGGGCTCGCCGACGCCCGGCACGTCGCGCACCGCGACCGTCGGCTCCCCGGCGCCCAGCGCGTCGAAACCGGGCTCGTCGCCGATCACCACGCGCGCGTGGGCACACAGTCGCGGGGTGCGCCCGCCGGGGCTGCCGGGCCGCAGTTCGTACGAGGCCTTGTCGCCGACGAGTTCCCGCCGGCCGGCGTTGTACCGCGCTGACAGCAGTTCGCCGAGCGGTACTTCGACCGCGTCGCCGTACCAGGCCTCCCGGTCGGCCATGGCGAGCTTGCAGCCCTCGATCAGCAGGTGGACGTAGTCGGCGGACCCGTACCGGGGCAGCTCGGGTGGGAGCAGCGCGAGCTGCTGGAGGAGGGCCGGGCCCTGGCTCCAGGGGCCGGCCTTGCACACCCTCCAGCCGTTCCAGTCGTACGTCGCCGGGGCCTCGTACGTCGCGGACCAGCCGGCGAGGTCGTCGGCCGTCAGGGTGCTGGTGTGGCGCTCGCCGCTGGTGTCCATGGTGGGCCGGCGCGCCTGCCGTATCAGGGCCTCGGCGATGAAGCCGGTGCGCCAGACCTCCCGCGCGGCCTCGATCTGCGCCGCCCGGTCCCCCACTCCGGCGACCTCGGCGAGCAGTCGCTTCCAGGTGGCGGCGAGGGCGGGATTGCGCAGCAGCTCGCCGGGACGGGGGGCCTTCCCGCCCGGCAGATACACCTCCGCGGACGACGTCCACTCGGTCTCGAACAGCTCCCGCACGCTCTCGACGGTCGCTCCGACGTTCTCCACGGGCGCGTGCCCGTGTTCGGCGTAGCCGATGGCGTACTTCAGGACGTCGGCGAGGGACTTGGTGCCGTGGTCGCGCAGCAGCAGCATCCAGGCGTCGAAGGCGCCGGGGACGGCGGCGGCGAGCGGCCCGGTGCCGGGGACGAGGTCCAGACCGAGCCCTCGGTAGTGCGCGACCGTCGCCCCGGCCGGCGCGACGCCCTGCCCGCACAGCGCGCGCACCTCACCGCCCGCCGGCGCGAGCAGGATCGGCACTTCGCCCGCGGGCCCGTTGAGGTGCGGTTCCACGACGTGCAGGACGAACGCGCCCGCCACGGCGGCGTCGTACGCGTTGCCGCCGTCCTCCAGAACCGCCATCGCCGACTGCGAGGCCAGCCAATGGGTGGAGGACACCATGCCGAAGGTGCCCTGGAGGGTCGGACGGGTGGTGAACATGTGGGCTCTCACCTCGCTGTTTACGCGCGTCGGCAGGTCGACTCTGCGCTCAGGTTATCGATCGCCCTGCGTCCCTTCTTCCCTGCCTCCAGCACGAGGTGGTGCGATGCCCCTGCTGCTCGGGGGTCGTCAGCAGGGGCACCGCGGTCCGGGGCGAAACCGGCAGCGGGACTACGAGGTGGCCAGCGCCTCGGTGGGGGGCAGACGGGCGGCTCGTACAGCCGGATAGAAGCCGGCCAGGCCGCCGATGACGAGGGTGGCGCCGACGCCGCCGGCCATCGCCCAGACCGGCACCACCGTGGTCATGTCCTGGTACGTCGCGTAGCCGATGGTGACGCCGATGCCGAGCAGTACGCCGCCGATGCCGCCGAGAACGGACAACAGCAGCGCCTCGGCCAGGAACTGGGTGCGTATCTGGCCGCGGGTCGCGCCCAGCGAGCGGCGCAGGCCGATCTCGGAGCGGCGCTCGAGGACGGAGATGACCATGGTGTTGGCCACGCCGACGCCGCCGACGAGCAACGCCACGCCGCCGAGGCCCAGGAGCAGTCCGCTCAGGGTGTCGTCCGTGGCCTCCTTCGCCGCCAGTACGTCGGAGGGGCGGGAGACGTCGACCTCGCTCGGCACCTCCGGATTGGCGGTGGCGCCGAGCTTCGCCTGGACGTCCTTGACCGCGTCCTCCTCGGCACGGACGTAGACGGTGGTCGGGTAGCCGTCGAAGCCGAGCTCCTGCTTGGCCACGCCCCAACCGATCATCGCGTTGTTGTCCAGGTCGGGCAGCAGCTCGTTCGCCGCCAGCAGCCCCACGACCGTGAACCAGCGGTCGCCGAGCCAGACCCGTACCTCCGGTCCGGCGTGGTGGATGTTCAGCTGGTAGGCGGCGTTGGCGCCGAGCACGACGGCCGGATACTCGCTGTTGGCCGCGTTGAGCCAGCGGCCGTCGGTGAGCTCGCCACCGATGGACTTCAGCAGGTCGGTCCGGGCGGCGGTGACGCGCAGGCCGCCGGATTCCTCCTTCGGCATCAGGTCGTTGCGGTAGACCTTTGCGCTGGTCTTGCCGAGGGCGGAGACCGACTCGACGTCCGGGATGTCGCCGATCATCGAGAGGGAGCGCTCGGGCAGGTGCGCGGTGCCACCGCCGAAGGACTCGCCGGGGGACACCGTCAGGAGGTTGGTGCCGAGTGCGGCGAGGCGCTGGTTGAGGTCGTTGGTGGAGGACGAGGAGATGCCCACCACGCCGATCATGGCGGCGATGCCGATGGCGATGCCCAGCGCGGACAGGAACACTCGCATCGGCCGCGCGCGCAGCCCCGAGCCGCCGACCCGGACCACATCGGCCGGGCCCATCCGGGCCGCCTTGGGGCGCGGCGGTGCCGGGAGGCTGCGCCAGGGGGCGGCCCCGGTCTCCCGGGGCGGGGACGACAGGCTCATCGGGCGCTCCCTCCGGCTGTCAGCTCGCCGGCCGCCGCGCCGACAGCCGAGTCGTGCTCGATCCGGCCGTCCTTGAGCCGGACCTCCCGCGGCAGCGATGCGGCGATATCGCGGTCGTGGGTGATGACCACGACCGTCGTGCCGGACTCGTGCAGCTCGTACAGGAGCTCCATCACCACCGCGCCGGAGCGGGAGTCCAGCGCGCCGGTAGGCTCGTCGGCGAGCAGCAGCGGTGGGTCGCCGAGCACCGCGCGGGCGATGGCCACGCGCTGCTTCTCGCCGCCGGAGAGCTGGTGCGGCTCGTGGTAGAGCCGCAGGCCGAGGCCGACCCGGCGCAGCGCCCGCTCGGCCAGCTCGCGCCGCTCGGCGCGGGACCGGCCGCTGTAGAGCAGCCCGTCCGCAACGCTGTCCAGCGCCGGTATGCCCTGCGCCAGGTGGAACTGCTGGAAGACGAAGCCGATGGTGGCGGCCCGCAGCGCGGACAGGTCGCGGTCGCGCAGCTCGTCGATGTCGTGGCCGCCGATACGGACCTTGCCCTCCGAGGGGCGGTCCAGCGTGCCCATGATGTTGAGCAGCGTGGACTTGCCGGAGCCGGAGGGGCCGACCACCGCGAGCAGTTCGCCGTGGTGGATCACCAGGTCGGCGGACTGCAGCGCGGCGAGGTCGCCGTAGGACTTGGAAACCCCGGCGAGGTCGACCACCGGGTGGGACAGTGCGGTCACTTCGGGACCCCCACGACCGTGCCCTCGGAGATGCCGGCGCCGGAGACCTCGACCATGCTGTCGGCGAACATGCCGAGCTTGACCGGGACGTACTCGACGCCGTTCGGCGCCGAGGACTTCACGACCTCCAGCGCGTAGCCGCCGCCGTCCTTGGCCACCAGGGCGCTGACCGGGACCGCGAGCACGTTCTTGCGGCTCTCCGACTTCAGCGTGACGTCGACCGACGCCGCCTGATAGTTGCCGAGACCCTTCTGATCCTTCACCTTCAGCTCGACGGGGAGGGTCGGTGCCTTGTCGCTGTCGCCGGAGCCCGAGTCGCCGGAGCCCGAGTCGCCGGACTGCTCGTCGGCGGCGTTGGAGGGCGAGCCGACCTCGGTGACCGTCGCCTCGACACTCGTCCCGTCGGGCAGTTTGACCTGCGCCTTCGTGCCCTTCTTGACGAGGTCCTCGTACTGGGCGTCGAGGTCCACGCTGATGACCCGCTCGGTCGCGGTCCAGGACAACACGGCGCCGCTGGGTGGGGCGCCGACCTCGGCCTTGACGTCGGAGACCTTCCTGGCCCCAGGGGCCACCACCGCGTCGCCCAGTTTGACGGTGCCGGTCTCCTCTCGGTTCAGGTCGTCCTGCCACTCCTTCACGGCGGCGGCGGTGTTGTCGTTGTACGTGGAGTCGGCGACGAAGCCGTCGTAGCCGAGGGCCTTCAGATTCTGCTCGAGGATCTTGACATCGCTGCCGGAGTCGCCGGACTGCAGGGTGCGGTAGAAGGGGATGTTGCCGTAGAGCAGGGGCGTCTTCTGCTGGTTGACGCGGTAGACGTCCCCGCCGCGTTTGATGGTGTCGCCGGCCTTGGGCACCCAGGTGACGATCCCGGAGCCGCCGCCCTCTCCCGGATTGGTGCCGCCGCCGGAGGACTGGCCCAGCACGGTGGAGGCGTCGCCGTAGCTCAGGTTGCCGTCCACGGTCTGGGTGTCGGTGAGGGAGGTGCGCTGCACCTTCGCCGTCGCCGAGGAGCCTTGGGAGGCCTCGGGCTTGTCGTCCTCCTTGCCGCCCAGCGTGCCGGTGGCGGCGAGCCCCGCGGCCGCGGCCACGGTGATCGCCACCAGCACGATCAGGCTGGTGCGCAGCGGCCGCCGCTTGCGGCGGCTGGGCGGCGGCTCCTCGCCGTCGACGGCGCCGCCCTGGCCCGCGCCGCCGGTGGCGGGGACAGGGGCGGGCGCCGCAGGGCCCGGGTTTGAAGGGGCGATGGCTGCCCCGGCCGGCTGCTCGGTGGCCAGGGCACCGGAGCCGCGCACTTCCAGCGTGGCGGCCGGGTCGCCCTCCGCCCCGCCGGGATCCCGCGATCCAGGGGTGTGGTCCGGCGTCGTCACTGCTCGGACCCGTCAGTGAAGTACAGCTCGCCGCCCGGGGACTTGTCCTGGCAGGCCTGCGAGGCCTGCTGCAGCTTCGGGTCGTCGGGCATCATGCCGATCTTGCCGAGCGGTACGTTGAGCCGGGTGCCGTCGATCTCCGGGTCCGGGAACTTCGGGATGCCGTTCTCGCGGATGCACTTCGCCCACGAGGTCACCTTCGAGGTGTCCATCTTGCCGCCGTTCTCGCGGGAGCGTCCCTGCGGCATCTGGTCGCGGCAGGCCTCCATCGCCTGCTGGGTCTTCGGGTCGTCCTGGCCGTTGCCGGGGTTCATGATGACCCGGCCGTCGGCGTCCTGCTCCGGGTCCGGGTAGTCGGGCACGCCGTTCTCCCGCATGCACTTCGAGTAGGCCAGCGCCTGGGTGAATCCCCTGTCCTGGGTGCCAGGGGACTGACTGCTCCCCGAGTCGGCGGCCTTCGATTCACCGGAGCAGCCGGCGGCACCGAAAGCGGCGACAAGCAGAGCGGACGCGGCGATCAAGGGGTGCGCTTTGGTGCGCTTACGTGTGATGAGCATGCAGCAGTTTCTACGCGGACGGCGGTCACACGGCGGACACAGCCGCGGCCGTCCAACTGTCGATTCCGCAAGCGCTTGTGACCGCACGGTTACCGGGTGCCTTTCACGGTGAGGCGATGACACTGACTGCTGCGGCGACCACCTCCGCGACCTCCCCAGGCACCGCCCCACCGCCCCACCGCCGGTGGTTCTGGCGCTCTCCCCCGGACCAGCCGCCCTGGGCCCGCCCGGCGCTGCTGGGGGTGGCCGCGCTCGCCGCCGTGCTGTACGGCTGGAATCTCACCAGCAGTTCCTACGCCCCGTACTACTCGGTGGCCGCCCGCAGCATGTCGGAGAGCTGGCACGCGTTCTTTTTCACCGCCCTCGACCCGGCCGCCACCATCACCATGGACAAGGTCGGCGGTTTTCTGTGGCCGCAGGCGCTGGCCGCCCGGCTGTTCGGCTTTCACGCCTGGGCGCTGACCCTGCCCCAGGTCCTGGAGGGCGTGGTCTCGGTGCTGGTCCTGTACCGGGTGGTGCGCCGCTGGCAGGGTCCGGTGGCCGGGCTGGCCGCGGCCGGGCTGCTGACCATGACGCCGGTGGCCGCGTCGATGTTCGGCCACGCGATACTCGATGCCTCCCTCACCATGTGCCTGGTGCTGGCCGCGGACCAGTACCAGAAGGCGGTCATGACCGGCCGCCTGGGCCCACTGATGCTCAGCGGCGTATGGATCGGGCTGGGCTTCCAGGCCAAGATGATGCAGGCCTGGGTCGTCGTTCCGGCGCTCGCCCTCGGCTATCTCGTCGCCGCCCCGCACCCGCTGCGCAAGCGGCTGGGGCAGCTGCTGGCGGCCGGCGGCGTACTGCTCGCCGTGTCACTGTCGTGGGTCGCGCTGATGACCTTCACCCCGGAGAGCTCGCGCCCGTACGCGGACGGCACGACCAACAACAGCGCCTTCGCCATGGTTTTCGGCTACAACGGGCTCGACCGTCTGCACGACGGCCTGATCGACGGCTCGTTCAAGGGGACGTTCCAGGGTGCGCCGCCGTCGCAGAGCCAGACCGACGCCAACGCGGGCGGCCCCCAGGCCATGCCCGACACCGAGGGCTGGGGCAAGCTCTTCGGCCCGCGGTTCGCCGCCCAGATCGGCTGGCTGTATCCGCTGGCGCTGCTGTCCCTGGTCCTCGGCCTTGCACGACATCGCCGCGCTCCGCGCACCGACCAGCGGCGGGCCGGCTATCTGATGTGGGGCGCGTGGCTGCTCACCTCGGCTGTGCTGCTCAGTGGCATGGGGGTCCCGCACACGGCCTACGTCACCCTGCTCGCGCCCGCGCTGGCCGCGCTGGCGGCCGCCGGCATCGTGGCGCTGTGGCGCATCCACCGCACCGCACTCGGCCCGCCGCTGACCCTGGTGCTGCCGGCCGCCATCGTCGTCCAGGAGGTCTGGACGCTGCATGTGGCCGCGGATTACCGGGACTTCATGCCGTGGCTCACGCCGGTGGTCCTCGCGGCGTCCGTCGCGGCCTGCGCGGCGCTCGTGTACGCGGTGCTGCCGGACGCCCGGCTGTCCCGCCGGATCGGGGTCGCCGGGCTGGTGGCGGGCTGCGTCGCGATGTTCGCCGCGCCCACGGCGTGGTCGCTGTCGGTGCTGGACTCCACGTACGCCGGTTCGTCCTTCGACGCGTACGCCGGGCCGCCGTACCGGCCGAAGGGTGACAAGCCGGGGAAGAAGAGCAGCGGGCCGGTCGCCTCAGCGGCCGGGCCGGTGGCTTCCGGGCAGCCGGGCAGCTCCGGCGGCGGCATCGCGACCGGGCTGAGCGAGGACCAGGAGAGGCTCCTCGCGTACGTCCAAAAGCACAACCGCGGCGCCGAGTACACCTTCTCCACCGACAACTGGGAGTCGGCGGCCCCGTACATCTACGCCAAGGCGCTGCCCCTGCTGCCGCTCGGCGGGTTCACGGGCGGGGCCAACTCGGCGACCCTGGCCGAGTACCGCAAGCTGGTCGCGGACGGCAAGCTGCGCTTCGCACTGGTGCGCGGCGGCGACGGGAAGACGGGCGCGTCGCAGCCCGGTAGCTCGGTGGGGCAGATCAACGACTGGGTCAGGTCCACGTGCACCAAGGTCGAGCCGAAGGAGTACGGCGCACAGCAGCCGGGCGAGAAGGGCCCGGGGGAGAAGGGCTCGGGGGAGCCGAAGGGAGCTGAAAGCCCGAAGGGCCCGGGGGAGCCGAAGGAAGCTGAAAGCCCGAAGGCCCCGAAGGGGCCGCAGAACCAGGCAGACCCGCAGGACCAGGCAAGCCCGCAGAACCAGGCAGACCCGCAGAACCAGGCAAGCCCGCAGAACCAGGAAACCCTCTATCGCTGCTCCCCCGGCGCCGAATGACACCGGCCGGGCACTGACGCCGGCGGCGGCCCTGACCGGGCCGCCGCCGGTGTCACCAGGCGACCGGCAGCTCCTCCACGCCGTACTGAGCGGCGAAGGGACGGAACCGCAGCTCGGCCTCCGGAACGGCGAGCCGCAGCCCGGGGAACCGCGCCAGCAGCCCGGCGATGGAGGCCCGCAGCTGCAGGCGCGCGAGCGCGGCCCCGATGCAGTGGTGGACGCCGTGCCCGAACGCCAGGTGCGAGGAGGCGTCCGCGCGCGTGAGGTCCAGGCGGTCCTCGGGGCCGCCGGGCAGCCTTGTGCGGTTGACCGCGAGGAGGGAGCAGGAGACGGTCTCACCAGCCTTGATCTGCTGCCCGCCGAGGGTCACGTCCTCCAGCGCCGTCCGCGGCGACGCCGTCGACACCACCGTGACGTGGCGCAGCAGTTCCTCCACCGCCTGATCCAGCAGCTCCGGCCGCGCGCGCAGCAGCGCGAGCTGGTCCGGGTGCTGCAGCAGCGTGAGGACGCCGAGGCCCAGCATCTGCGTGGAGTTCTCCAGCGCGCCCGTGAGGAACGAGTTGGCGACGCCGACCAGTTCGGCGTCGGTCAGCTCCGCGCCGTGATCGCGGATGATGTTGCCGAGCAGGTCCTCGCCGGGCTCCCGGCGCTGCCGCGCGACGATGCCGCCGAGGTAGGAGATATAGGCCTTCTGCGCCGCCACCCGCCGACGGGCACGGCTGCCGGAGTGCGCGTCCATCCGGCTGGGCGAGCGCACGTCGAGCATCCGCCCCAGCTGGGCGAGGTCGTCGCGCGGAATGCCGAGCAGCGCGCAGCTGACCAGGCCCGGCACCGGCCAGCCGAAGTGCCTCATCAGGTCGGCCGGCGGCCCGTTCCCGGCCAGCACGTCGAGCCGCTCGGCCACCACCGCATCGACGGCCGGCGCCATCGTGCGCAAGCGCCGGTTGGTGAAGGCCGGCGCCAGCAGCTTCCGCAGCCGGCCGTGCTCCGGCGGGTCGTAGTGCAGCAGATTTCCGGCCTCCTTGGGCTGCGAGATGGCCTTCTGCTGTACGGGCGGCACGGAGCTGAACCGGTCGGTGTCGCTGAGCACCGCCCGTACTTCCGCGCGCCCCGTGACGACCCAGTCGAAGACCCCGGGGTCGCGGGCGACGGGCGTGCTGCCGCTCATCCGGGTCAGCTCGGGCAGCGGGTCCACGCCGTCGCGGCGCAGGTGCGGGGGCAGTTCCGGTGGCTGCGGCATGTGGTGCCTTTCCGTTACCAGGAGACCGGGAGGGTCTCGATGCCGAAGGTGGCCATCCACGGCGGCCGGAACCGCAGGTCTTCGCGGGCCACCGCGAGCCGCAGGTCCGGGAAGCGGCGCAGCACAGCCGCGAAGGCGATCCGCAGTTCCATGCGGGCCAGGGCCGCGCCCGCGCAGTAGTGGATGCCGTGGCCGAAGGCCAGGTGGTTGCTGCCCTCGCGGAGGATGTCGAGATGATCCCTGGCGGTCTCGTCCGGCTGGGCGCGGTTGACCGCCAGCAGCGAGCAGGACACGACCTGCCCGGGCTGGATGGTGTGCTCGCCGATGCGCACCTCGGTCAGCGCCGTGCGCGGTGAGGCGACCGCGACGACGGTGGCGTAGCGCAGCAGTTCCTCCACCGCCCGGTCCATCAGCTCGGGTTTCCCGCGGAGCGCGGCGAGTTGGTCCGGGTGGTCGAGCAGCGCCAGGATGCCCAGGCCCAGCATGCCGACCATGTTCTCGATCCCGGCGGCCATGACGGAGGCGGCCAGGCCCACCAGTTCCTTGTCGGTGACCTCCGGACCGTGCTCCTTGATCAGCCCGCTGACGAGGTCGTCGCCGGGGTCGCGGCGCTTCGCGGCGACGTAGCGGGCCAGATAGTCGTCGAAGGCCTTGGCGGAGGCGCGGCGGGCCCGCCAGCCGCGGTTGTCGCGCCGGCTGAGGTCGAGGTGGCGGGCGAGTTCCGCCTGGTCGTCGCGGGGGATGCCGAGGAGCGTGCAGCCGACCAGGCCGGGGATGGGCCAGGCGAAGTGCCGCATGAAGTCGGCCGGGCTGCCGGCCCGTTCCATGACGTCGAGGCGGTCCTCGACGATCCGCTCGACCTGCGGTTCGATCCGGCGCATCCGGCGCAGCGTGAACTCCGGCGCCAGCATCCTGCGCAGCCGGGTGTGCTCCGGCGGGTCGTGCATCAGCGGATTGCCGATCTGGGTGATCTCCCGCGACTCCGCCTCGCTGTCGGCCGGCGGCCGGGTGGAGAAGCGGCACTGGGCATCGCCGAGGATCTCCCGTACCTCGTCCCGTCCCGTGGCGACCCAGCTGATCAGCCCCGGCCCGGTGTCCTCGAGCAGCGGCGTCCGCTCGCTCATCACCTCCAGGCCCGGCGGCGGCTCCATTCCCTCCCGCACATGGTTCGGGATGATGTCGAAGGACTTCTCAGCTGCCATCTCAATCGCCCCTTCCGGCACGGATCTTCGCGGTGAGCACGCGGCCGATGCCGGACCGGTGCGCGGATTCGAGCATGTCCTCGTGGCTGGAGGTGACCTCGTGGGTCTCGATGTTCCCGGCGACATACGGGCGCCAGCTCGCGATGGCCTCGGTGGCCAGCAGCTTCTCGGTGCGCCGCTCGGTCGCCACGAACACCAGCAGGTCGCCGCCGAAGCGGCGCGGGGTGTGGTCGCGGATGAGGCCGACGATGTTCATGATGACCTCCCGCATGTTCTCCAGCTGCGCCCCGCGCGCCTCCACGTCCCGGCCGGGACCGGCGCCACTGTCCTCGTCCCAGCTGCCCCTGCCGTCCACCGGACCGAAGCCGCCCTCCTGGTCGCTGCCGACGGATCCGACGTCCCGGTACGGATACGCGTCGAGCAGCGCGAGCAGGTCGACCTGCTCGCCCAGTTCCTCCAGCCGGCACGCGATGGCCTGCGCGACGACGCCGCCGAAGGACCAGCCGGTCAGCCGGTACGGGCCTCGCGGCTGCACGCTCCGCAGCTGGGCGATGTAGTCGTCCACCATCTCTTCCATGCTCTGCGGCAGCGGCTCCGGGCCGGCGAGGCCGCGCGCCTGGATGCCGTACATCGGCAGATCGGCCGGAAGGTGCGGCAGCAAGGTGGCGTAGCTCCAGCTCAGCCCGGTGCCGTGGTGGATGCAGAACAGCGGCCGGCGATCGCCCTCGGCGCGCAGCGGCAGCAGCACCCCGAGGTCCTCGGAGTTTCTGACGGTGCGTCGGCCGACGCCGTCACGCCGGTGCCGGTCCGGGTCGCCCGCGGCGTGCGGCAGCAGCAGGCCGGAGGCGCCGCGCCGAGCCCACTGGCCGGTACGCAGCATCCGTTCGCCGTGGTGGCCGAAGGGGCTGGCGACGAGGCGGCTGCCGGTCTCGCCGGACGCGTCCGGGTAGCGGTGCGCGAGCGCCGGGCCGGTGACGTACACCTCGCCCAGCGCGCCCGGCGGGACCGGACGGAGGTAGAAGTCCAGCAGATGGGCACGGGTGCCGTCCGGCCACTGCACGTCCGTGCCCTGGTCGCCGGGCGCTGCTGCCGGCCGCTCGGTCAGGGCCTGCTCGGCCTCGTCCAGCAGCTCGATACGGCCGATCGGGAGTTCCGGATCCCTCGCGACCTGGTCCAGCACCCGCACCAGCCGGCCGGCGAGGGCGGCGGCGGCGGACTCGTCGAAGAGGTCGACGGCGTAGTCCAGGCTGCCGACGATGCCGTCCGGGTCCCCGTAGTCCTCGAAGCTCTCGGTGAGGGTGAGCCGCAAGTCGAGCGCGGAGCCCTGCGGCGGCAGCGGCAGCCTGGTGGTGGCCAGCCCCGGCAGCCCCGCGTCCTCCCACTTCTCGGCGATGTCGTCGCGCACGTCCAAAAGCACCTGGAAGACCGGGTGATGGGCCCCCCGCGCATTCGGTTCCAGCCGCTCCACCAGCCGGTCGAAGGGCACGTCCTGGTTCTGCAGCGCTTCCTGGTACGCCTCCCGGGCCCGCTTGACGAGGGTGCGGAAGGCCGGGTTGCCGTGGGTGTCCAGGCGCAGCGACAGCAGGCCGGACAGCGGTCCGACCACGCCTTCCAGGCTCTCCTCGCCGTCCGGCCGCGGCAGTACGGTGCCCAGCATCAGGTCCGTGCCGGCGCCGAGCCGGGAGAGCAGGAGCGCGAGTGCGGCGTGCACCGCCGTGAAGGTGGTCGCGTCGGCGGCGTCGGCCGCGTCCAGCAGCTGGGCGTGGGTGTCCGCCGCGATCCGGATCGGGACGGAGGCGGTGCGCCGGTCCCGCCCGGCCGCCGGCTCCCGGTCCGTCGGCAGCTCGGTCCGCGGCGGCGCGTCGGCCCAGGCGGCCTTCCAGTACTCGAGCTGATCGGCGACCAGGCTCTCCGCCTCCTCCTCACCCTTGAGCAGCTCGCGCTCCCAGAGCGCGTAGTCGGCGAACTGCAGCGGCAGCGGCGCCCGTTCCGACGCCCGCCCTTCGCGGCGTGCCCCGTAAGCGGCCGCGAGGTCGCGGATCAGCAGATTCACCGAGGACTCGTCCGCCGCGATCGGATGGATGACGAGGAGCAGCACATGCCCGGTGGCCGAGAGCGTGAAGAGATGCTGCGCCCAGGGCACCTCCCGGGTCAGGTCGAAGCGCTGCCGGATACGGGACGCCATCAGCCCGGGCAACTCGTCCTCGCTCGCCGGCAGCACCGTCGGCCCGGCGTGTACGACGTCGTCGCCGGCCTCGGCCAGCTCCTGCACCAGCGTGCCCTCTGGAGTCTCCCGGAACCGCGTACGCAGCAGCTCATGCCGCGCCACCACATCGGCGAGCGCCGCCCGCAGAGCCGGCACGTCCAGTTCGCCCTCGAGCCGCAGCGCGGCGGCGAGGTTGCTCGTCGCATCCGAGCCGGCCGCCCGTTCCGCCTGCCAGACCCGCTGCTGGTGCACGGAGGCGGGGAGCTCGGCCGGCCGCTGTTCGACCGCCCGCAGCGGCGGCCGTAGCTTGGCGCCGAGCAGCCGCTCCACGCCGACCGGGGTCGAGGCGCCGAAGAACTGCCGGATGCTCAGCTCGGCGCCGAGTTCGGTACGGACCCGTCCCGCCAGCCGCATCGCCAGGGCCGAGTTGCCGCCCAGGTCGAAGAAGTTGTCGTCGGGCCCGACCCGCTCCAGGCCGAGCACCTCGGCGAAGAGAGCGCACAGCGTCTCCTGGAGTTCACCCTGTGCCGCCTGCGCCGAGACCAGGTTGGCGTAGCTCGGCGCGGGCAGGGCGGACTTGTGCAGCTTGCCGTTGGGGGTGAGCGGCAGCGCGTCGAGCGCCATCACCGTGGCCGGAACCATGTACTCGGGCAGCCGGGCGGCGGCGAACTCCCGCACGGCGGCGGGGTCCAGTCCGCCGCCCTCGACGGGGACGGCGTAGGCGACCAGGCGGGGGTCGCCGGGCCGGTCCTCGCGGACGATGACGGCCACCTGGGCGATGTGTTCGTGGGCGGCGACGACCGACTCGATCTCGCCGAGTTCGATGCGGAAGCCGCGGATCTTCACCTGCTCGTCGGCGCGGCCCTGGAAGTGCAGCAGCCCGTCGCCGCTCCACTTCGCCAGGTCACCGGTGCGATACATCCGCCCGCCCTCGGCGTACGGGCAGGCCACGAACCGTTCCGCGGTCAGCTCCCGGCGGCCCAGGTAGCCGCGGGCCAGACCCGGACCGGCGAGATACACCTCGCCGGTGGCTCCGATCGGCACCGGGCGCAGGAAGTCGTCCAGGACGTAGACCCGGGTGTTGGGCAACGGGCGGCCGATCGCCGGCGGCTGATCGTCCGCGCTGATGCCCTCCTCGAGCGCCACAGCCGTGGCGATAACCGTGGACTCGGTCGGGCCGTAGGTGTTCCACAACCCGGCCGCCGCCCGCCACTTGGCGGCGAGGTCGGCCGTGAGGCGCTCGGCCCCCAGCACCCAGTTCCGCACGCCGGGGACGGTCTGCGGGTCCAGGACCCCGAGCAGGGAGGGCACCACGCTCGCGACGGTGACACCACTTCGCTCGACCATGGCGGCCAGGGCCTGCGGATCGGTGCGCTCCTCACTCGCGGCGACCGCCAGAGTGCCGCCGGTCGCCAGGGTGGCGGCGACATCCAGCACCGAGGCGTCGAAGCTGAACGACGCGAACTGCAACGTCACCTCACCCGGCCCCGCACCGAGCACCGGACCCATCGTCTCGACCAGATTGGCCGGGCCTCGGTGGGGAACTGCCACCCCCTTGGGGCGGCCCGTGGAGCCGGAGGTGTAGATCACGTATGCCAACTGGTCGGGATCTATCTCCACTTCGAGCGGAAGGGCAGACTCCGCGGCAATCGCCTCCTGCGCGCCCGCCAGCACGGCGGTGTCCAGCACGACCTGCGCCTCACTGGACGCGACCATGAACTCCAGGCGGTCGGCGGGGTACTCCGGGTCCAGCGGCACATACGCACCCCCGGCCTTCCACACCGCCAGCATCGACACCACCATGTCGACACCCCGCGGCAACCGCAGACCCACCCGCGACTCCCTGCGCACACCCTGCCGACGCAGGTAGCGGGCCAGCCGATTCGACCGGGCATCCAGCTCCCCGTACGACAGTTCCTCGGATCCGCAGCGCACCGAGGCCACGTCCGGGGCCCGGACCGCCCACTCCCGGAAGCGCTCCGGCACGGACAGCGGGCCGACCGGCCGGGTGTCGGCGTTCCACTCCCCCACCACCCGCGCCCGCTCATCCGCATCGAGTACGTCGATCTCGCTCAGCCGCACCTGCGGATCGGCGGCCACCTGCTCCAGCACCCGTACGAGACGGTCGCCGAGGGACCGCACAGTCGATTCGTCGAAGAGATCCGCCGCGTACAGAATCCCGCCCCCAAGACCCGCCGGAGAGCCATCCGCAGCCCGCCGCTCACCCAACGTCACGGAGAGGTCGAACCGCGCCGGGGGTGCGGCGGCCGGCGGCAGCGGGGTGACTCGCAGGCCGGGGAGCTGCCATTCGGCCTCGGGTACGTTCTGCAGCGCGAGCATCACCTGGAACAGGGGATTGCGTGACAGCGAGCGTGCCGGGTTCAGCTCCTCCACCAGCCGCTCGAACGGCACATCCTGATGCGCGTACGCCGCCAGGTCCGCCTCCCGCACCCGCCGCAGCACCTCGGCGAACGACGGATCACCTTCCAGATCCGCCCGCAGCACCAGCGTGTTCACGAAGAACCCCGACAGCCCCTCCAACTGCGCGTCCCCGCGCCCCGCGACGGGCGTACCGAGGGGGATGTCCGATCCCGCGCCCATCCGCGACAGCAGCACCGACAGCGCGGCATGCACCAGCATGAACATCGTCGCCCGGCCGCGCCCGGCCACCTCGATCAGGCGGGCGTGCGTCTGCGCGGTCACATCGACGTCCACCGTTCCGCTGCGGAAGGAGGGTTCGCCCCTGCGAGCCCGGTCCACCGGCAGCGCCAGCTCCGGCGGGGCATCGGCCAGCGCGTCCTTCCAGTACGCCAGCTGCCCGCTGATCACACTCTCCGGATCACCCGG